>DATHNE010000224.1:0-8780 GCA_035486355.1 Acetobacteraceae bacterium
CACGCGCAACCCGCGCCGGCAGGTCGCGACATACGGCGCCAGCGCGCGCGCCACAGCCAGAGCTGCGGCCACCCCGGTCGCATTGTCGAGCGCGCTTTCGGCGGGCATGTGCCCATCCGCATGTGCGCTCAACACCACCCAGCCGGGTCCCGTCCCTGGCAGATCGAACAACAGCGTCTCGGTGGTCGCCGCGTGCTCGGACGCGCGCACCCGCAATTCCGCCCATGCGTATCCCACGGGCAAGGACAGGTGCGCGGCGGCCTCTGGCGAGATGCCGAGTGCCGGGATCCCCGTTTCATCGCTGCGACCGGAGGACCCGGCGACCACGCCCGTGGGCAACGGGCCCGCAATCAGGAATCCGACCGCGCCGGCGCGCAATGCGCTGTTATATTTGACGCGCCGATGCAGATGGCCGCTGGCAAACATGTATTCGTGCCGCACCAGCGCGATGCGCCCGGCCAGTGCGGGGCCGCGTTGGGCGAATTCAGCCTCGGTGCCGCGGCCGAGATCGACCACCTCCGCCGTTACTGTTCCGGCCATG
This sequence comes from Acetobacteraceae bacterium, assembly GCA_035486355.1. Taxonomy (GTDB): domain Bacteria; phylum Pseudomonadota; class Alphaproteobacteria; order Acetobacterales; family Acetobacteraceae; genus Palsa-883. The sequence goes on from DATHNE010000224.1 coordinate 542, forward strand.
GATCGTATTAATGGCTGACACGCGAGCGGGATGCGCCGGTCGCTGTCGATCAAGGTCACGCTCGCGGACTCCGCTGTCCAGCCACCATATGATGCCGGCACCGACACCACGGCGTGGCCGGTCGCGGCGCTGCCTGCCGCGCGCAACCACGCCAGGGCGGCCGCCTCAGAGGGCGTGCCAGCCAGCCGGCCGCCGCAGTCACACAGCGCGAGAAAGTCGGCCCAGAGCAGGGTATCAGTCGCGATGGCGCCGGCAATGGCAGGAGGAAGGCTCATGCAATACCCTTTCGTCCGGTGGCGCCGTGCTGCGTCTATGCTGGCACGACAGTGATACGGAGAGCGAATGTGGCTGCTGCAATGACCCCACACTCTGGCCGCGCGCGCCTGCTGGAGGCCTGTGCGGCACGGCAGGCGCAGATCGTTGCGATCGCACGGCGGCTGATCGCGGTGCCATCTCCCAACCCGCCCGGTCTGACGCACGCCGTCGCGGCCGAGGCCGCTGCCATTCTCCGCGAGCACGTGCCTACGGCCCACGTGACCGCGCATCGCACTTCGGATGAAGTCAGCAATCTGGTTGCTGTTGTTGATGGTTCCGCGTCCGGCCGTCGCCTGGTGTTGAATGGCCATCTGGACACCTATCCGCTGGGCGATATTTCTGGCTGGTCCGTCGATCCACTTGCCGGTGTCGTGCGGGACGGACGGCTGTATGGACGTGGCGCGGCCGACATGAAGGGTGGCATCGCCGCGTCGATCGTGGCACTGGCGGCTCTCGCCGATTGCGCGGCCGACTGGCGTGGCGAAGCCGTGCTGACGCTGGCCGGCGACGAAGAGAGCATGGGCGCGCTCGGCACTGCATGGTTGCTGGAGACCGTGCCACAAGCGCGTGGCGATGCGGTGATCATCGGCGATGCTGGTTCGCCGATGGTGCTGCGGTTCGGCGAGAAGGGCTTTCTGTGGGTGCGCCTGACCGCGACAGGCAAGCCGGCGCATGGCGCGCATGTCCATCTGGGCGTCAATGCACTGGACCGGCTGCGCGCGGCGCTGGATGCCGTGGACGGGCTGCGCGCGCTGCAGGCGACGCCGCCGCCCGGCGTAGCCGAGGCGATTGCCGCGGCGAAGCCGATCAGCGAAGCACTCAGCGGCGCCGGTGAGGCGGCTGTGCTGGGGGCCGTGACGGTCAATCTAGGTCGGATCATTGGTGGAACGTCGCCGAACCTGGTGCCGCCGACCGCCGAGGCATCATTGGATATTCGCGTTCCGGCTGGGTTGTCCGCGCGTGCGGTGGAGGAGGTATTGAAACACGCGCTTGCCAGACATGATGGCGTGACGGTTGAGGTGCTGCGGCGCTGCGATCCGACCGTCACCGACCCCGCGCACCCGATCGTGCAGACCGTGCGGCAGGCCGCGGAGCAAATGTTGGGTCGCGCGCCAGCGGTCAACATGCGCGTGGGCGGATCGGATGCGCGACTGTGTCGACAGGCTGGTATCGCGACCGTGGTCTACGGGCCGACCCCACACAACATGGGTGGCGTCGACGAATATGTGTTGATCGCGGAACTTGACACCGTCGCACGCGTGCACGCGCTAGCGGCATTCGATTATCTGATGGCGTGAATTAGCGCAGCTCGAATCCCAGATTGTGCAGCGCTTCCTTCATGCGGTCACGGCCACGCAGTGCCGCTTTGTCCTTCACACGATCAATCGATTGCTGCGTCCAATCCTGCTCTCGCATGCCCTGCTCGCGCTGATAGGCACGTGCCGTTGCATTGTATTGCCTGATCTCTGGCTCATTATTTTCTCTTCCGTAACGTTCCCGATGCAACACCACGCCGCGCGGCAGCCGTGGCTTTACGCCGGTCTCGCGCGCGGGATCGGGATATCCCACCGACATGCCGAACACCGCGAACACCTGAGGTGGCAGTCCCAGTTCCGCCGCCACCTGCTCCGGCAGATTGCGCATCGCACCGATATAACAGCAGCCCAGGCCAAGTGATTCGGCGGCGACCGTCGCGCTCTGGGCTGCCAGCGCCGCATCAACCACGCCAACGATGAATTCTTCGACATAATGCACGCCTTCCACCGGCACCTGACGCCTCACAGCAATCGCGCTGAGCCGCGCGAGGTCGGCCAACCAGACCAGCAATAAGGGCGCCTCACGGATGAAGGCTTGCTGTCCGGCGAGTTCGGACAGACGGGCCTTGTGATCGGGATCCTCAATCGCGATCACGCTCCAGAGTTGAAGGTTCGAGGAGGTGGAGGCGGATTGCGCCGCCGCGATCAGCAGTTCCAACGTACCGGATGGCAGCGACGTTGGCAGGAAGGCGCGCACGGATCGATGGCTGAGGATGGTTGCAAGTGTGTCACTCCACTGTGCTGGTGGAGCCGCGACGCCATCACGCGTGCGTTGCCATAGCAGGGCGTTCGGCGCGACGTCATTGGAACTGTCGATCACATTGGGCGCTGAGGACACACGGCTCTCCGTCGGTACGATGGGTAGATGGCCGCAATGATCACCGAGCCACCGCAATTCGGCAAATTGTGACCGCAGCTTGCCCACTATCCGACAAGTTTGGCGGCCATGATGTCCCGCGTTGGACCACACAACCCGCATCGCGAAAGCTTGAAAAACCTCAACAGCAGATTACAAATAAGAATGAATATTCACGGCAGATTTACCGAATACAAATACGTGGTTGCCTCGGTACCACAGTAACGCCGAAAGACGCGTATTATCATCCTGTTGTATGGTGTCAGTCGTAATTCCGCCCAGCTATGCGCACATGGATGCGATGTGATCGGTGACACCAGTCGTACCGTATCCGGTTCGGAATATGCAGTTAGGAGTAGGGTATCGTGAAACTACGCATCACGCTTTTGGCTGCCACGGCGCTGGCAGTGCCGCTGGCGGCACGGGCCCAGCCCGTCGTCAATGTGCCGATCACCGGCCTGTATGTCGCTGGCGGCGTTGGCGCCAATTTCATGCAGCAAGAATCGGTCTCGCCAAACTTCTCCGGCGGCTCTGGCAACTTCAAGGTGCTTCCCGGGCTGGATACCGTGCTCAGCGCTGGCTGGGGCTTCGGCAATGGGTTCCGTGCCGAGGTGGAAGGCAACTGGATGATGAATCGGTTCGACGGGTTCAGCGGCGCCGGGGCGCCGTCCACCGCCGGTGGCACCGAACAGAAGTTCGGTTTCATGGTGAACGGCTACTACGACTTCAACAATGTCAGCCCCTGGGTGATCCCGTATGTGGGCCTCGGCGTCGGCTGGGAAGCTGCGCAATGGCGCGGGGTCAGTGCATATACTTTGGGCGTGACACCAGCCGCCGCGATCGACACCAACACCTCAACGCTCGGTGGGTTCGCGTATCAGGCGATGTTGGGTGCCGCGTTTCCAATTCCGCAAGTTCCAGGCCTCGCTGCGACGGCCGAGTACCGCTTCATGGGTATGACGAGCGGCAACCGCAGCTACGGTGGCACCGCCACGGTCGGTGGCGTCAGCGCGCCGATCAGCGAGCAGGCGGGAAGCGAATTCAACCATGCGATCTTGATTGGCCTGCGCTACGCCTTCAACAGTGCCCCACCGCCGCCGCCTGCTCCGGTGCCGGTTGCCGCACCTGCTCCGGCACCTGCGCGGAGTTATCTGGTGTTCTTCGACTGGGATCAGGCGACGCTCACAGCGAGGGCGCAGCAGATCATCAAGGAGGCCGCGGATAATTCGACCAAGGTGCAGTACACGCGGATCGAGGTGAACGGCTACACCGATACCTCTGGCACACAGCAGTACAACCAGGGTCTATCAGTACGCCGTGCGCAGGCGGTCGAGGGTGAGTTGGTACGCGACGGCGTGCCGCAGAGTGCGATCAGCATTCACGGCTACGGCGATACCAATCTGCTGGTACCGACCGGGCCTGGCGTGCGTGAGCCACAGAACCGGCGCGTGGAGATCATCATTCGCTGATCCTGAATTGGTGGACTGATCCGGCATCGGGGTGTCGTGAGGCGCCCCGATGTGGTGTACGCAGGGGCGATCGGCATCGCTCCGCCGGTCGTGACGTGCAACTGTGTCGCCTGGCCATCGACCGTGTCGGCGGCCGTCACGTGGGCACCCAGGAGCACAGCATGACCCAACGCACCACTCGACGCGGATTGGCCGCCAGCGCCGTCGCGCTGCCAGCCAGTTTCCTCATCGGTTCCGCGCGCGCCGAAACCCAGCCTGAAAGCACGCTGGACCGTGTCACGCGCACCAAGCAATTGCGCATGGGCGTGGTGTCCGGCAGCCCGCCCTATTTCAAGAAGGACATCGCCACCGGCCAATGGAGCGGCGCGGCGGTCGAGATGGCCAAGAGCATCGCCGCAATCTGGAGCGCCGAAGTGGTGCATGTCGAAACCACCTTCGGCAATTCCGTGCTGGATGTTCAGTCCAACAAGATCGACATCGCGTTCGCGTTGAACCCGACGCCGCAGCGCGCATTGGCGATTGGCTTCACCCGCCCGTATATCGTCGCCCCGTTTGGCTGCCTCGCAAAGCAGGGGTTCGAGCCGAAGGCCTGGGGTGATCTGAACAAGCCCGACGTAAAGATCGCATTCGATCTTGGCTCGTTGCACGAGACCTGCGCACGCCGCTTCACGCCGAAGGCGCAGTTGATCGGGTTCAAGACCATCGACGATTGCGTGCTGGCGTTGCAGTCGGGTCGGGTGGACGCAGAGATCCTGGCAGCGACGATTGGATTGAGCACGGTGGGCAAGAACCCGAGCCTGGGGCCGTATCATCTGCTGAACACGCCGATCGTTTCGCTACCCAGCTGCTACGGCGTGCAGCGCGAGCCAGATACACGGTTCGTCGAGGTGGTGAATGCCTGGATCGACTTCAATCGCGGCATCGGCACGATCCGCGACATGATGATCGCGGGCCTGGGGCTGAATGGCGTGACGCCCGAACAGGTGCCAGCGGAGCTGAGCTTCTGATCCCTCATACGTCATGCCGGGGTGGTCCCAGCCCCGGCATGACGGTACCGGCTACTCCGGCTTGAACGTCATGGCCGCACCGTTCATGCAGTAGCGCAGGCCAGTCGGGCGCGGGCCGTCCTCGAACACGTGCCCGAGATGCCCGCCGCAATCGGCGCAGTGCACCTCGGTGCGGGTCATGAACAAGCTGCGGTCCTCGTGCGTGGCAACCGCACCATCCAGCGGCGCGTAGAAGCTGGGCCAGCCGGTGCCGCTTTCGAATTTCGTGTCGGCTGCGAACAGCTCCTTGCCACAGCCGGCGCACGCGAACGTGCCAGAGCGTTTCTCCTGGTTCAACGGGCTGGTGCCGGCGCGCTCGGTACTGTGCTTGCGCAACACCTGGAACTGCGCCGGGGTCAGTTTCTGGCGCCATTCCTCTTCGGTGTGTATCACCTTGAAGCCCTCACCCGTGTCCTGCGATCCGCCGCCAAACAGCTTCATGGGTTGATCCCCTCGTTCCATGATCCCGAGCACGGTATTATAGCCTGATCCAAGGGGGAGACGCGACCATGACGGAGTTTCGTACCACGCTGCGGCCAGCGCTGCCTGATGATGCCGGTGCGGCAACGCTGGTGGGACGGGTGTGGCGGCCGGATGTCGGCGGACCGTCGGTGGTCGTGCTGCGTGACGGTATGTTGGTGGACATCACCGGCCGGTTCCCGACGATGCGTGACCTGTGCGAGGCGGCGGACGCGGTCGCGGCGGTCTGTGTGGCGTCCGGCGAGGCGCTCGGCGCGTTCGACGCGGTGTTAGCCAATACGCCGCCCGAGGATCGCGATCACTCGCAGCCGTGGTTGCTGGCGCCGGTCGATCTGCAGGCGTTGAAGGCGGCGGGGGTGACCTTTGCCATCTCGATGCTGGAGCGGGTGATCGAGGAGCGGGCGCGCGGCGATCTGACCGCGGCCGCGGCGATACGCACCGAGGTGACACGCCTGGTCGGTGATGATCTGGCGCGGTTGAAGCCGGGATCCGAGCAGGCGGCGGCGCTGAAATCCGTGCTGATAGCGCAGGGCGCGTGGAGCCAGTATCTGGAAGTGGGGATCGGCCCGGATGCCGAGATCTTCACCAAGGCGCAGCCTATGGCCGCGGTTGGCACCGCGACGGATGGCGGCATCAATTCGATGTCGTCTTGGAACAATCCGGAGCCGGAGGTTGTGCTGGCGGTGTCTTCCGTCGGCCGGATCGTCGGCGCGACGCTGGGCAACGACATCAACCTGCGCGACGTGGAAGGCCGCTCGGCACTGCTGATGAGCAAGGCGAAGGATAACAATGGCTCCTGCGCCATCGGGCCAATGCTGCGGCTGTTCGATAGTGGGTTCAACCTAGATGACATTCGCCAGACCACGGTGTCGCTGATCGTGGCGGGCACAGATGGGTTCCGCCTGGATGGCAGCTCCTCGATCAGCAAGATCAGCCGCGACCCTGCCGACCTCGTGGCGCAGATGGTCAACGCGAACCATCGCTATCCCGACGGCGCGGTGCTGTTCCTGGGCACGATGTTCGCCCCGGTGGAGGATCGCGACGCGCCCGGCAAGGGGTTCACCCACAAGACCGGCGATATTGTGACGATCGCCGCACCGAAGCTGGGGCGGCTGGTCAACCGCATGATGCCGTCGGACCAGTGCGAACCCTGGACCTTCGGCATCAGCGCGCTGATGCGGAACCTGGCCAAACGGGGGCTACTGCACGCTTAACTGTCGGTAACGGCGACCCGCCACATTGCCAGCCCTTGTGGCACGAGATTGCCTGCGATATTTTTGCTGCCGAACTGTTAGTGCCATATCACCTGTTCAAACCGCTCGTTGAGGCAGCGCAATTCGGCTTTAAGTCGATCGGGCAACTGGCCGAGCAGTTTGAAGCGTCATTGACGGCAACTGGCTCCCGATTTGATAATGTCATTGACGCGCCGTGCGCATTTGTGCTCGTCGAGCAAGGGAAAGTGCGATACCCCGCGCGCCTCGCAGCCGGTTTTGTTTGAACTACGCGAAGATCGCCGGCCGCCTGGCGAGCGTACTGCCGCCGAGCGCTATCGCGAGCCGACCCTGTTCGCGAAATTTGAGTCCTTCACCGATGGCGATGACTGATCCGTTTCATCATGATCACCAGCGCTTACTCACCGCATCTCGGGCATCACGTGAAGCTGCACGCCGGCCTGTTGCTGAAGATAGCTGATGACGCCGAATAGGTTTTCGCCTACGGATTCCCGCGTGGCCTGAACATGCGGATCAGGCGCTTGGACTGTGTGCCTGTCGCATCGCCTGGCGCACCGGGCGAACGCGCTGGTTTTGTTGGACAACGGCATGAGTTGCCAAGCGGTGGGGAGCGTGCTTTTGCTTGACGACGACAGCGTGCGCACCTGGTACCGCCGGTATCAGGAAGACGGCATCGAGGGCCTGGCAGGTTTCGGTCACGAAGCCAGCACGTGCCGCTTGAGCGAGACCGAGCAAGCCAGCCTGAAGGCCTGGATCACCGCCACGCTCGACACGCGAAATCGGCGCCTGGATCGAGCAGGAATTTGGTGTCGTGTATCAAGGCCGGTCGGGCCTGATCGCGCTGCTGCACCGGCTTGGCATGGAGCATCGCCGCCCGCGCGAAGTGGCGCGCAAGCTGGACCCGCAAAAGCAGGAAGCCTTCATCAAGCATTACGAAGGCCTGTTGCGCCGGCTTGAAGGTGACGAAGCGGTGCTGTTCGGCGATGCCGTCCACCCGACCCATGCGGTGCGGCCGGCGGGATGTTGGGCGCCCAAGGATGTGGTCATTGCGGTGGGCCAAACCAGCGGCCGCCAGCGCGTGAATATTCATGGCGCGATCGACCTGCAAACCGGCCAGACCAGGATGCTCGAGGCGCTGACGGTGGATGCGGCCAGCACCATTGCGTTGCTGGTGGCGATTGCCGCGAGGTATCCGCACAAACGCCTGATCCACCTGTTCGTGGACAACGCCCGCTACCACCACGCCAGGCTGGTGCAGGCGTGGCTCGCCACACCGGGCTGCCGGATCAGACTTCATTTTATCCCGGCCTACTGCCCACACCTGAACCCGATCGAACGGCTGTGGGGCGTCATGCACAGGCGTGTCACGCACAACCGATGTCACCAGCGCTTCGCCGACTTCACAACCGCAATTCTAACCTTTCTGCGCGACGAAGTGCGGCAAAACTGGCCCGCAATCTGCGACGCCGTCTCCGACAACTTCCGTATCATTCGCCCGGAAAATTTTCGGATCGTCACCTGATCA
>DATHNE010000225.1:0-13737 GCA_035486355.1 Acetobacteraceae bacterium
GGCTGACGGCGCTGTGGCGCAACCAGCACGCATGGTGGCGCGCCAGCGTGCACAACACAGCACATGTGAGCTGGTTTTCCTCGGATCGCGCGATCCGCGAGTATTGCGACAACGTGTGGGATGTGCCGCTGCCCCGCTAGAGCACGTTCCCGGTGACCGGAGACAGACCGGCGATGCCGGTCTGTCTCCGGTCAGCAGCGCTGCAATGCGCCGTCGTAGATGCTTTGATACCTGGTCGCGGCCGCGCTCCATCCTGCGGGGCGCCGCATGGCGGCGGTTTTCATCGGGCCCAGGGTTCCAATGGAACGGAAGGCCTGGACGGCACGGTCGATGGCAGCCGTCAGAGCGGAAACCGAGGGCGCATCGAACAGGAACCCGGTGATGTTGTCCTGAATTGTGTCGATCAGGCCGCCGGTCTTGCGCGCGATCGGCAGGCAGCCGAAGCGCTGGGCGTACATCTGGCTCAGGCCGCAGGGCTCGAAGCGCGAGGGCATGAGCAGGAAGTCACTTCCGGCGTAAATCCGGTGGGCCAGCGATTCCTCGAAGCCGATGCGCACGCCGACCGAACCGGGATATTGTTCCGCAAGCGACGTCATTGCCTGCTCCAGGTGGGGCTCGCCCATGCCGGTCGCGACGATCTGCCCGCCTTGCTCCAGAATCGCGCGCGCGGCCGCCACCACAAGGTCGACGCCTTTCTGATGGACCAGGCGGGACACCAGGGCGAACAGCGGACCGGCGGAATCAGTCAGGCGGAAGGTTTCGCGGACATCGGCGGCGTTGCCGTCCTTGCCCGACATGTCGCCACAACCGAAATGATGCACCAGATGCGGATCGGAGCCAGGGTCGTAGCTTTCATCGATACCGTTCAGGATGCCGGTCAATTCCCCGTGTTCGGCCCGCTCTCGTAACAGACCATCGAGCCCGCACCCCAGCTCCGGCGTCAGGATCTCGCGCGCATAGGTCGGGCTGACCGTGGTGATGTGGGTCGCGTAGAACAGCCCCGCCTTCAGGAACGACATGTTGCCGTAGAATTCCACACCCTTCACGCCCAGCGCGGAGCCGGGGATGCCGAGGTCGGCAGCATGCGCGCGATCAAAGACACCCTGATAGGCCAGGTTGTGCACCGTCAGGATCGACGGCTTGTGAACGCCGCTCCACTGCATATACGCGGGCGCGAGCGAGGCCGGCCAGTCATTGGCATGCACCAGATCCGGCACCCAGCCCAGCCCGCGGGCACCTGTCGCGATCTGCGCCGCGGCCAGGCCGAGGCGGGCGAAACGCAGGTCGTTGTCGGAGAATTCCTGTGCATGCCGATCGACATAGGGCGAACCCTCGCGATCGTACAGGTCCTGGCACACAATGATGTAGACCACCAACCCATCTGCCATGCGGTGTTCGGCAATCCGGCACGGCGGGATCGCGTTCAGACCCGGCAGGTCGGCGACCACTGTGAAACGGTCGGCAGCCGCGAGCGCGGCGGGATAGCCGGGCAACAGGATGCGCGTATCGACACCGTTGAGGCGCAACATGCGGGGCAGATAGGCGGAGATTTCGCCCAAGCCGCCGGCCTTCAGCAATCCGGCCATCTCCGGCGTGACGAACAGAACCTGCTCGGCCCGACGCTCGCCGCTGAAAGCGGCCGTCGAGATCAGCGCATCGCCAAGCCCGATATCCACCGTTGCCGCCACCCCTGCCGCATTGTGTCCTGCACAAGCACAATGTGGCGTAGGACCGGTAGTTCCATGGAAGGACCATGGTAAAACGGTGAACTTTCAGTGATGGGCAACGACGTGTGGCGCAATCCTGCGGCACGATGCGCGCGACATTGCAACTCTCATGACATCTCAATCGTACGCGTCGCACCGTGCGCAAGCATGACGGCGCGCAATGGGATATGGCAGCGGACACGATGATCCGACGCCACGTGTTGCCATGGTGGTGGGATGGAATCGCAGATGCCATCGAGTTTGCGTGTGCATCGCGCGGCAAATCTGCAGCCCGTGGCGTGCCCGCCGACGTCGGCGCGTTCGACGGTTCGGTCCGCTGGCGCCGCGCCGCGGTGCTTGCCGATCACCGGCACCGAGGACAACAGCAGCTCCGTGTAAGGGTGATAGGGCGGGTGCAGGACGTCGCGCACACCGCCTTCCTCCACCACCACGCCGCGATACATCACGACGACGCGATCCGCGATGTGAGCGATCACGCCGATGTCATGGCTGATGAACAAGTACGACAGGCCGAGCGCGTCGCGCAGGTCGCGCAGCAGATTGAGCACCGCGGCCTGCACAGAGACGTCCAGGGCGGATACCGCCTCGTCGCAGACCAGGAAATCAGGCTTGCTGGCGAGCGCACGGGCGATGCCAACGCGCTGCTTCTCGCCGCCTGAAAGCTGGTGAGGATAGCGGTCGGCGTAGGAGGCGGGGAGGCGGACGAGCTCCAGCAGGCGGGTGATCTCGCTTGTGCTGTCGGCACCCCGTGCGAGGCCGAAATGGCGCAGCGGACGGCGCAGGATGGTGCCGACGGTCTGGCGCGGGTTGAGCGCCGTGTCGGGGTTCTGGAACACGATCTGCGCGCGGCGACGGAACGCGGCGGCGGGACGCGCGCCAACCTCCTGGTCTGCGAAGCGCACCGCACCGGCGTCGGCGGCGATCAGGCGCAGCAGCAGGCGACCGAGCGTGGATTTGCCGCAGCCGGATTCGCCCACCAGCCCGACCACTTCACCAGGTCGGATCGTCAGTGAAACGTCGTCGACGGCCAGCACGCCGCGATCCGCCCGGCCGAGGACGCGCTGCCATAGTCCACCGCTGGTGAAACGCCGGCGCAGTGCGACTGCCTCCACCAATGGACGCACGACACGCGGCGTGGCGGTGGGTGACGCGTCGACGGACCTGGCCTCGGCCGGCCAGGGAAGATCGCCGATCTCGGCGAGGCGATGGCAACGCACCTGGTGCGTCGTGCCTTGCGGGATCTGGGGCCGCGCACAGCCATCTGCGGCGAACGGACAGCGCGGCCGAAAATTGCAGCCGGGATCAGGGATAACGAGATCCGGCAGTCCGCCGGGAATGGGCGCCAGGCGCTGATCATCCGCCAGCTTGGGGCGGGGCAAGGCGGCGAGCAGACCCTTGGTGTAGGGATGGCGCGGATGATCGAGGACGTCCGCGGTCGCGCCGGTTTCAGCGACGCGACCGGCGTAGAGCACCGACACGCGATCGCAGAGCCGATCGACGATGCCGAGGTTGTGGCTGACCAGCAACATGGACAATCCGTGCCGGGCACGTAGCCGATCGAGCAGGTCGAGGATCTGCGCCTCCACCGTCACATCCAGCGCGGTGGTGGGTTCATCCAGCAGCATCAGGTCGGGTTCGGTGGCCAGCGCGGTGGCGATCACCACGCGCTGTTTCATGCCGCCTGAAAGCTGATGGGGATAGGAGTCCATGACCTGAGCGGGGCGCTGGATGCCCATTTCATCCAGCAGTTCCAGCGCACGCATGCGGGCTTGCTGCCTGGTAAAGCCCTCGTGAACCAGCAGCGGTTCCATGACCAGCGTGCCGATCGTGAGCGCCGGGTTAAGCACGGCGGAGGTATCCTGGAACACCACGCCGATGCGTCGGCCGCGCAGGGCGGCGGCGCGCGTCAGCAGGTCCTCGCCGTCGAAGTCGACGCGGTTTGCAGTGACGCGCGCGCCCGCGTCCAACAGACCCAGCAACGCCATCACCACACTCGACTTGCCGGAGCCGGATTCACCGACGAGGCCGAGGGCGGTGCCGTGTGGGATCGTCAGCGCAACATCGTCCAGCGCCTTCAGCCAGCCGCCCGGGGTGTTGTATTCGAGCGACAGCCCCTCGATCGTCAGTGAACGGTCAGCCATGCGCGCGGCCGCGCAGATGCGGGTCGAGGGCTTCGCGCAGCCCCTCGCCCACCAGATTCACCGCGACCAGCAACACACACAGGCACAGCCCCGGGGCCAGGCCAACCCAAGGCGCCTGGGTCAGGAAGGTGCGGCTTTCGGCGATCATCAGGCCCCATTCGCTGCTGGGCGGTTGCGGGCCCAGGCCAAGAAACGACAAGGCGGAGCCAAGCAGAATCGCGAAGGTCACACGCAGGCCGCATTCGACGATGATCGGCGGCCAGGCATTCGGCAGGATCTCGTGCCACAGGATGGACACCGCACCCTCGCCGCGTGCGAACGCGGCCTGCACGAAGTCTTCCTCCAGCAGTGCGAGCGCGACGGCGCGGCTCAACCGGACCAGAATCGGTATATACACCAGGCCGACCGCGATGATGGTCTTCAGCGTGTTCGGCGGCGTCACGGCCAGGATCAACAATCCCAGCAGAATTGGCGGCAGCGAGATCAACAGATCGACTGACCGCATGACGACCTCTTCCACCACGCCGCGGTGGAAGGCGGCAAGCATGCCCAATGGCACGCCAAACACCAGGCTGATCAGCATCGCACCGAAGCCGATCGCCAGCGACAGGTGCGCGCCGGCCAGCACGCGCGAAAGCACGTCGCGACCGTACTCATCGGTGCCGAACAGATGCGGCGCGCTGGGCGGCATCAGACGGCTGCGCACGGCGAAGGCCGTGGGATCATACGGCGTGTGCCAGATGCCGATCAGCGCCAGCACGATGATCAGCGCCAGCACTATCCCGCCCAACAGCAGGATGCGCGGCACGCGTCGGCGGGACGGGGCGGCAAGCGCTATCGCGGTCACGCGGTGGCACCACCGACGCGAATGCGCGGATTGAGCGCGGCATAGCTGAGATCGGCCAGCAGGTTGGCCAGCGCGTAGATCGCCGTCACCACCATCATGCCGGCCTGCAACAACGGCAGGTCATGATGCTCGATCGAGAACACCAGCAGGCGGCCGAGACCAGGGAAGGCGAACACCGTCTCGATCACCACCACCCCGCCGATCAACAGACCGAAATCGATCGCCAGAATAGTGATCGCCGGCAACAGCGCATTGGGCAGCGCGTGGCGCCCCAGCACGCGTGCGGCGCTGAAGCCCTTGGCGCGCGCCGCTAGCACGTAGCGGCTCTGCAACACGTCGATCATCGCTGATCGCGTCAGGCGCGAAACATGCGCCAGCAGCCCGCAAGACAGCACCAGGACCGGCAGGATCAGGTGCGATATCCAGTGCAGCAGCCCGGATTCACTGAGCGGGTCATAGCCGGTCGCGGGCAGCAGGTGCATCCAGGAGGCGAAAACCAGCACCGCGAGAATGCCCCAGAAGAATTCCGGTATAGCAATAAACAAGAGCTGCGCGAAGGTCGCAATGCGATCGAATGCACGTCCCTGATGCGTCGCGGCAAACACACCGAGCGTGATACCGCAGGACGCCACGAGCAGGAACGACAATCCCGCCAGAATGGCGGAGCGTCCCAACGCATCCAGGATCAGCGGGGCCGCCGGCCGCTGCATCATCACCGAGTCACCCAGATTGCCGTGCAACATGCCACTGAGCCAATGCCAGTATTGCACCGGTAGCGGATCGTTCAGGCCAAGCTTCGCCTGCAGCACCGCGACTGCATCCTTGGTCGCGTACTCGCCCAGGATCGCGTACGCGACGTTGCCGGGCAGGATATGCACGATCGCGAAAATCAGCATCGACATGACCAGCAGCACGCCGAGCGTGCTGAGCAGCCGATACAGCAGATGCCCTGCCACGGGGCCTCAGCTCAGGGTCGCGTGCCGTAGGTCGAACCAGCGCATCGGATGGGTGTGCACGCCGTCGACATTGCCGCGGAAGGCGCAGGCAAAATTCGTCACGTAGCAGAACATGCCCGCGGGCGTGGTGACGAGTTCCTTCTGCATGGCGATGTAGTTGGTTTTCTGCACTGTCGCATCGCCGCTGGTACGCGCCGTCTCCAGCGCCTTGTCCACCGCGGGATTGCTGTAGTGCCAGAGCTGATTGTTCCAGCTTGCGCCGGTGTGCAGGAACGGGAAGGTGCTGGTGTCGATCGTGGGACGGGCGAAGAACCCATCGATATAGATCGGAGCCTTGCCGGAGACCTCGGCGGTATAGCTGGAGTACGGCACGCGCTGGATCTGGAAATCGAACCCCGCGGGCTTCAGCAGTTGCTGCAGCGTCACGCCCAGGCGCTCACGCAGTGGCCGCCCGATCGGCGTGATCATCGTGATCTTGATGCCGTCGGGATGTCCGGCCGCCGCCAGCAGCTTGCGCGCCGCGGCGGGATCGATCGGCGGGATCACCGCATCCTTGGCATAGAACGGATGCGTCGGCGGGATCGGGCTGATCGTCGGCAAGCCCTGGCCGAACAGCGCCAGCTCCACCAGGTCTTTCTTGTCGACGCCGAGATGAAAGGCTTGCCGCACGCGGACATCGTTGAACGGCGGGATCGCGTTGTTGAGCACCGCGCCGTCCCAGGACGCGGTCGGGATGCTCTCGGCCCGCAAGCCGGACTGGCCGGCCACTTCCTTCACCTGTTCGAGCGGCAGGTCCCACAAAATGTCGATATCGCCGGCTTGCAATGCCGCGACCCGCACGCTGATCTCGGGGATGATGCGCAGCTCCACGCCCGCAACCTTCGGCAGACCGACCTCGAAATAATCGGGATTGCGCGTCAGCACCACGCGGTCGCCCGGGGTGTAGCTGACGAACTTGAACGGGCCGGTGCCGATCGGCTTGGTCTTCATCTGCGCCACCGCGCTGCGCGGCGTGATCTTCACCTGGCGGTCGGTGAGGATATCGGCCAGGCCGCCGTAGGGCACCTTCAGGTTGAACACCACAGTCGATGGATCAGTCGCCACGACGGTGTCGATCATATCGTTCTGACTGCGGGCCGGTGACACCGTCGCTGGGTCGAGCATGCGCGTGAACATCGCCGCGACGTCGGCGGCTTCCATCACCGAGCCGTCGTGGAATTTCACACCCTGCTTCAGCTTGAATGTCCAGCGCTTCAGGTCATCGCTGTACGACCAGCTCGCGGCGAGGTCGGGCTCGACCACCAGATCTTCGCGCATGCGCGTGAGGCCGTTGAAACAGAGATTGTCGAAGATGTACTCGTCGCCGGTGGTGGTCATCAGCGGGTCGAGGCCGTTGAGCGAAGTGCTGATACCGACGCGCAGCACGCCGGGTGCCGCGCGCGCGGCACGAATGGTTGTGGCGGCGAGTGAAGCGGCGATCAACGAGCGGCGGGTGAGCGACATGGGCTGTCCTTCGCGTTGATGGGGCGGCGTGCGTGGTCGCAGTGGCAAGCAAGCCGCGTGCCGAGGAATGATTGTACACCTGGCCCACGACGTGGGAGAGGTGTACGGGTCAGCCCGCGTGCCGCAGGTTCTCGCGCAACGTGCGGCCGGCGTACTCCGTGCGCAGCAATCCCCGGCGCTGCAGCTCCGGCGTCACCATGCGGCCGAAATCCTCATAGGTGCCAGGGAAAACAGTGGGCGGCAGCACAAAGCCATCGCAGGCCCCGCTGGTGAACCAATCCTCCATGTAGTCGGCGATGGTGCCCGGTGAGCCGGCCAGCAGGCCGCGCGGTTTGCGTACCGCCTGGGCGAAGCTGATGCCCTGTGCGCGAGCGGTCTGGCTCACGCGATCCAGCGAACCCTGCACGCCCTGGTTGCCGGCGCCGACCAGTGCGTCCGCGGCAGACTCGATGGTGCTGAGATCGACACCCAGCAGGGCGGAGTGGGAGGCGATCACCAGCTCAGGATCAACGCGGGAATCGAGGTAGTCGGCTTTCTCGCGCGCGATCGCATCGGTTTCGGCGACGACGACCGATACCGTGGGCAGGATAACACACGCATCGGCTGGGCGGTCGATGGCGGCGAAGCGATGCAGCATGTCCTCGCGGAACGCCCGACAATCCTGCTTGGTGGCCTGGGTGGCAAAGATCATTTCCGACCAGCGCGCGGCGAAGTCGCGACCGCGCGCCGACGAGCCGGCTTGCAGGATCACCGGACGGCCTTGCGGCGAGCACGGGATCGACAGCGGCCCGCGCGTGCTGACGAGACGGCCTTGATAATTGGCGCGACGAATCTTGCTGGTGTCGGCGAACACGCCGGCCTCGCGGTCCAGCACCAGCGCGTCCGGATCCCAGCAGTCCCACAACGCGAAACACGCCTCCATCACCTCATCGGCACGGTCGTAGCGGGCTTCCTTCGGCGGCATCGATTCGATGCCGCAATTGCGTGCCTCGTAGTCGTTCGCCGAGGTGACGACGTTCCAGCAGGCGCGGCCGCCGCTGAGAATATCGAGGGTGCCGAGCGTGCGCGCCAGCGGGTACGGCGCATTGAAGGTGGTGGAGAGTGTGGTGCCAAGGCCGAGATGCGTCGTGGCGCGCGCCATCAGCGGCAGCAGCATCAGCGGATCAAGCAGGCTCATCTGGCCGCCGCGGCCCAGGTAGTCGGCGTAGCTGTTCTTGTAGATGTCGGGCACGCCCATGCCGTCGGCGAAGAACGCGGCGTCGAAGCGGGCGGCCTCCAGGGCGCGAGCGACATGTTCATAGCGGACGGGGTCGAACAGGTCGTTCAGTGGCGCGGCGGGGGAACGCCAGCCGCCGGCGTAGCTGGCAGTGGGGCTGGTCTTCAGATAGGCGACAAGGTGCATCTTGCGGGCGGGCACGGGCAACTCCTCGCGGCGGGCCGGGGGCCCGTGGGCGCGGGCCGGAGGAAAGCAAACGTCATGCCGCCGAGGCGGCGCGGGTCAGGGTTGTGGCATCAGGCGCATGGCTGCGAGGAGGCCACCGACGGCGACGAAGATCATCCCGCCAAGCTTGATCGTCGTGGCGCGACGGAGGCGCTCGATTTTCAGGTCCAACACCCCAAGCGCGCCCCTGAGCTTGGTTTCCAGCAGCGCAAGATCGGACCGCGTGGCCAAATCGGCGCCGATCAGTGCATCCGCCAGAACCGAGGCGCTACCAGCCGCGACCGGCGGGGTCAGCGCAGTGGCTGCAAGGTCGCGCGCCAGCGTCAACGTATCGAACGGAACGGCGTTCATGATTGTGACCCTACGGCAATGGCTGTACCGCAGTCCATCACGGATGGCCGAAGGTTTGGTTGCCGGCGATGCGGGAGGTGCGAGCCCATTCCACGGACCTACCGGTCGCTCCGCTCCGCGCGCAGATCCCCAGGTGTCATGCCAAACGCGCCCCAAGGCAGTTTATGACGGGCGGCGTATGACAGGGGCGCCGTATCACGATGCCCTGCTGCAACGGAAGTGGGGAATCTCACAGGCGGGCTGGCGGCGAATACGGCGGGCGACGCGCTTGTGGCGGCGGGGCAACCTGTCGACATGGGTCGGCCGGCACGGTTGCCGGGTTGGAGGGGTGGCTGCGATGGCGAGCGTGAGACGGGTTCGTGGCTCTGGCAGGCGGGTGGGCGCGCACGCGGGCGTACATGCAGCGAGCATCGCGCCTCCCACGTGTTGGCGCGGACAACACCCTATGCACCTTGAGGACGGCACGCTGGGATCGCGGGGTCCTAGACTGCGACAAGAGCCGATCGACCGTGGGGCGGTCGGCACACGGGGAGTACGGCACGGGATATCGGCGTGTACCCGCGTTCATCCGCCTTTCGACTATCTCTGACTGGGTCCGGCGGAAAAGGGCGAAGACCCCATGTACCTATCACGCGGGGGCGGATGACGGGGGCGGAACCAGGGCGGGGATCCAGCGATTGTCGCGCCTGCGTCACCCCCTCCCGGGTGGCGAGGCGGGACGGGTGAATGGGAAAACCTCACATACCTATGACGGCGGGCGGCAACGCGCGGGCCGCGGTATTCGCGTTCTTCGCGGTTTGCCTTTCCTGGTGGGAACCGCATGCACCTGTTAGCCGGGGTCGTGCCGGCTCTTCCGTGCGCGGCTCTCCCGTGCCACATGCTTCGCCCCCATTTCGCCCACTGATTGGCCAGGATCGCCCGTGACAGCCCTGCAACCCGCCCGCGGCACCCACGACCTGATCGGCGAGGACCAGCGCCGCCACACCCATGTGGTGGACACCGCCCGCCGCATTGCCGCCACCTATGGCTTCGACGAATGGTCCACCCCGATCTTCGAGGACACGCGCGTGTTCTCCCGCACACTGGGGGAGACGTCGGATGTGGTGACCAAGGAGATGTACAGCTTCGAAGATCGGGGCGGGGATTCCATCACGCTGCGGCCGGAGGCGACGGCCGGCGTCTGTCGCGCCCTGGTTTCCAACGGCCTGACCCAGTCGCTGCCGCAGAAAGTGTTCTATACTGGCCCGATGTTCCGCTACGAGCGCCCCCAGAAGGGCCGCTTCCGGCAGTTCCATCAGATCGACATCGAGGTGCTGGGTTCGGCTGAACCGCTGGCGGATGCGGAGGTGATCGCCTGCGGCTGGGAGATCCTGAGGACACTGGGCGTGGCCGGCGAGACGGTGTTGGAAATCAACACGCTGGGCGACCAGGAGAGCCGCGCCGCGTATCGCGACGCGCTGGTGGCCTATTTCACCCAGCATCAGGGCGCGCTGTCAGCGGACAGCCTGCAACGACTGGACCGCAACCCGCTGCGCATCCTGGACTCCAAGGACGAGGGCGACCGCCGCATCGTCGCCAACGCGCCGGTGATCGCGGGCCACCTGACCGAGGCGGCGGCGACGTTCTACGCTGGCGTGCTGAGCTGGCTGGATCGGTTCGGCGTGCCGTATCGGGAGAACCCGCGTATTGTTCGCGGGCTGGATTATTACGGGCACACAGCGTTCGAGTTCGTCACCACCAAGCTCGGTTCGCAGGGGACGGTGATGGGTGGCGGTCGGTACGACGGACTGGTGGAGGAGATGGGCGGCCCGCCCACACCGTGTGTCGGCTGGGCCGCGGGTATCGAGCGGCTGGCGATGTTGCTGGACGCACCACCGCCAGCGCCCGCGCCGGTCGCAGTGGTGCCCGTCGGGGACGGCACCGAGGTGGCGGCGCTGACGGTGTTGCAGGCGCTGCGCGCGGCGGGCATTCGGGCCGAGATGGCGTATCGCGGCAACCTGCGGCGGCGGATGGAGCGCGCCAATCGCATCGGTGCGCGGGCGGCGGTCATTCTGGGACCGGATGATATTGCCGCGGGTGTGGCACAGGTGAAGGATCTGGCAACCGGAGAACAGGAAGCGGTGAAGCTCGACGCGATCGCCGCGCGGCTGGGGTGATGAGGTTCCAACCCTCTCGGTCATGGCCGGCCTTGTGCCGGCCATCCGCGCACCGGCAGTGGGGGCGGATGACCGGGTCAAGCCCCGCCATGACGATCAGCGAGATGTGCGGTCCATGAGTCTTGATTCGAAGCTGGACCGGATCACAGCGCGCGCGGAGGAGCTGCGCGCGCTGCTGACCGAGGGTTTGTCCGGCGAGGCCTATGCCAAGGCGTCGAAGGAATTGTCGGAACTCACTCCGGTTGAGGAACGCATTGCCGATCTGCGCGCGGCTGAGCAGGCACAGTCCGAGGCGGAGACGCTGCTGGGCGATCCCGAGATGCGCGAGCTTGCGGAGGCCGAGCTGGATGAGCTGAAGGGACGAATCCCCAAGCTGGAACACGAGATCCGCCTGGCACTGCTGCCAAAGGATGAAGCGGATGAGCGGTCCGCGATCGTCGAAATCCGGCCGGCCGCCGGGGGCGACGAGGCGGCTCTGTTCGCATCCGAACTGTTTGGAATGTATCAGAGATATGCGACGTTGCGCGGTTGGCGGTTCGAGATCCTGGAATACAACGATACCGAGCTGGGTGGGCTGAAGGAAGGCATCGCTGAGATCACCGGACGCAGCGTATTCGCGCGGCTGAAGTATGAATCCGGCGTGCATCGCGTGCAGCGCGTGCCGACCACCGAGAGCCAAGGGCGGATTCATACCTCAACCGTGACGGTCGCGGTGTTGCCCGAAGCCGAGGAAGTCGATGTGCAGGTCGATGAGAATGACCTGCGCATCGACGTCTATCGCGCGTCCGGCGCCGGCGGGCAGCATGTGAACAAAACCGACAGTGCCGTTCGCATCACGCACTTGCCGTCAGGCATTGTCGTCGCGATGCAGGAGGAGCGCAGCCAGCACAAGAACCGCGCAAAGGCGATGAAGATCCTGCGCGCGCGGCTGTATGAACAGCAGCGTGCGTCACTGGCGGCGACGCGGGCGGCGGACCGCAAGTCGCAGGTCGGCACCGGCGACCGGTCGGAACGGATCCGGACCTATAATTTCCCGCAGGGGCGGGTGTCCGATCATCGGATCAATCTGACGCTGTACAAGATCGACCGCGTGCTGGCAGGCGAGCTGGACGAGTTCATCGATGCGCTGACCGCCGAGGACGTGGCGGCCCGACTGGCCGCCGAGGCGTGAGCACGGTTCGCGCGGCATTGCGCCGCGGTGCCGCGCAATTGGATCAGGCTGGCATCGACAATCCCCGCCTGGAGGCACGGCGGCTGTTGGCGCATGCGCTGGCGGTCACGGTCGAAACGCTGCTGCGCGATCCCGATGCCGACATCGAACCCACGACCTACGACGCCCTGCTGTCGCGCCGCGCCGCCCATGAGCCGCTGGCTCTGATCACCGGCCATCGCGAGTTCTGGAGCCTCGACTTCACCGTCTCGGCCGCGACGCTGATCCCCCGCGCTGATTCAGAGACACTGATCGAGGCCGCCCTCGCGGTGTTGCCAGATCGTGCCCAGGTGCGCCGCATGCTGGACCTCGGCACCGGCACCGGCTGCCTGCTGCTGGCGGCGCTGCGTGAATATCCCGCGTCGTTTGGCATCGGCACCGACCGGTCCGCCGCGGCCTGCCTGCTCGCCAGGAGCAATGCTGCCATGCTTCGCATGGATAACAGAGCGGCGATGGTCTGCGGCGATTGGGCGGCGCCGATGGCCGGGCGATTCGAGCTGATCCTGTGTAATCCGCCCTATATCCCGAGCGGCGACCTGCTCAGCCTGATGCCCGAGGTCGCCCGGTTCGAGCCCGCCTCGGCCTTGGACGGTGGTCCGGACGGTTTGAGTGCCTACCGGCGGATTCTGCCCGATGTGCCCCGGCTGCTCGCGCCGGGTGGCGTTGCCATTCTGGAACTCGGCGTGGGTCAGGCGGCGGCGGTCAGCGCACTGGCGGACGGCTTCGGCCTCGTGGCGCGCACCCGCGCGGACCTCGCCGGCATCCCTCGCGCCCTGCTGTTGTCACGCTTGGGTGGGGCCTGAAAAAACCGTTTGGCAACAGCGACCCCTGCGACTACCTTCCGTGTCCGGCAAGGAACGCGGCGGCGCGTCGCGGTCCAGGGCCCTGGTCGAATCGATCGCCGTCCGGTGTTGTGGACGCTGATGGGCCAACCAGGGCGCATGCCGGAACCAACGTCGAAGGATCGCAGTCTGGCCGAGGGGACACGCCCCTGAGCGCTCGTAGGGCTAGCCTCGGGTTAACCAGGCGCCAGCGGCCATGACTGCCAACAGGAAAGCGCGACGGTACCAGTATGAACATGAAACGTATGCGTGGGCGTGGCCATCGTCCCGGTGGCGGCGGCGGCGGTGGTGGAGGGGGACCGATCCGTCATCACAGTGGTGGCAACGTCCCGCTCAACCGCAATCATGTCTTTGACAGCAACGGCCCGGACCTTCGTATCCGTGGCACGGCGCAGCAGTTGTTCGAGAAATATCTGCAGCTTGGCCGCGATGCGACCTCAAGCGGTGACCGGGTGATGGCGGAAGGCTATTTCCAGCACGCCGAGCACTATTTCCGCATCCTGAACGCGATGAACCAGGCCGCGCAGCAGAACCAGCCGCAGAATGGCCAGGTTCAGCAGGGG
>DATHNE010000226.1:0-8650 GCA_035486355.1 Acetobacteraceae bacterium
GAGGATCATCAGGTCGGCCCAGGAGATCTTGCGGCCGTATTTCTGCTTGATCGGCCAGAGCAGAAGGCGCGCCTTGTCGAGGCTCACGTTGTCGGGCCAACTGTTGAGGGGTGCGAAGCGCTGCGTGCCCATCCCACCGCCGCCGCGGCCGTCAGCGATGCGATAGGTGCCGGCGCTATGCCAGGCCATGCGAATGAAGAGCGGGCCGTAATGGCCGAAATCGGCGGGCCACCAATCCTGCGAGGTGGTCATCAGCGCGAAAATGTCCGCTTTGACGGCTTTCAGGTCGAGGGTCTTGAATTCCTTGGCGTAATTGAAGCCGGCACCCATGGGATCCGCCTTGGGTGGATTCTGGTGCAGGATCGACAGATCCAGCCGGTTCGGCCACCAGAGCTGGTTCGACATGCCACGCACAACGGCCGTCCGGCTCACCTTTCCGGCTATCGGGCATTTGCTTTCGGCGTCCATGGTTTACTCCCATCGTGGTCTGCGGGGTTTGGCGATAGCGTCCTGTGTTCGCGCTGTCCAATCGATTAAGTTTGTTGGGATCATCGACTTTCTCGCTGATCCGGAGACCAGGCCGCGTGTGCGCCGCCGTTGGTCGTGTAGCGCGGTGACGATCTTGTCGCTATCCTACACCAGACATCTGTCGGGGGCACATGATGGCCACGCATCACTTTCATCCGACCCGCTATTTCAATGTGATCGGCACCGCCGAGCCGTGCCTTCACCTCGCCGATGGCGACACTTTGGTGACAGATACGGTCGATGCGTCCGGACTTGATGCGCACGATGTTGCGGTAGCGGAACGGCCAAACCCGATGACCGGGCCCTTCTTCATCGAAGGCGCCGAGCCCGGCGACACGCTGACCGTGCGCATCGACCGGCTGACGCCGAGCCGGGCGACCGGATGGACTATGTCACCCCTCGCCTTCACCGTGCTGGACCCGGCTGCGATTCCGGATCGGCCGGCAATGCAACGCGCGGTGTGGGAGATCGGCGGCAATACCGGGACCGTGCGGCTGCGTGACGCGCCGAAGGGCCTGGAGGATTTTACCCCACCGCTGCAACCGATGATCGGCTGTTTTGGGGTGGCACCGGCGCGCGGGCAGGCGTTCTCCACGGCCACCAGCGCGCAGAACGGCGGCAACATGGACTATCGGCTGTTCGCGCCGGGGACGACGGCGTGGTTCCCCGTCTCAGCGCCGGGTGCGCTGTTCTATCTTGGCGACGGCCATGCCTGCCAGGGTGACGGCGAGATCGTCGGCACCGGGATTGAAACCTCGTTCGAAATGGAAGTGACGTTTCATGTGCTGAAGCGGACAATCCTCTGGCCGCGCGGCGAGACGATGGAAGATATTTTCACTGTCGGCAATGCGCGGCCGCTGGACCAGGCGTTGCAGCACGCGACGACCGAGATGGTGCGCTGGCTGGGTGAGGACTACGGATTGGACGCACGCGCGGCCAGCCATCTGATGGGCCAGGTGGTTTGCTACGATGTGGGCAATGTGTTCAACCCAGCGTTCACCGTTGGCTGCCGGATCGCAAAGCGGTGGCTGAGGCCGGTGTAGGGCGCGGACGCTGGTGGACCGCATCTGTCTGTGATGGCGGATGGTGACGGCTGTTTGATGTAGATCATGGGGTGGTGCCTCGCGCTGTGATTGAGGGTAAATGCCCAGCGATCATTGCCCCTCGCTGTCCGACCCCGCAGGCGCCCTGGAGATCATGGCGCTTGGCCCGGAGCGCCGCGCCGAGGCGCTAGGGGAGGCAAGTGATGCGTACGCCGCCCAGGTGGAGGTCAACGGGGGCTCGCCGGTCGATGCGGCACTGTTTGGCCTGAAGATGCGGCGCCTGATCGAGGCAGCGATGCGGGCGATCGAGGCCGGCGGTGAAGAGGCTCGCCGTCGCACGTGAAAGTCCGCACATTCATGGTGGTGCCGGGCACGACGCAGTCAAATCGGGTAGCGATCGGCGTGCCCGCGTCTGGGCATCCAAGCTCCGACGCCGCAGTTCACTCAGCGGCACCGCTGGCCGTCAGTCCTCCGCCCGCCGCGACGAATAGATTGACCGTTTGGATAAACCGCTCCGTACGCGCCTGAACCAGGCTAAGTTCTGCCAGTTGCTGCAGGCGCTGCGCGTCCAATACTTGTAGGATGGTCGTGTTGCCGGCGATATACGCGTCGCGGCTCAGCCCCAATGCCTTGGTTGCTGAAGTGAGGGCCTGATGCTGCGCTGTCACTGCATCGGCGCCGTTCTGCAGCGCGTGCAATGTGTCCGCGATTTGCCGGAACGCAATCAGCACCGTCTGCTGATACTGCGCGAACACAGCCTGATAGGCGTCCTGCGCAGCACGGCGCTGTGCGGTGAGGGCGCCGCCGTGAAAGATCGGCGCGGTGATCCCGCCGATGAGGCCCCAGGCAGCACCTGCCGGCCCGCCAAGCAGACCCTGTTCGGCGACGTTGGCGCTCAAGTTGATCCGAGGATAGAGATCGGCAGTCGCGATCCCCACTGCCGCGCTCGCCGCATGGAGCTGCGCTTCAGCCGCTCGGATGTCCGGGCGCGAACGGACCAGGTCTGACGGCACGACCAATGGAACGTCCTGGGGAAGGCTCATGCCAGCCAGGCTGAAGTCCGGCGCTGACCACTCAGCGGGCGACCTGCCGACCAGAGTCGCGAGCGCATCCTCGGCCGTGTTGAGTTGTTGACGCAGCGCGGGCAACAACGTCCGGTCCCGATCCAATTGGCTCTGGGCCGTGGTGACGTCCTGCTCCGATGCCGCGCCCTGCGCCAGCCGGGATTGTACGAGGTCAACCGTCCGCTGGTCGGAGGCAATAACGCTATTGACGACGTCGACCTGGGCGCGTGTCGAGGCGATCAGCAGGGCTTCGAGAACAGTGTCGCTGGCGATACCCAATTGAGCGGCACGGAGCATCTCCTGCTGGACATCTTTGTCTGCGGCGGCCAGTTCGATGCCGCGGCGCGTTCGGCCGAACGCGTCGACGTCGTAGCTGATGCCGATGCCGGCGGAATAGGCCGAAAAGGTCGGAAAGGTCGCTGCCTCCGGACCCAGGAAGGACGCGCCGTACTGTTGCCTCGCGAGCCCACCTGTCGCGTCGACTTGCGGAAGCAGCCCGGCGCGCGCGACTTTGATCTCTTCGGACGCTTGCAAAATGTTCGCGCGCGCAACTTCGAGTGTTCGATTGCTACTCAGCGCCAAAGTGACCGTCCGATCCAGCTCCGGCGACCGCAGGCGTGTCCACCAATCCGCCTCGAGCCCGCCGCCGAGGTGTATTTGCTGCGCGGTATCGCCCGACGCTGGCGCAGTGACGATCGCGGCCTGGCCGATGACATAGTTGGGGGCGCGGGGCGGTGCAGGAGCGACAAAGTCCGGGCCGACGGCGCAGCCGGCCAGAGCCATCGAGATCAATACGGACACGAACAGGATTCGGTATCCTGGCCGCGATTCCGCGAGGATTGCGGCCATCCGGCCGTGAAGGGCTTCGTTGTCCAAGCCGCCGTCCATCGTGCTCGCAGGCAAATGTTGACGACCGTCACCACACCATTCGCGATGAACCGGTCTCGTCGTGGTTTGCGCCAGGTTCGATGCCATGGGCGCCGAACGCAGCGACTGCTTCGATAGAGCTAGCATTGAGCCTTCCAACAGCAGGATCAATCGCTTTAAGTGCGATTCATTTTACAATCCCGCTCCGTTCGCACCTGCAGGGGTCCTGCTCGCGTGGGTGTCGCGGGCGACGGGTCAACCCGGCGGCAATTTGACCTTGAAGATGGTGAACGGGCCGGCGCGCGGCAGGTCGTTCTTGAACGCGACCTCGCTCAGGTGAGAGTCGCTGATGTAGAGATCATCGCCATTGATCGCAAAGCCGTCCGCCCAGGAGAGCTGGCCCGGCGCGCGCACGAACACCCGGGAGGTCATGTGGGTGCCGTGGATGGTCAGCGCGACCACGGCGGCATGCTCGATGTCGCCGGCGAACAGGGTGCCGGCCTTGTCCATGATCAGCCCGCCGCTCATCGCCGCGCTGCCGAGGTACTGCACCTTGCGCGATAGCGACGCCTCGCTCAGCCGCGCGTCTCGCAGCGCGGCCGTGGGCACGCGCCAGTAGTTGTGGTCGGTGAGCGGCCGATAATAAAGCCACTGCGCGTCCGGCGAGAGGGCGATGCCATCGGTCTGGATCACCACCGACGAGCCGTCCGGCTTCCGGGCTTCTTCGTCACCGAGCATCAGGTGTTGTTTCGGATCCGCGATGGCGGAACGGTCACCCGCCAGCCCCAAACGGGAATGGCCGGACTTTAGATCCAGCACCACGATGCCGCCGCGATTTCCGGCCGCGGTCAGATAAGCCGTGTGGTGCGGCAGGTCGATACGCACGTCGTTGAGCGCATCCTTTATCGTGACGCTGTCCTCGAACGTGTAGATGCGGACCGGCTGGTTGGTCTTGAGATCGAACTCGACCAACTTGGGTGGGATCGGCGCGTTGCCCCGGGCGATACCAGTGTCGAGCGCCCAGAGATGATCATCCGCGTCGTCCCAGAGCGCCTGCACCAGACCCCATTCTGGCTTGCCGTCCGCCTCCGGGCGGATCGTGTTCCACGCAGCGTCCGGATAAGGCGTGACCTGCCCGGTCTTGGTGTCGACCTCGACCATGCTCAACCCGTGGCGGGCGCGGGCCGTGGGTGCCGCGGCGAAGACCCGGCCGGTCTTCGATACGCCGATCCCCACCAGGCGGAAGTCGTCGCCGAACTGATGAACCACCGTGAGCGCCGGCCCCACAGCTCCGGCGGGCTGCGCCGGTGTTGCCGGAGCCGCCGCGGCAAGTCCCGGCAGACCGAGGGCGACCAAGGCCGTGCCCGCGAAGAGCCACCGCACAAGCACGCGTGCCACGTTCATGACCCCTCGCAACCCACCGCTGACGTGTCGACCGCGCGAGAACTTGGGATCGCGCGCTCGTGCGTCAAGCGCGGCGGCAGCGCCCATGACGGCCGGCAGGGCAGGTTTGCGCCTGACGGGAGGCAGACCGATCTATAGTGGCTGGTAGCTCCTTCGGTATTCCGCGGGGGTGACGCCGACATGGCGGACGAAGGCGCGGCGCAAGGTGTCCGCATTGGCGAAGCCACATCGCACGGCGACCTGTTTGGGCGCGTCGCGACCGTTCTCCAGCATGCGCCGCGCCGCCGCGACGCGCGCGGCTTCCACCCAAGCGACAGGGGTGATGCCGATCTCGCTGCGGAACAAACGCGCGAAATGCCGGGGACTGAGGCCGGAACGGGCGGCGAGGCAGGCGACGCTGTGATCGGACGACGGGTTCGCGGCGACGAAGCGCTGCACCTCCTGCAGCGCCGAGCGGCCGGTCGCAAGTGTCGCGCCCTTTCGGCTGAACTGCATTTGGCCGCCTAGGCGCTTAAAGAACATGACGAGCTGGCTGGCGACGTTCATTGCGATGTCACGCCCGAGATCTTCCTCCACCAGTGCCAGCGCCAGATCGAGGCCAGCCGTGACTCCGGCGGAGGTGCGCAGCCTTCCATTCCTTACATGGATTGCATCTGGATCGACGGTGACCTGTGGATAGGCCTGTGCCAGTCGGCCCGCGACCGCCCAATGTGTGGTGACGCGTTTGCCATCGAGCAGCCCGGCGGCGGCGAGAAAGAACGCGCCGCTGCACACTGAGCCGTAGCGCCGCGCCGCGGGCACGACTTGGCGCAACCAGTGCGTGACAGTGGGCGCAGGGGACATCTCGGCCGCGTTGGGACAGCCGGCGACGAGCAGTGTGTCGATCGCGTCGCCGAACGGCGTCGCGATCGTCTGGTCCGGCACGAGCCGCATGCCGGAGGAGCTGCGGAGTTCGCCAGCCTTGCTGGCCACGAGAACCAGCCGATACACCTCACGCCGCGCTTGCACATTCGCCTCGGCGAACACGTCCAGCGGGCCCGAAACGTCCAAGAGCTGAACGCCGGGCAGTGCGAGGATGGCGACTGTTCTGGTCTTCGTCATGCCGCGCCTCCATGGCTCGTTCGCGCGGATAATGGCAGGATCTGACGTATCCGATCAATTGCCGCTGCACCTCCCCGCACGAATATCAGCGCGTGGAAAGTTCAACGGGAGCACGGAAATGACCATCGCCATCGAAGGGATCAGCGTACCCGACAGCAAGCTTGCGCGGGAGATCACCGAACTTGTGCGGGACACGGAAACGGCGTTGCTGTTTCACCATTCCAGCCGCGTCTTCTACTGGGGCGCGCTGACCGGGGCGCGGCGTGGCCTGCGGTTCGATGCCGAGTTGCTGTATGCCGGCGCGATGTTTCACGACATGGGGCTAACGCATCAGCATAGCAGCCCGGATGAGCGCTTCGAGGTGGACGGCGCGAATGCTGCGCGCGACTTCCTGCGCGCGCGCGCGATATCGCAGCAGGATGTCGATACGGTTTGGACCGCGATCGCGCTGCATACGACGCCGGGCATTCCACAGCACATGCATCCGGTGATCGCACTGGTGACGGCGGGCGTGGAGATGGACGTGCTGGGCATCGCCTACGCAGACTTCTCCAACGCTGAGCGCGCGGCGGTGGTACGGGCGCATCCGCGCAGCGGCCGCTTCAAGGAAGACATCATCCAAGCGTTCTACGACGGCATCCGGCACAAGCCGGATACGACCTTCGGCAACGTCAAGGCCGACGTGCTCGCCGACAAGGACCCGCATTTCACGCCGGGCAATTTCTGCCGCGTGATCCGCGGCTCGGCCTGGCACGCGTGAACATTCCATAACAGAGACAGTCACCGATAGGAGCTGACCATGTCCGCATCGAGGGTTTTCACCAGCGCGACGGGCGCGCCGGTGGCCGACAACACCAACATCATGACCGCCGGTCCGCGCGGCCCGGCGCTGTTGCAGGATATCTGGCTCATCGAGAAGATGGCGCATTTCGATCGGGAGGTTATCCCGGAGCGGCGCATGCACGCCAAGGGCTGGGGCGCGTACGGCACGTTCACTGTGACACACGACATCACGCGCTTCACGCGGGCGAAGATGTTCAGCGCCATCGGCAAGCAAACGTCGATGTTTGTGCGCTTTTCAACCGTGGCCGGCGAGCGCGGTGCCGCGGATGCGGAGCGCGATATCCGTGGCACCGCATTGAAGTTCTACACCGAGGAAGGCAATTGGGACATTGTCGGCAACAACACGCCAGTGTTCTTCTTTCGTGACCCGCTGCGGTTCCCCGACCTGAACCACGCGATCAAGCGGGACCCGCGCACCGGGCTGCGCAGTGCCGACAGCAATTGGGACTTCTGGTCGTTGCTGCCCGAGGCACTGCACCAGGTCACCATCGTGATGTCGGACCGTGGCATTCCGAAAAGCTTCCGTCACATGCACTTGTTTGGCAGCCACACCTTCTCGATGATCAACGCGGCGAACGAACGCGTGTGGGTGAAATTCCATTTCCGCACGCAGCAGGGCATTGCCAACCTCACCGATGCCGAGGCCGCGGTGGTGGTCGCCCATGATCGCGAGAGCCACGGGCGGGATCTGCTGAACGCGATCGATGGCGGCGACTTCCCGCGCTGGACGTTGCTCATCCAGGTGATGACGGAAGCGCAGGCGAAGACCCAGAAGCACAACCCCTTCGATCTCACCAAGGTCTGGCCGAAGAAAGACTATCCACTGATCGAAGTCGGCGTGATGGAGCTGAACCGCTATCCGGACAACTACTTCGCGGAGGTGGAGCAGGCGGCGTTCTCGCCGGCGAATGTGGTGCCGGGCATCGGCTTCTCGCCCGACAAGATGCTGCAGGCGCGGCTGTTCTCGTATGGCGACACACAGCGTTATCGGCTCGGCGTCAACTTCAACCATCTCCCGGTGAACGCACCGAAATGCCCGTTCCACAGCTACCATCGCGACGGCGCGATGCGCACGGACGACAATCTTGGTGGCACGCTGACCTTCCATCCAAACAGCGCCGGCCTGTGGGCGAACCAGCCCGATTTCTCCGAGCCACCGATGCCGGTGGATGGCGACGCGGCGCATTGGGACCATCGCGTGGACGACGATCATTGGGAACAGCCGGGTAATTTGTTCCGCGCCATGACGCCGGTGCAGCAGCAGGCGCTGTTCGAGAATACGGCCCGGGCGATGGGCGATGCGCGGGCGCACATCAAGCAGCGCCATGTGGAGAACTGCACGCGCGCAGATCCGGCCTACGGCTTGGGTGTGGCGCGGGCATTGGGGCTTGAGGCGTTGGCGGAGGAGCTGGCGGCCGCGGGCTAGCGGACGGAACGGCCGGCGACGCGTCATCCCGTCGCCGGCACCGCAGCGTTCACCATGCTGGAGATTGAGCCTGGTCATGATGACGTCCTGACACGCTGCGCTTGTCGGACAAATAGGTGTCCTGCGCTACAACATCCCGCCGTTAGCCGGTCGTCGTCTTGATCTCTTGCCGGGATCAATTAGGGATGGCCGCGGGCCAGGCACCAGAACGTGTCATTGGTGGCCCGCGGAGAACCACCCGATGCAGCCACGCTATACCTTCGTTGTCGCTCCGTTGCCCTCGACGGTGCCATTCGTCGGTCCGGAGGCGCAGGAGCGTGCGCGTGGCGTCGTGTTCAAGGCACGGATCGGCGCCAACGAGAGCGTATTCGGCC
>DATHNE010000227.1:0-12651 GCA_035486355.1 Acetobacteraceae bacterium
CCAGCGTGTCTGGGATAGCTACGAGGCCATCCTCGCCGCCTGCACGGAGGCATGGCTGTTCCTCGTCACTGATCTGGCGCGCATCGAATCAATCGCACATCGTGCTTGGGCATGCGTCAATCTTTGAGTCGCCTGGTATAAATCATTAATCCAGCGCAATGCGCGGGCGCCCGTCCAGTCCTAAGCAGGCCACGGTCACCTCTGCATCAGGTCTCGACCGCCCGGCTGTCTTGCGTCGCACCGGGATGGCCCAGCCGTTGTTCGCTTAAACGCCCGCGCCATCTCGTCCCACGCGATGCCGTCAGCAGACCACCTGATGCGGTCGCGACGACACCCCTGGGAGGGAGGAAACGAACGTGAGTGAACGCACCCATCCTGGCCTCATATCGACCGAGGAACACCGCGCGCAACTGCGCCGTGCCGTCATCGCCAGCACCGTCGGCACCACCATCGAGTGGTACGATTTCCTGCTGTATGGCGTGGTCACCGGTCTCGTCTTCGGCAAGCTGTTCTTCCCGAAATCGGTTCCCATCATCGGCGTGCTGGAGGGATTCGGCGTCTTCTTCGTCGGCTTCCTTGGCCGGCCGATCGGTGCGGCCATCTTCGGCCACTGGGGCGACCGCATTGGCCGCAAGGCGACGCCGATCGTGACCCTGCTGGTCACCGGCCTCGCCACCGTCGCGGTCGGACTGGTGCCGACCTACGACAGCATTGGCATCTGGGGTGCCGTGCTGCTGACCGTGATCCGCCTGATCCAGGGCATCGGCGTCGGCGGCGAATGGGGCGGCTCGGTCCTGCTGGCGATGGAGTGGGCGCGCACCAGCGAGCACCGTGGCTTCCTGTCCGCGTGGCCGCAGTTCGGCGCGCCCGCCGGTCTGTTCTTGGCCAATGTCGCGGTACTCGTCTTCAGTTGGCTGTCCGGCGATCAGTTCCTGATCTGGGGCTGGCGCATCCCGTTCTTCCTCAGCGCCATCATGGTCGCGGTTGGCCTGTGGATCCGCGTGGGCATCCTGGAAACGCCGGTGTTCCAGAAGATCCTCGACGAGCAGCGCGTCGAGCGAGTGCCGGTGTGGGAAGTGTTGAAGCGCCAGCCAAAACAGGTGCTACTGACGGCGCTGCTGCGCATGCCCGAGCAGGCACCGGGCTACATCGTCGGCGCCTGGATCTTCACGTACGGCACCTCGGCGCTGGGGATGACGCGCAATTTCCTGCTGTCCGCGGTGATCCTGCAAACGGTGGTGGGGTTCCTGTGGGTGGTGGTCGCCGGCCACCTGTCCGACCGTATCGGCCGCAAGAACATGTTCATGCTGGGATGCGTCTCCATGGGCGTGTTCGGCTTCATCTACATCGCCATGCTGAACAGCGGTGTCCCCTGGGTGATTTTCGTCGCCATCGCCATCTCACTGCTGCCAGTGATGACCCAATACGGGCCGGAGGCGGCACTGATCGCCGAGAGCTTCACGCCGCGCCTGCGCTACAGCGGCAGCTCGCTCGGCTATCAGTTGGCTTCGATCATCGCCGGTGGACCGTCGCCGTTCATTGCCACTTTTCTCTACGCCACCTATCACTCGGCCTGGCCGATCGCGGTGTATATCGCGATCTGCGCGGTAATCGGCATCGTTTCGACAGCGTTGCTGACGGACTACACCAGGAAGGATATCTCCGCCGAGTATGCCGGCGTCTAGATGTGATGACCGCAGGTGGGGTCGCCTGGGTCTGAATCACGCGACAACAAGGAGCCGGAGCGGCGAGTGAGCGGAAGCGAACTCATCCTGCTCCGGCGTGTCGTCTGGTGGCGGGCGTTGCGCGTCCGCCGCCACGACACGGCGGGCGACGCGCATCGCGCCGTTCCCCGTTAGCGGCGCAACGCCATCAGGGACCAGATCGCCTCCACGAGGCCGATCGCCCGGCGCCCTGCAGGAACCCATAGGCCGAGCCTGGCGCGCGAGCGACCGCGAACCCCAGGCGGATGAGTGGGGTGCGCGGCTTTAGCGCGTGGCACGCCAGCATGGCGGCGATCGTTCCGCAGAAACCAACAAAAACAGCCCTCCGGTTCTCGCGCCGAGGCGGCGACGCAGCTATGCCGTCGCCGGTACTCTCCGCGCCTTAGGACCGATCCCACTTGAGCAGAGGCGACGACGCAAGCGGTCCGCGCCGGTCCGGACCCGGACGCGCAGGTGGCGCGTACGTACTGTCTGAAGAGGTGACTGTCATGATGTCATACCCCTTGCGCCGCCCCATCGCGGGCGCCGCGATCAGCCTCACGACCCTTTGGGCACTCCTCGGCGCGTGGCCGGGCCTGGCCGCCGCCAGCCCCGTGCACATGCAGGAATCCTCGCCGGCAGCCGAGGCGATCCTGCACGGCGAGCATGCGCAATACGTGGTACGGTTCGATGGGCCGGTGAATCACCTCGCCTCACGGCTGGAAATCACGCGGAGCGGCAAGGTGGTGCAGACGCTGCATCCACTGGTCAACAGCGCGGTGGATGTGCTGTTCGCCAGCGGCGCCGTGCCGTCGGCGGGGCATTACATGCTGCATTGGGTGGCGGTGTGCGCCGACGGGGAACGGACGATGGGGGATATTCCGTTCACCGTGCAGTAGTGAGTGGGCGCGGTTGACGGCAATGCAAGCCGTGTGACGCCTGAGGCGTCCGCGTAGTATTCCGTAATGGCCATGACCATCACACTCGGAGATGTCGTTCTCGCGCTGCAAATATCCTGATACGTGCACTGGCCGGCCAGCAGGCCAGCGCCGTCGGCGGCCTGCCGATGCGGCCTCAGCCTTGGCCGCCCCGGTCAGTCGTGAGGCGCGCATACAGCAGCTCGTCGCGCCACAGGTTTCCGACGCGCAGGCTTTCGCGCAGCCTGCGCTCACGGCGGAACCCGAGCTTCTCAACCAGCGCGATCGACATGGTGTTGTCAGGATGGATGAACGCCTGCGCACAATGCAGGCCGAGGTCCCCAAAGCAGAAGTCAAGCATCGCCGAAACCGCCTCGGTAGCGATGCCCTGTCGCTGGCGGGCGGGGTCGATGATGTAGCCGATGCTCACACGCTTATTGCGGATGTGACCGTCGTGGTAATTGACGAGGCCAACGCAACGATCGGTTGCGGCATCTGTATTGTCTCAAGGATAGGCGACTTGACCGGATCGTTCGTTATGGTGAAGGGGCTCTTGGACAACGCGGGCGTGTAACCGGCTGCCACGGCTGATCGTCCCGGTGCGCCAAGACGTAGTGCAGCGAAATGTCTGTATCGGCCTGCGGCTCGCCCTCCAGATGCGGCCGCACGAATCCGCCGCGGAACACCGAGCCGCCCGCCGTGTCGAGCGTCCGCGATCCCGAGCTTCACACCACATCGACCGTCCAGATCCTGCCGTCAGGGAGGATCACCGGGTGGACTTTGACAGTGCCACCCTCATCGCTGTTCGACGCGTATCTGGGATAGTGGGCGTGCGCGTCCCACCACGCCTGCAGTTGCCTCATCGCGTCGCGGCGCCCCACGTTCGCCGGCTCCACCTGGTTCGTTATGCTGAAGTCCTGGCACAACGCGGGCCCGTAGCCGGCGGCCACAGGCGTCAGAACAAAAGCTGCGGCAATGGCAGATGAAGCGACCGACAACCGCATCGCGTAGTCTCCCCTTTTATTAGATCAACACCAGCCTTCCGCTGCAGCGAGGCGACAGGCAGGAGCATCGGCGCGTGTTGGAGGCAAACGTCCAGGACCTTTTGCATGACCGACAGCATTCTGCCTGCGCAAAATACCTGGCGTGAATATCGGTTTGCGGGCTTGTCGACACCCCAAGCTCACCCCGCCGCCAACGTCCGCATCGCCTCCCGCCGCTCAAACACCCGTAGCAACAACCGCACCGCCCGCCCTCTCTCCCCCACCAACCCCGTATCCTTCTGCACCAGTAACGACGCATCCCGATGCGCCATGTGCAGCAGCCCCTCATGCACCACCGGATCTGCCAACCGGAACCCCGGCAGCCCCGCCTGCCGCGTTCCCAACGCATCCCCCCCGCCGCGCAACCGGAAATCCTCATCCGCGATCACGAACCCATCATCCGTATCGCGCAACAACGCGAGCCGCCGCCGCGCCGTCCCCCCCAGTCGCGCGTCATGCAACAGCAGACAGAAACTCGCCGCCTCGCCCCGCCCCACCCGCCCGCGCAATTGATGTAACTGTGCCAATCCGAACCGTTCCGCATGCTCCACGACCATCACGGACGCCTCGGGCACATCCACCCCCACCTCAACCACCGTCGTTGCCACGAGCAGCCGCACCCGCCCCGCCGCGAAATCGGCCAGCGCCGCGTCGCGCACCTCACCATCCTGCTGTCCATGCGCCAGCCCCACTACCATGCCGAACCGCTCTCGCAACGAGGCAAACCGTTCCTCCGCCGCCGCGACATCCAGCTCCTGGTTCTCCACCACCAGCGGACACACCCAATAGACGCGCGCGCCCTCCTCGAGCTTCCGCGCCACCCCATCCAGCACATCGCCCATCGTCTCGAGCGCGTGCAGCGTCGTGCGGATCGGCTGCCGCCCCGCCGGTTTTTCGGTCAGCCGGCTGATCTCCATCTCCCCCCACTGCGTCAGCAGCAGCGTCCGAGGGATCGGCGTCGCTGTCATCACCAGCACATCCGTCGTCTCGCCCTTGTCCCCCAACTCCAGCCTCTGATCGACTCCGAAACGATGCTGCTCGTCGATCACCGCCAGTCCCAGGTCGTGGAACGCCACATGCTTCTGGAACAGCGCATGCGTGCCCACGACCAACGGCACGGATCCATCCGCCAGCCCCGCCAACAGCGACGTCCGCGCCTTCCCCTTCACGCTACCAGTCAATATCGCAACCGGAACAGGTGCCAACACCGACAGCGTGCGGTGATGTTGCCGTGCCAGCACCTCGGTCGGCGCCATCAGCGCCGCCTGCGCACCCGCCTCCACCGCGCGCAGCATCGCCATCAACGCGACCAGCGTTTTCCCCGACCCCACATCCCCCTGCAGCAGCCGCAGCATCCGCCGGTCGCTGCCCAGGTGGCGATCGATCTCCGCCACCGCCTGCGTCTGCGACCGGGTCGGCGGATGCCCGAACCGCCGCAACGCCTCGCGCCGCAACGCCCCATCGCCCACCAACGCCCGTCCTGGCCGCGCCCGCACCCGCCCACGCATCAGCGCCGTCGCCACCTGCCCCGCCAGCAGCTCGTCATACGCCAGCCGGCGACGTTGCGGGCTTTCCAGCAGCTCGCCAACCGGCGGGGCAGGGGGCGCATGCAGCGCCCGTAGTGCCTCGGCGAACCCCGGCCACCGCTCCCGCCGCAACAATGCCGCATCGTGCCACTCCGGCAGCGTCGGGATTCGCTCCAGCACCTGCGTCACCGCGCGGCCCACCTGCCGCGGCCATAGCCCTGCCGTCAGGCGCCACACCGGCTCGATCGCCGGAATGCGGTCCGCCTGCGCCTCCGGCACGAGGTAATCCGGATGCGGAAAGGTGAGCTGATTGCCGAACCGCTCCAGCTTGCCGGAGACCACCAGCTTCGCCCCCACCTCCATCTCCTGCGCCCGGTGCGCATGGAAGAACACCAACTCCGCAAACCCGGTGCCGTCGGTCACCACCACCCGCCATGGTTGCCGAGGGTTCGCCGGCTCCTGATGCCGCACCACCTCCACCGCCACCGTCACCACCTGCCCCAGCTTCGCCGCCAGCAGCGCCTGCTTCAGCGTCGGCCGGTCGCGCCGGTCCAGGTAGCTCTCCGGCAGATGGAACAGCAGGTCGATCACCCGCTCTCCCCCGGTCGCGCGCTTCATCAGCCCCGCGACGGTCGGGCCAACCCCGTGCAGCGTGGTCAGTGGCCGGAACAACGGAACCAGTGGATCAGCAGACATGGAAAGAGAGGAGCATGGGTGTCCCGCTAGCTTGTCCCTCACCCCGATGCAGTGCCGCAAGCATGACCCGCATGGCCCGCGCGAGACAGTCTTGCCAGCACGGCAGAACGCCGTCAGGCACTGGATGCATCACCGCAGTCGTTCGTTGGCGGGCGTTAGCGCCGCGACGCGATCAGGTCCATCCTGCGTATCTGTGGGTCCCAGTCCCTCACGGCGTCGCATCCACCGCGTCATACACCTCCAACGAGTGTTTGAACGGCTGCGGCCCCAGCGCCATCGGTCCCACGAACGGCCGGCTCATCACGAAGATGATGCACACCAGCATCGCCATCGCCCCGCTCATCACCGCGGCGGACGCCATGTGCGGCCAACGTTTCTCCATATGCAGGAAGAAGCTCATCCCCACCACCGCCAGGCCGATGCCGATCGCCGCCCCCCACATGATCGTCGGCAGCGACTCGCCCGACTCCAGCGTGCGCTTGTTCCGGTCCGCCATGACCTGGGTCAGGATCGACAGCGACGCCCCGTCGATGGCCACATCCCGCTCCCGCACCTCCGCCGGCAGATGCTGGAACAGCCGGAACATGGCGAGCGCTGCCGCGCGCGCCGTCTGGCTGGTGCCGCCGGCCGCCGCCTGCACCGGCCACTCCTCCTCCACCACGGCATGCGTGTACGTGCGGATCAGCCCCCGCAGCGCGGCGCCCGATGCCTGCTCCATCCCGGCCGACGCCCGGTAGAGGGTTGTCAGCGCCGATGCCTCCTCGGCAACATTGTCATGCGCGCCGTCGTAGGACTGCCACACCGCGACGACGAGGAACGCCAGGAACACCGCGTAGACCGTGCCCGCGGTCTGGAAGATCGGCACCAGCACCACGTTGTGTCCATCGGACACCGTCAGGGTCACAAAGCACCGCACGATCAGCGTGCCGATCGCAGCGAATACGATGGTCGCAAGGATCGCGAGGGCGAATGGCAGGAAACTCTCCACGCGGTGCTCCGGGAACTGTCGACCCAGCGACTGTAACCAGCAGCATCCCGGTGCGGGATCGCATCAATGTAGACAGTTCGATGAAATTGACCCTCGGGAGGGGCAGAGGGGACGCGCGGCAGCGATGCCCCGCCGGTGGTGACGGTCTGGCACGACCTTGTCGTGTGCTTGGTGCGCACCATCCAGCCCCGGCCGCGCGCCAATCCATACCGGTCCATGCCCCCAGCCGGTATCAGGCCCGCGAAAACCGCACCCCAACACCCTCCTCCGCCGCTGACACCGCTTTAGGCCGCCTTTATATGACCCAGACCCAATGACCGAACCGCCACCTGTCGACCTTCACACGCGGCGCCGCCGCTTGTTGTTCCGCGCCACGCACCGCGGCACCTACGAGAACGACCTGATGCTGGGCGGTTTCGTCCGCGCTCACCTCGATGCCTTCACCGCGGCCGAGCTCGACGCGCTGGAAACCATCATCGACCTGCCGGACCCGGAGCTGGCTGACTGGCTCTCCGGCCGTCAGCCAATCCCCACCGACCTGAACATCCCCCTGCTGCACCGCATCCGCGCGGCGGTCGCGCCATGACCGTCACCCCGGTCTTCGGCGCACCGGAAGGCTGGGACGCGTTCCTGCTCGCCCGCCGCCGTGCGGAGGCCGCCGGCGCCGTCCTGCACGTCACCCGCGACGACGCCCGCATGGCCCGCCTGGCCGAGGCGCTCGCCTTCGTCATGCCGGAAGCGGAGATCCTGCGCTTCCCCGCCTGGGACTGTCTGCCGTACGACCGCGTCTCGCCCAACCCGGTGCTGGTGGCCGAGCGCGTCGCCACGCTGACCCGCCTGCTGGAGAAATCCACCAAGCCGCGCGTCGTCCTGACCACGGTCAACGCACTGGTGCAGCGCATCCCGCCGCGCGAGGCGTTTGAGGGCGCCAGCATGGCGCTGGCCACCGGCGGCACCGTCCAGCCGGAGACGCTCGCCGCGTTCCTGGAATCGCACGGCTACGGCCGCGCCGGCACCGTGATGGAGCCCGGCGAATACGCCATGCGCGGCGGCATCATCGACCTGTTCCCCGCCGGCGAGCCCGACCCGGTTCGCCTCGACCTGTTCGGCGACACAATAGAATCCATCCGCATCTTCGACCCTTCCACCCAGCGCAGCGGCACCAAGCGCGGCAAGCTGACGCTGCGCCCGGTCTCGGAAGTCCCGCTCGACAAGGACGCCGTCGCCCGCTTCCGCTCCGCCTGGCGGGAGCTGTACGAAGATGCAGCGGACGATCCGATCTACCAGTCGATCTCCGCCGGCCGCCGTCATCCCGGCATGGAACACTGGGTGCCGCTGTTCCACCCACGGATGGAAACCCTGCTGGACTACCTGCCCGGCGCGTCCGTCAGCTTCGACCACCAGGCCGACGAGGTTCTGACCGCGCGCCTGGAAATGATCGCCGATCACTTCGACGCTCGCCGCGCCATCCCGCGCGACGGCGAGGTGCCCTATCGCCCGCTGCCGCCCGACCGTCTGTATCTGAGCCGGACCGAGTGGGCGGCGATGCTGGCCGCCGGTCCGCTGTTCGCCTTCTCCCCCTTCGCCAAGCCGGATGGCGCCGTCGGCGTCGATGGCGGCGGCCGTCCCGGCCCGATCTTCGCGCAAGCCGCCGCCGCACCCGGTATCAACGTCTTCGATCAGCTCCGCTCGCAAGCGGAACGATGGGCCACCGAAGGGCGCCGCCTCGTCATCGCCGCCTGGACCCGCGGTTCCCGCGACCGCCTGGCGCATCTGCTGCGCGAGCACGGCGTGCCCAACGTCGCGCAGGAAGACAGTTGGGCCGCGGTCCGCCGCAAGCCCGCCGGCGACGTCTCGCTTGTCACCCTTGGCATCGAACGCGGCTTCGTCGCCGACCGCCTTGCGATGGTCGGCGAGCAAGACCTGCTGGGCACCCGCATCTCCCGCCCCACCCGCACCCGCAAGCGCGCCGATCAGTTCATTGCGGAAGCAACTGAAATCGCCGAGGGCGACCTGGTCGTGCACCAGGAATACGGCATCGGCCGCTACGAGGGCTTGACCACGCTGCACGTCACCGGCGCGCCACACGACTGCCTGCGCTTGATGTACGACGGCGAAGAAAAGCTGTTCCTGCCGGTCGAGAACATCGAAGTTCTCTCACGCTACGGCAGCGACCAGCAGGGCGTCGCGCTGGACAAACTCGGCGGCACCGCCTGGCAATCCCGCAAGGCGCGCATGAAGACGCGCATCCGCGACATGGCGAGCGAGCTGATCCGCATCGCCGCGACGCGGAAGATACGAGATGCGGAGATCATGGCGCCCCCGGAAGGAAGCTGGGACGAATTCTGCGCCCGCTTCCCCTTCGCCGAGACCGAAGACCAATCCCGCGCCATCGCCGATGTGCTGGAAGACCTCGCCTCCGGCCGCCCGATGGACCGGCTGATCTGTGGCGATGTCGGCTTCGGCAAGACCGAGGTCGCGCTGCGCGCCGCCTTCATCGCCGCGATGTCCGGCGCCCAGGTCGCCGTCGTGGTGCCGACCACGCTGCTCGCCCGCCAGCATTTCCGCACCTTCTCAGAGCGCTTTGCCGGCCTGCCGCTACGGGTCGCGCAACTGTCGCGCATGGTTCCGGTCAAGGAACAGGCCGAGGTAAAGCGCGGCCTCACCGACGGCACCGTCAACATCGTTGTCGGCACCCACGCCCTGCTGTCCAAGACCATCCAGTTCGCCTCGCTCGGCCTGCTGGTGGTTGACGAGGAACAGCATTTCGGCGTCGCCCACAAGGAACGCCTCAAGGCTCTGCGCGCCGACGTGCACGTGCTGACCCTGACCGCCACGCCGATCCCGCGCACTCTGCAACTGGCGCTGTCCGGCGTGCGCGAAATGAGCCTGATCGCCACGCCTCCCGTGGATCGCCTCGCCGTCCGCACCTTCATCATGCCGTTCGACAGCGTGGTGGTCCGCGAGGCGATCCAGCGCGAACGCTTCCGCGGCGGCCAGATCTTCTGCGTCGTCCCGCGCATCGAGGACATGGGCCGCATGGCCGAGCGTCTCACGCAGATCGTTCCGGAAGCGAAGATCGCCACCGCGCATGGCCGCCTAGCGCCGACCGTGCTGGAAAAGGTCATGACCGAGTTCGGCGACGGCCGCTATGACATCCTGCTGTCCACTAACATCGTCGAAAGCGGCCTCGACATGCCAGCGGTGAACACGCTGCTGATCCATCGCGCCGACATGTTCGGTCTTGGCCAGCTCTATCAGCTCCGTGGCCGCGTCGGACGCGGCAAGCAGCGTGGCTACGCCTATCTGACCTGGCCACCCAATCACCGCCTGTCGGTCGCCGCCGAGAAGCGCCTGACCGTGATGCAGACGCTGGACGCACTCGGCGCCGGCTTCACCCTCGCCAGCCACGACCTGGATATCCGCGGCGCCGGCAACCTGCTGGGCGACGAACAATCCGGCCACATCCGCGAGGTCGGCATCGAACTCTACCAGCAAATGCTGGAAGACGCGGTCGGCGAGATCCGTGGTGGCGATGGGCGTGCCACCGGCCAGGAACGCGAGTGGACGCCCAATATCAGCCTCGGCCTGCCCGTTCTGATCCCGGAGTCATACGTTGCCGACCTGCCGGTGCGCCTCGGCCTCTACCGCCGCATCGGCGCGCTGGCATCGGACGGCGAAACCGAAGCCATGGCCGCCGAACTCACCGACCGCTTCGGCAAACTTCCCCAGGAGGTCGAAAACCTGCTCGAGGTCGTCGCCCTGAAACGTGCCTGCCGCGAATCCGGCGTGGAAAAACTGGAAGCCGGCCCGAAAGGCATGGTGCTGTCCTTCCGCGGCAACGCCTTCGCCAATCCCGCCGGCCTGGTCCGCTGGCTCTCCGGCAAGGGCAGCCAGGTCCGCCTGCGCCCTGACCACAAGCTCGCGATCGTCCGCGAAATGGACGTCGCCACCCGCCTCCGCCACGCCCGCGACACGCTGCACAGCCTCACCCGCATCGTCGGCCAGGCCAAAGCCGCATAACCGGCCAGGCCGGCGCGACCGTCCCGGCTTTCAGGTCATGCCGGCGCCATACGGCGATGTCGCTGCGCATGATGCCCAGCTGGCGGGTGTTGCGGAGGCTGCAGGTCAGCTCAGAGGTGGCGATTGGCCTTGTCTTGTGCTCAGCCGCCGCCTCATTTCCACGCAGCCGAGGCGTTCCCCTCATGTTGCGGCCCATCCTGCCACCTGGCTGCAAGCATCTCCGTGCCCCTCAAAGGGGTATGGCGCCCATTCCGTGACCGCGGCGTCTCAGGATCGCCCGGTCCTCCAGCTCCAGCCGTTGCCGCCACGCGATCCTGATATTCAGTTCGTCCATCGTGATCGCGTCGTCGCGCTCGCTCTCAGGTGCCGTGTCGCGCCCAATTTCTGGCTCGCGCATCGCCTTGCGAAGCGTCTTTGGCCGGTCGGTTGTTACAACGACAAGCAAGCCGCTCAGATCCGCCACTGCGCTCGGGTCGAGCGCAGGCGCCCCGCGGTCTCCCGCCGCAATCCATCCACGTCGGTTTGCCGGGTCTCCAGATCGCGAGCGGTAACAATTGTCCCGGGGGAATCCGGCCATGGGACCCAACCCGTGCGGCGGAACGCACATCTAACCCGCCGGGTGTTCCGCATATCCGGGCTTCATTGGAATGAATGCGTATCATCCGTGTGCCCGGCGGAATGGTCGCGCCATCCACCTTACCGTGAGCGCAATAGGACCAACACCACCGCACTCAACCCCGCCGCCAACGTGAACGCGCCGCGGAACCCCACCAGGAACGCATCGGCCCCGTCTCCCATTCCCCGCACCGTCTGAAACACCAGCATCAGCACCGTCGCGCCCAACACCACGCCGCCGGTGCGCGTCAGCATCCCCAGACTCCCCGCCACTCCCCGATCATGCCGTGGGATCGTTCCCGTCACGATCTCGAAATACGCCACCTGGAACAGCCCCATGCCGAACCCCTGTGCCAGCATCGCCACCACCAGCACGCCCGCCGGCACCCGACCCGCCAAAGCCGCGATTGCCCCCAACCCCACCACCGAGCACGCCGCCCCGACCACCGTCAGCACCCGCGGCGCCATCCGCCCCGCCAGCCGCCCCGCGATCGGCGCCGCCAGCATCATCCCCACGGGTGACGCCGTCAGCACCGCGCCCAGCGCCAACGCCGGCAACCCCGCCACGCGATCCAGATAGAATGGCATCAGCAGCATGATGCTGAACCCCGCCAGGTTCATCAGCGCATGCCCCAGGTTGACCTGCTTGAACCCCGGCACCCGGAACAACCGCAGATCAATGATCGGCCGCGTTGCCCGCCGCTCCTGCCACACGAATCCGCACACGCCCGTAACCGTCACCACCGCGAACCCCACCGCCAGTTCCAGCGTGCGCAACCGGTTCAAGGTCAGCAGCAGCGCGCTGATCGATACCACCAGCAGCACCGCCCCGGGCGCATCAAACCGCTCGCGCAACGCCGGCCGCGGCGTCACCGGCAGCAGGAACCCCAGCGCAAAGCTCCCCAACGCGAGCGGCGCCCGCGCCCAGAACACCGCGCTCCACCCAAACCGGCTGACCAGCACGCCCGCCACCACCGGCCCCAGCGCCGACCCCAACCCGAACATCATCGTGTAGAAGCCCAGCACCCGCGCGCGCCGTTCCTCCGGCACGTACCCGGTCACCAGCGCCGCCCCGCAGCTCAGCACGAGCCCCGCCCCCACACCCTGCAGGCAGCGCGCCACCAGCAGCCACGCATAACT
>DATHNE010000228.1:0-3025 GCA_035486355.1 Acetobacteraceae bacterium
ATTCGGACTGTCGCTCTTGCTGGTTTATCTCTGCCTCGCCGGCCAGTACGAGAGCTGGATCCTGCCGCTCGCGGTGCTGTCGGCGGTCCCGTTGGCGTTGCTCGGCCCGGTGGTGGCGCTGACCAGCCTGGGCGCGGCCAACAACCTCTACACGCAGATCGGCCTGATGCTGCTGATCGCGCTGTCGGCCAAGAACGGCATCCTGATCGTCGAGGTCGCCCGCGAGGAGCGTATGATCCACGGCAAGGGGCTGCTGGAATCGGCGGTGGCGGCATCGCGCATGCGGTTCCGGCCGATTCTGATGACGTCGTTCGCGTTCATCCTCGGCGTGCTGCCGCTGGTGCTGGCCACCGGCGCGGGTGCGAACGCGCGGCGCTCGCTCGGCATCAGCGTGTTCAGCGGCATGATCGCCTCGACCTGCCTCGCCGTACTGTTCGTGCCGTCGTTCTTCGTGGTGTTGCAGCGCTTGGACGAGTGGCGCAAGGGCAGTGACAAGCAGCCGGTGGTGCGGACCGCTGACGAGGAAGCCCCGGCAGGGGACGGCGCGTAGGCGGCCGGCGGAGCTTTGGCTCTTCAAACGCGCACGAAGCTCGGCGACGGAAGCGTTCGGAGAGAGGGAGGCGACCTGCTTGACGGTTTAGTCCCGCTTGCCACGCCAGACCGGGGATTCGCATGATCGTAACTACCCCTTGGGCCGCGGATTGAATGTGGAGTGTGTCGATCCTCGTCCTCGCTGTCCTTATCCATTCGTTTGGCCTGTTCGCGATCCGCAATGCAATCCGCCCCATCGGGTGTGGCATGGCGACCGAAGACATTTCTTCTTCCGGTTTGCATCTGTAATTGGCTCTGCTGCCCTGGCGTTAACCGTACTTCATGCTATTGAGGCCAGCCTCTGGGCGATCGCGTATCTGCTGTTGGGTGCGATGACGGATGCTGGGTCAGCAACTCTGTACTCCGCTGAGGCGATGACCACGTACGGTCACACCGACCTGACGTTGGCGCCACATTGGCGGATGATGGGTGCGCTCGAGGCGCTGAACGGCGTGATTCTCTTTGGACTGACCGCGGCGTTCCTCATTGCTGTCCTGCAGGCCGCGCTGAGGCTTTCAGGTAGTTTGATTCGTGAACGAGGCCGGTGATTGGCGTGCCTCGGCCGGTGTCGAAGAGAA
Organism: Acetobacteraceae bacterium; assembly: GCA_035486355.1. Lineage (GTDB taxonomy): Bacteria > Pseudomonadota > Alphaproteobacteria > Acetobacterales > Acetobacteraceae > Palsa-883. The sequence goes on from DATHNE010000228.1 coordinate 1,170, forward strand.
CATGCAATGTCGGCAAAACCACCCAAAGCGGCTATCGGGCAGGACAGGCTCGGACGGCCATGGAGGCTGCTGCGCCGTCAACCGGCCCCTACTCAGGCTGCCAGCCGCCTCAGAGCTGTCCCAAATAGGAACTCGATATCGTCTCTATCCATTGCAGCCAATCCGGAACCCTCGTCCCCGAACGCGATGCTGGCCAGCGCCGCCTTGCGTTCCTGCAGCTCCAGGATCCGTTCGTCCGCCGTGTCGGCGGCGATCAGCTTGTAGACGAAGACCGATTTCGTCTGGCCGATCCGATGCCCGCGGTCGGAGGCTTGGTCCTCGACGGCGGGATTCCACCATGGGTCATAATGGATCACGGTGTCGGCCGAGGTCAGGTGCAACCCACGGCCGCCTGCCTTCAGGCTGATCAGGAATAGCGGTACCTCGCTCGCCTCGAAACGTTGCACTGGCGCCGCCCTGTCCACTGTATCGCCGCGCTGCGCTAGGTACCGGATACCAGCCGCATCCAGCGTCGGCTTCATCAGGTCCAGCATCGATGTGAACTGCGAGAACAGCAGGATGCGGCGGCCCTCGGCCGCCATCTCGCCCACCATCTCGAGCAACTCGTCGAGTTTACAGGAGGTGTTTGACAGCCGGGCGGACGCGAGCTTCATCAGCCGCGGGTCGCAACAGACCTGACGCAGCTTGAGCAACGCGTCGAGCACCACGACGTGGCTGCGACCGAGGCCGTGTGCGACGATTTCCTTTGCCACCTTGTCCTGCAGTGTGGCGCGGATGACTTCCGCACCGAAAATACCCAATAAGATCACATCGCTTGTGTCACCATATCGGCGGCGATCTTCCCCCACGGACTCGCATTCCAAGCATCGCTGTCCACCCCTCACGTCAGCGCAAAATTGTTGGCATTCAACGACGCCGGCGACATTCCCGCGAGCAGCAGCGAACCTCCATTGCCGAGGTTGATCAGCGCCCCGCCGGCGGTCGCACTGGTGGCAGCCTCCACCGCCGCGAAGCTGCCGAACTGCGCACCGTTCAGCTCGATCGCGTCGTGCATCGGGCTGAACCCGGCGATCGTGTGTTCACCGGCCGCGGCCGCGGTGAATACGAACTCCTCCGGCGTCGTTGGCGTCGCGGTCAGGGTTTCGTTGGCCGCCCCGCTGTAGATGAACCGCATAGTGTCGCTGCCGGCGATCGCCCATGACGTGCCCGGATTGGCCACAACCGCCGCCGCTGCGATGGTGCCGTTGCTCATCGCCCATATCGCCACCGCGCCGCTCTCGTTTTGCAGCACGATGTCGTTCTCGCCACCGCCGGTGAAGTCGCCGGTGCCGACGACGTGCCAGCTCGGCCCTGGATCGGCGACCACAGTGGCATGCACGATCGCGGTGCCATTCTCGATGTCCCAGATGGCAACCGCACCATTGTTGTTCTGCAGCAGCACGTCGGTATTGCCGTCGCTGTAGAAGTCGCCGGTGCCGGTGATCCGCCAGCTCGGCCCAGGGTCCGCAACTAGACCGGCCTGCACGATCGAGGTGCCGTTCGCGATGTCCCAGACAGCAACCTCGCCGCTGGTGTTCTGGAACAGGATGTCGGTATCGCCGTCCCCGTAGAAGTTGCCGGTATTGCGTCCGGCGCAGCAATTCTATTCTCTGGCGGGGTAAACAGTTGCAGAGCCTGAATTGAATTCGCAGACCAAGGAAATTTGCGACAGAACTAGGGCCGGTCCCAGGGTCACGACATCAAACGGGCAGAATAGAACGCTTCGGAGCACGTAACTGGAACAGGGCCGGCGGGATCGCCTGTCCCAATTGATCTTGGGCGTCCGGGGTAGGGCCCCGCGCCTGGAGAAGGAATTC
>DATHNE010000229.1:0-3378 GCA_035486355.1 Acetobacteraceae bacterium
AAAATCTGTTCACACACCTGCTGCCGCGCCAGGGCACACCCGCCCCCGACATCGCCGGCCGCTACCACTGCGACGAACTGAGCGCCGACCTCACCCTGGTAGATGCCGGCGGCGCGCTCTACGGCGCCTTTTCCGGGTTTCTCGGCCAGGGCCGCATGGACCTGTTGGAGCCGATCGGCCCCGACCTCTGGGCCCTGCCCTGCCCACGCGCCCTCGATCACACCCCGCCCGGCGACTGGACCCTCGCGGTCAACCGCGACACCCACACTATCACCCTCGGCTGCTGGCTCGCCCGCCGCCTGCCCTATAAGCGTATCGGTTGACGCACGGCGTTCGAATCGTCCGCCGTCCTAGAAACGTACGTCATGCTTTCGTCGGCGCGCTCCGCCCGCGCCGCAGAGCGCAGGAGCGACCATCAAGAGCATCGACCCCGTATCAGCCGCGTCATCGGCCGCTGTGACCCCGCAAATCCAGGCCGCCACCACCGGCCAAACCGCGGGCAACCCGCAGACCGCCACTGCTGGCCAGACGCAACAGACCGGCAGAACACATCATCACCATCGCCACCAGGGCGGCGGCGGCGCCCCGCCCCCCTGGGCCCTCCGACATCGGTCAGTGCCTACGGCTGATCGGGCACCAGTGGCAGCGGCGCGTGGCCGCCGACTTCGTCCCAGATTTTGATGTCGTGGGTGCGCTCATGGATGGTCACTGAGCTCACGACCACCCCCACGGCCGCCACGGCCATGGGGTAGAGTAATCCGACCAGCGGAATGCCCGCGAAGCTGGTGGCCAGCGCGGTGGCGATAAAGGGAACGCCACCCCCGAACACGCCGTTGCCCACGTGATACGGCAGCGACATCGACGTATAGCGGATCTTCGCCGGGAACAATTCCACCAGGAAGGCCGCGATCGGGCCGTACACCATGGTGACCAGGATCACCATGTAGAACACCAGCAGGCACAGGATGACCGGGTTGTCCTTGTAGGTCCCCAGCCAGGTGAACACCGGCCAATAAGTGATCACCGCCAGGGCAAAGCCTGCCCGCATGATCGATTTGCGCCCGATCCGATCGGACAGCCAGCCGAACACCACGAAGAACGGCGCGCCGAGCAACAACGCGAATGTCAGGATGAGATAGACCGTCAGGAACGGCAGCTTCAGCACCGCGATCATGTAGGTCAGCGCGTAGAACTGGCCAGTGTACCATACGACACCTTCCGGCGCGGTGAAGCCGAACAGCGCAATCAGGATCAAGCCCCAGTTCTTGCCGCTGCTGAAGCTGTCCAAGGCCGGATTGGTCGACGCGTTGCCTTGCGCCTTCAGCCGCGCGAACAGCGGTGATTCCTCCAGCCGGATCCGGATATAGCCGGCAAGCACCACGAGGACGGCCGACAGCAGGAACGGGAAGCGCCAGCCATACGCTTGGAAGTCGGCTTCGCCCATGCCGACGCGGAAGGCGATGATCACCAGCAGCGCGGCAACGATTCCCATAGTCGCCGTTGTCTGGATCCAGCTTGTGTAGAAACCGCGCTTGCCGTCCGGCGCATGCTCGGCGACATAGGTCGCCGCGCCGCCATACTCGCCGCCCAGTGCCAGCCCCTGCACCACGCGACACATCACCAGCAGGAACGGCGCCAACCACCCGATCGCACCGTAGACCGGCAAACAGCCGACCACGAAGGTGGCGGCGCCCATCAGCCCGAGCGTCAGCATGAAGGTGAATTTGCGTCCGACGAGGTCGCCGATATGGCCAAACACGATGGCGCCGAACGGGCGAACCACGAAGCCAGTCCAAAAGATGCCTAGGCTGAACAGGAAGCTGTTCTTCATATCGCCCGGGAAGAAATGCGTGGCAAAGACCGGGGCGAGCACGCCGTAGAGGTAGAAATCGTACCACTCGATCAGCGTGCCGCACGACGACGCGGCGATGATGAACGGCAGGCTCGGCTTGGCCTCGCTGTCATGCATGGTTGCGGTTGCGCCGGACATACGCGGTTCTCCCTCGTGATATTTGCTTCGTCGGACGCGGGTCGGGCCGCGGCCACGGTCGGATCGGCAGCGCATCAGGCTGCCACCCCGATTCGGTGGGGCGTCCAATCATGACAAGATTATTACCGAAATTCAATGCATTGCAATGAACCAACGAGCCGTTGCGACCCTCATGGCCGCGCGAGCGCATCGCTTGATCTGGATCAAACCCTCAGCCGGGGTGGCCCCGGGTCACGCCAGCCGGTTCAGGGGAGGCCGGAGAGCACCACGTCGCAATTGGTGCGACCTGACATCAGGCAGTCCTCAACCATCGACTTGGCGTGCAGTTCGCGCACCAAGAACAGCCCGACCACGAGCAGCAGCAGAGTGATCGCGACCCCGGCGAGACTCGCCGTCTGGCGGTCCGCCGCTTCCAGGTCCTCCACTTCGTCCAGAAGACGATGGTTCTGGTGCATGTCTTACCCCTTCCGCCTGGCGGGCCTTGCCTGCGCCGCGGCCTGAGCATCCGGTTACTGAGACTCTGGGCGCGCAAGCGCGTCGTTGCAACCCACTGCCGGACGGACACGGTCAATTCACGCAACATGTTGCCGCGCAGAACAAAGACGGGAATAAGCCGCGCCATGTCCACGGCCGCGATTCGTCACCTGTCCCGCGACCCCGCCTTGGCTCAGCTGATCAAGCGTGTCGGCCCATCACGCCTGGCCGCCGAGATTGATCGGAGCTGGAGCCCGTATGAGGCGCTGATGCGCGCCATCGCGCACCAGCAACTGCATGCCCGCGCCGCGGAGGCGATCCTGGCGCGCTTCATCGCACTGCATTCCGACGCGCGTTTTCCTGATCCCACCACGGTCCTGGACCACCCCGAAACCGCGCTGCGCGGCTGCGGCTTTTCCGCCGGCAAGATCGCGGCTCTGCGCGACATCTGTGCCCACGCGCTGAACGGCACCATCCCGACCCGTCGCGGCGCCGCGCGCCTCGCCGACGAGGTGCTGATCGAGCGCCTGACGGCCATCCGCGGCGTCGGCCGGTGGACGGTAGAGATGCTGCTGATCTTCGGCCTGGGGCGGGAGGACATTCTGCCGGTGGATGATTTCGGTGTGCGCGAGGGCTACCGCCTGCTGCACGGCCTGGACGCACAACCAAAACCCCGCGCCCTGGCCGAGATCGGGGCGGCCTGGGCACCCTACCGCTCCTACGCCGCGTGGTATCTGTGGCGCGCCGCCGAACTGCTTCGTCGGGTGGAATAGCACAGCTATTCCACCGCGGTCCCAATGCTGTCATGAACAAGACCTGATATATCGTTCGGGCCGGGCGGTGCTACCAACACCGATCCGGCCCTGACCACCAATCGAGAAGGAACCTCGATCGATGGCTAACCACACATAATA
>DATHNE010000230.1:0-28351 GCA_035486355.1 Acetobacteraceae bacterium
GACGGCGCCGGCTGGCACCAGCAAGGCAAGCGATTGTGCGTCCCCGACAATATCACCCTGCTGCCGCTGCCGCCCTACGCACCAGAACTCAACCCGATGGAGAACATCTGGGACTATCTGCGCGGCAACAAGCTCAGCCAACGTGTCTGGGATAGCTACGAGGCCATCCTCGCCGCCTGCACGGAGGCATGGCTGTTCCTCGTCACTGATCTGGCGCGCATCGAATCAATCGCACATCGTGCTTGGGCATGCGTCAATCTTTGAGTCGCCTGGTATAATTTCCTACCATCGGCGCACAACATCACAGGCTATCGTGGCGCCACCGTGCTTCGACGCACCATCGGTGACGAGGTGGAATTCCTCACGATCACGCGCTTCGAAACGCTGGATGCCGTCCGGGTCTTCGCCGGTGAGGATGCCGAGGCAGCTCATGTGGCACCGTACGCGCGCGAGCTGCTGTCGCACTTCGATGCGCAGTGCCAGCATTTCGAGTTCGTGGTCGAGGACAAGCCAGCCTAATCCGGCAGCCCTTTGCCGGGGGACAGCTCCAGCCACATCGCGTTCAGCACGGCGAAAGCGGCGGCGCAGCGGGGCCTCGGTCTTGCACGACAGCCGGGCGGCGCCGTGCCCGTAACGTCATGGCCGGCCCGTGCCGGCCATCCGCGCTACGACAGGGGAGCGCAGATGGCAGGCACAGGCCCCGGCCGCGACGGAGAGGTTGTCGTGGTGGCGGCTTACGCCCGCTGCACCAGCTCGATCGCGTAGCCGTCGGGATCCTTCACGAAGGCAATGATCGTGCTACCGAACTTCACCGGACCGGCCGGGCGGGTGATGGTGCCGCCGGCCTTGGCCGCGACCTCGCACGCCGCCGTCACATCAGGCACACCGACGGCCAGGTGGCCGAACGCATTGCCCTGCTCATACTTCTCGACACCGTAATTATAGGTCAGTTCGATGACGGAGCTGCTGTCCTCATTCCCGTAACCAACAAATGCCAGCGTGTATTTCCCATCCGGCACGTCGCGCCGGCGCAGCTCGGTCATGCCAAACGCCTTGGTGTAAAAATCGACGCTGCGCTGCAGATCGCCCACGCGCAGCATGGTGTGCAGAAAACGGCTCATTCGCTGTCTCTCCCTTCCAACAGACTGTCCGGGTCCAGCCCCAGCAGAAAAATCCCGGCCGCGTCCGCCGCGGCAATCGCCGCATCCCGGTCGGCCAGCAACGTGCCGCCGGCCTCGAACGCAATCCCCTGCAGCCCGGCCGCCGCCGCGCCGCGCACCGTACGCACCCCCAGCGTCGGCAGGTCCGCCCGCCGCTCCTGCCCCGGCTTGACCAACTTTACCAACACGCCGGCGGGCCCAGGCCGCACCAGGTCCGCACAGCGCGCCAGCATCGCATCGGTCCCCTCGACCGCCTCGACAGCGAGCACCAGCCCCTGCTGCACCACGCACCCCTGCCCCACATCGACACCGCCCAACGCGCGGACCACAGCCACGCCGCGGGCGATGTCCGACATCGCCAGCGCGTCGGGCGTGATCCGGCCCAACACACCTGAGGGCGCCAGCGCCTCCCGCAAGATCTCGTGTGCGCCGAGGACACGAAACCCCTCCTCGCCCAGCACCTTGATCACCGCCGCCAGCAGCCCGTCATCGCCGGCAAACGCGGCCCGGCCGATGCGCAGAAACATCCGCGACCCTTCAGCGTCGGGGCGCAAATCCAGCAGCGACGGCCGCCGCACCGTGCCGATCAGCACCAGATCCTGGCAGCCCTGCCCGCGCAACGCATTGAAAATACTGCCGACCGCGCCCATCCGGATCACCCGGTGCGGCCAGGGCGCCAGAACCGCGGGGTCGGCAAACCCTTCCAACCCCACCAGAAACACCGGACGGCCGGCTGCCGTCGCAGCCGCGGCCACGCGCCCCGGCAGAGCGCCGCCGCCGGCCAAAATGCCCAGGGACGGGCGATCCGCCTGCACCGGATCGGTCACAGTAACCGCGCCGCAACTATCGCGCGCGCACACTGACCCTTCGACACCCCAGCCCGCTCCATACCAACCCGCCTTACACCAAGGACCCTGCACGGCACGCCAAGCACTGCTCCCACCCACGCCCCCGACCCGCCGACCTCCGCAGTCATCCACTGCCTGCGCCTGCTGGCCGAGGAAGCCGCGGGCCTGGGTCTACCGCGCACCCACGTGGCAATATGCCAAGTCCTGCAGATATGCGAGGCCGCGTGCTGCCCCACCGCGCCGGGGACCCACGGACCCCAGGTCCAATAGCGTTCGGGCCGGGCGGGCGGCGCGGCGGGCGGAGAGCCGCGCGGTCCCCTCAACGGCTGGGCGGGACAGGACCTTGTTCGCGCTGGTAGCGCTGGAAGGCGAATTCCGGCAGGCCGCCCGCGGCGAATATCTGCTCGATCAGCGGCGGGAATTTGCGGAGCGCCACGTGCCTCCCGGTCGCCGGATTGCGTACAGTTGCGGATTGATAGTCGATTTGCAGGCTGTCTCCGTCATCGACGATGTCTGTCACCCCAGGCGCCATGAAAATCGGCAGCGCGCGGGCGATGTTGTTCCGCAGGAACAGGCGGGAGACGGATTCAACGACGATCGCCGCGATGCCGACCTCCCGCAACACCAGTCCTGGCCGGCTGGACCCGCAGCCAAAATTACGGCCGGCGACCAGGACATCGCCCGGCCGGACCTGCTGCGGGAACTCGGGCCGGTACGCTTCCATGGTGTGCAGTTTCAGCTCCGCCATGGTCGGATAGCGATAATAGGGATTGATCGCGTCGGTCTCGATCGAATCACCGAACTTCCAGACCCGCCCGCGGATGGCGCTATTCAGATCAAAGCCCACGCAGCACCTCCTTCGGGTTGACGATCTCACCGGCGAGCGCCGCCGCCGCGACGGTGAGTGGTCCACCGAGATAAATCTCGGCATTGGGGCTGCCTTTGCGCCCCTTGAAGTTGCGCGTGGTCGCGGTGATGCAGACTTCGCCGTCCGACAGGAAGCCGACACGTGGCTGGCAGATGCCGCAACCCGGCGTGATCACCTGTGCGCCGGCCTCGATCAACTGCTCAATCAATCCGGCGCGCAGGCATTGCAGATAGACGCTCTGTGAGGCTGGGGAGATCAGAAAGCGTACGCCACGGGCAACCTTCCGGCCGCGTAACACCCGTGCGGCGATCTCGATATCCTCGAACCGGCCGTTGGCGCAGGAGCCGATCTGCGCCTGCTGGATGGCGGTGCCGGCCACCTGATCGATCGGCACGATATTGCCGAACTGATGCGGCGCGGCGACGACGAAGGGCATTTCGTCGATGTCCACGGTGATCTCGCGGGCATAGGTCGCATCGGGGTCGGCGGCGACCGATTCGAAAGCGCGGTCGGTGCGCGTGCGCAGGAAGTCGTGCGTCACCGCATCGGCCGGAAACATCGCGAACTTCGCGCCCAGCTCCACGCCATGCGCGGCCAGACACATGCGGCTGTCGATGCTCAGGTCGGGGACTAGCGGCCCGGTGTATTCGATCGACATGCTGGCGGCGACATCCTCGCCATAGAGGCCCGCCAGATGCAGCACGATATCCTTGGCGATGGGATAGGTCGGCTTGTGTCCGGTCAGCGTGATCTTGATCGACTCCGGTACCTGGAACCACAGCTCGCCGAACAGCAGCGCATAGAACATATCGGCACGCGTCATGCCGGTACCGCCGACGTTCAGCGCACCGTAGCTGATGCAGTGCGAGTCATTGCCGACCACCAGTTCGCCCGGACGCATCAGGCCATAATCCGCCATCATCTGATGCGCGATGCCGGGTTCGGAATCGTGGAAGCATTTGATGCCGAGCCGCTCAACCTCCTTGCGGACGCGCGCGTTCACATCGGCGAGCGCCTGGCTGAGTGTCGGCTGGTGGTGATCCATCAGCACGAACACCCGATCCGGATCCCACACGCGCGGCAGGCCGTCCTTGAAGCCCGCTTGCGCGGCCATCTCGATCATCGGTTCGTCGGCGTGATAATGGCACATCGCGCCGTCGATCCGCGCTTCCACAAGGTCCCCGGCACAGGCGTCAGTGCCTGCGAGATTGTGGCGTGACAAGAGTTTTTCGGCGATCGTCTGTCCCATGGTCTTCGCTTTGCGACGCCCCAAGGCGTCGCCCTTTACGTTCGATATTTGCGCAGCATGTCCGCAGAAAAATAGCGTTGCTCAAGGTCTTGTTGTTTCGCGGCCGTTTCGCCCTCGGCGCCAGGGGTCGGTTGTGGATAGGGCCGTCCGGCGCGGGCGGCGAGGAATGCGTCCCATGCCCGCATGTCGTTCGCCTGGAAGTCGCGCATGAAATCGGCCAACGCGGCCCAAATGACGTGATGGGTGAAGCTGGGGCACCAGGCGATGGAGACACCGAGCTGGAGGTGCTCGGCGAAGCTGAGGTAGCGCGGCAGCTTGCCTTTCATGAAGGAGAACGGGCCATTCACCACCTGGCGCGCCTGGGTGATCTCGTCGGTCGAGTGCGGCGATTCAAGCTGGACCCAATCGACGCCGGTATCTTCTCGATAGGCGCGCAAGCGGGTCAGGCAATCGTCGAAACTGCTGTTCGCGGCGTCGCGCGCATAGCACTGCGCCATCACGACGAAATCAGGATCGAGTTCATTTCGCATGTCGACCGCGGCGCGATAACGCGCGATGGCTTGTTCGATCGGGACGACTTCCAGCCCGGCGCTTTGCGTGCGGCGCTTGCCTTCGATCGGCTGGTCGTCGATGCGGATACCGGCGATGCCGGCGCGGATGCATTCGCGCACCAGGCGGCGCACCGCCATGACGCCGCCATGACCGGTGTCGCCATCCAGGATGATCGGGAAGGACACGCTGCGCGCGATCCAGCCGCCGATCTGCACGCATTCCATCATGTCGAGCGCACCGACATCGGCGAAGCCGGTATAGCCGCCGACCACGCCGCCGGTGCCGACGAACCCGGCTTCGCAACCTTCGGCTTCCATCACGCGGGCGAGCGCGGCGGTGGGTGGGTGCAGCACCGCCAGCACCTTGTCGCGGCGCCGGATCAATTCTTGTAGTCGCGTTGAGGGACGCATCACTAGTCGGCCGCCGCCGCTTGTTGGCGCGAGGCGGCGAATGCGGCGGCTTCCCGGCCGGCCAGCCGACCGAACACCGCGCCCGCCATCAGGCCCGTGCTGCCCGGATAATTGAAGTAGTAGAGGCCGCCGACCAGCTCACCAGCCGCATACAGACCCGACAACGGTTGATCCTCGATATCCAGCACGCGCGTTTCGGTATCGATCTTCAGGCCGCCAAAGGTGAAGGTGATGCCGCAGCCCACCGAATATGCCTCGAACGGCGGCTTCGCCAGTGTGTTGGCCCAGTTCGATTTGTTGATCAGCAGACCCACCGTGCCGCGGCCGTCCTTGATGTTCGGATTGAATTCGACCTCCGCCTGCACCGCGTTATTGTAGGCACGCACCGTGTCCATGAAGCCCTGGACACTGACGTCCTGCATCTTGGCCACCAGCTCTTCCAGTGTATCGGCCTTCACCTTGGTGGCTCCGCGCAGTTTGTATTCATCCCGCAACAGATGCGTGACCTGCGAGTCGAATACCTGCCACGCGTAACTGCCAGGCTGGTGCAGCACCACACGGCCGTATTTGGCATAGGTGTAATTACGGAAATCAGCGCCTTCATCAAGGAAGCGCGCGCCATCCGCGTTCACCATGATGCCGAACGGATAGCTATGCCGATAACCGGCGTGATGCCCGTCGACGTCGCCGAATTCGGACGCATACCGTTCCCACGCGACCGAGTGGCAACCGGACCACTGGCCATAGGACTGCGCGCCGATGTCGAGCGCCATGCGCAATCCGTCGCCCGTGTTGTAGCGCGTGCCACGCACCTTCGCGAGATCCCAGCTCGGGCCGAGATAGCGCGTGCGCCATTCGCGATTGGCCTCGAAGCCACCGCAGGCCAGCACCACGGCCGGCGCGCGCACGTCTTCCTCGATCCCGTCGATCTCGACGCGCACGCCGACCACACCACCGCGCTCGCGGATCAGCGAGCAGGCCCGCGCACGATAGCGCACCTCAATGCCAAGCTGCTCGGCGGACTTGTACTGTGCCTCCACCAGGCCGACACCGCCGCCGTTGGCGTAGATCACCACACCACCGAAGAACTTGAACTTGCCTTGGTGGTTGTAGGCCTGACGTCCGTAATTCGGCACGAAGCGCACACCACGACCACGCAGCCATAGCACGGTGTCGGTGCTGTTCTGCACGATCACCTCTGCCAGTTCTGGATCGATATGATATTGGGTAATGCGGAACAGGTCGTCGAGATACTGCTCGGCGGAATACGTGCCGAAATCAGTACGGCCGATCTCGTCATCGGTCAGATCGGGCACGACACGACGGATATCCTCGGCACCTGCGTGCACCATGCGGAAACCGCCACCGGTAAAGGCACTGTTGCCGCCGCGCTTTTCCTGTGGTGCCCGTTCCAGCACTAGCACGCGCGCGCCGTGCTCGGCCGCCGACAGCGCCGCGCTCAGCGCCGCGTTGCCGCCCCCGACCACGATCACATCATAGGCATTCATCGGCATTGTCTCTCTCCAGCGTCAGGCGGCCGCGCGCAGGCACTGCGTCAACGCGGTCAGGTCGGGTTGGTCTTCGATCGTCAGGATCAGGTGTTGCAGCGTCTCGATCGCATCCGCGCGCAACGCCTTGGCAGCGAGGCCACGGAACTTGGCGATGATCTCGTCCGGCGGCAGCGGATGATGCGCGCTGCCGCGACGCTGTTCGGTGTACGCGCGCACCACACGGCCATCGGTCAGGTCCGCTTCGACCCAACTTGCGTGCCGCTTCGCCGCACCGCCCGCATCGAGTTCCGGATCATGCACCACCTCGATACGATCGATCAGCGCCAGAATGCGCTGATCGGCCAGGCGCTCGGGTGCGTACTGATCGACAAATACCTGGCCATCCAGCAACTGCACGGCAGCCGCATAGCTGCCGTTCATCTGCGCCGCCACGACATCCGCCGGCTGGTAACGCCAACCGACATTGTGGGCGGACTTCCGGCTGACGCGTATCCGCAGATGTTGCACCGTGGCGGGTGACGCCCCCTGCTCCATCAGCCGACGCACCCCATCGATGATCGTGTGCGCGCTGGCGCAGGCGGCGTAGGCCTTGAAGCCGACCGTGGCGGTTTCCCAGGCCTGCCCCAAACCCTCCAGCATCAGCGCGTAGTTGGCTTCGCCCTGCATGGCACTCATGAAGCCGCCGTAGTCAGCTTCCAGCACGTCATGGCGACCCGTGAAGCCGCATTCGGCGAGCAGTGCGGCCGTTACACCGGCCTGCGCGGCGTGGCCGGCGTGGAAGCGTTTGGTCATGGCCCCGGTGCGCGCGCAATAGAGACCCGAAGCCTGCGTGGCGCCGATGCCGAGCGCGTTGGCAAATCGTTCCGTATCCAGCGTCAGTAGATGCGCGCAGGCCGCGGCGGCGGCGATGCATCCCACCGTTCCAGTGACATGAAATCCGCTGACCCCGTGCGAGATGCCAGCGGCCATGCCGACACGCACACCGATCTCATAACCGACGATGATGGCCGCCAGGACCCGCGCACCGGACAGGCCGCGTGTTTCCGCCAACGCCAGAACGGACGGCAGCACCACGGCCCCCGCATGCAGCGAAGACCGCAGATGAATATCGTCGAGTTCGAACCCATGCAGCGCCGTGCCGTTGGCCATCGCCGCCGCCGCCGGCCCAACACGTGCCGCGCGCCCCCACAGACTGGCCCGACCGCCAGGCGCCAGCTCCTGCGCCGCTTGCGCCGCGATGCGACCCCAATCCTGTCGCGCCCCATATAGCGCGCAGCCGATGCCATCCAGCAGGCATAAGGCGGCGTGCGCCGACACCGCACGCGGCACATCGGCCAGCCGTGCAGACGCACCCCACGCGGCGAGCTGCCGCGTCGGTGCCGGTGTGTCGGTCAGTGAGGTGGTCAGCGTCACGCGATGACCCGATGTTGCAGCGTGTGGCGCGCCAAAGCAGTCTCATCGATCGTGATTCCCAGGCCGGGGCGATGCGGCGGTTCACAATGGCCGTCGCGCAACAGGAAGTCGGTATCCGGCACCAGCGGATCCGGCCCCTTCACGCCGAGGCCGAAGATGAATTCGCCGGCCGGCATCGTCCGTTCCGGTACCGTACTGGCGTAGAGATGCGCGCAGGCGGCGGCTTCGAGCTGACAGAACGCGGCGAGGCCGCCAAAGTTCAGCAGGATGTCGGCGGCCTCGGCCACCGCGGCGATCTTCTTCGCCTGTCGAATACCGCCGTTCTTGTACAGTTTGATGCAGAACACATCGACCGCCTGGGCACGCGCCAGGGCGAAGGCGTCCTGCAGTGTGGCAACGCCCTCGTCGGCCATGATCGGCACGCCTTGCGCGATCTCACGGATCGCCTTCATGCCGTCGATGTTGCGGCGCTCAACCGGCTGTTCCAGATAATCCAGTCGGTGTTCCGCCAGCGCCCGCACCGCGCGCTTGGCATCGGGCACTGACCAGCCGCAATTGGGGTCCATGCCCATCTCGATGCTTGGTCCAACTTCCTTGCGGACCGCGGCGAAGTTCGCGACATCCTGTTTCCAGCCGCCGGGTCCCCCGGCCTTCAGGCAGATTACCCGAATGCCGAATTCGCTGATCGCACGCACTGATTCGGCGACCATGTCGGCCTGTCGCTCCGCCATGCTGACCGACCATTCCATCGGAATACGTGGCTGCGACAATCCACCCAACAACGCATAAACCGGCACGTTCAGCGCCTTGCCCATCGCATCATGCAGGGCATGATCGACCAATGCGCGCGCGTTCGCGTTCGCCGGCAACACACGATCGAACATCGAGCCGGCGCGGTCGAGTGCGAACAGGTCCTGCCCAAGCAGGCGCGGCGCATAGAAATCGGCCACCGCGCTGACGATCGAGGCAACTGTGTCGGGCATGAAATGGCCCGGGCTGATCGGGCGGATCTGCCCCATGCCGACCACGCCATCAGCGAAGATCTTGATCAGCACCGGCTTACCGATCAAAGAGCCCGCGGGCCCGGTGTCGTAAGGACCGCTTGAGGTCAGGCGCCTCAGTCGTTCCGTCAGATCGGTGACGAATATTTCGATCCGGTCGATCGGCATCAACCCACGTCTCCCCTATGCGGTGCGCCAGCGGCCATGGCCGGGACATTTGCCGTTGCCACCGAGCGCGACGCTACGCACGACCATGGCTCAAATCTCCGAGGCTGGCAGCGGCTGGAATTGCAAAGCAAACAGATCGCGGAACGGCTCGATCTTCTTGCTGACCTCGCCCCGCGCAACCATTGCGACACCAATATAGTCCCACCACTTCTGGGCCTGCGCCTTGGTCATGCTCATGATCGGGTTGATGCGCGGATAGGCGATTTGCAGCACCTCCGGCTTCACGCCCGACCAGGACGAGATCAACTTGATGTTGTCCTCCTTCGAGGCCGCGCTGTAATGCGCGTTGGCGTCGAACACCGCCGCCATGAAGCGGCGCGCGAGGTCGGGCTTCTTCTCCAGGAAGGCGCGATTGCCCATCAGAAAGGTCATCGGCGGCGGATCCTTGCCGAAATCGCCGCTGCGGGCCGACATGAACAAACGCCCGGCATGGCTCATGATCGCCAGGGTTGTCGTGGGTTCGGAATGCAGGAACCCATCGATCTGATCGGTCAGCAGGGCGGTTGGCATATCGGCGCCCTGCACGGGTAGAAACTGCCAGCCGAGCTGATCGGGCGTCATGTGTTTCTCGACACGCAGCCAGCCCTGGAACAGCGCCAGGTGATCGGAGGATGGCGATGACACCGCGATGCGCAGGTTGTGCCCCACCAGCTCATCAAAGCTGGTCGCCTTGATCTTGTTGCCGAGCACGAAGTTGGTGTGTCCGGCATTGGCTCCGCTGACCACCGCCACCGGTGCGCCGCTGCCGGCATCGACCGAACGCGAGTCCAGCGTCGCAACCTCGGGGCCACCGCCAAAATACAGATCGAGATCGCCGGTCCACAGCGCTTGCGCGCCGTCAACCGACTGACCGGAGGTGAAACGCTCGTCCTTGACCGTCAGGTTCTGCCGCTGATAGGCGCCGATCTGCTGCGCAACCCCCAGAATGAGTGTCGTGAGGTTGGGATACAGGAAGCCGATGCGTACCGTGTTGTCGGTGGCAAAGCCGGCGCGGGCTCCCAAGCCGAGCGTCACCGCCCCCGCCATGCCACCACGCAGCATTGTACGCCGGTACAGGCTCTGGGTCCTGCGTATGTTTTCAGGCAAGATTGACCTCCCATTTTGCCACGGTGCGTCGTTCAAGCGTGCGCACCAATAAACGTTCGGTTGCGTAACCGACGACGCTGATCAGGATCATCGCCATCATCAAATCGGAGGCGCGGAACTGGAATCGCGCCTGCATCAGCAGGAAGCCTACACCCGTTTTGGCGGCCAGCATTTCGGCCGCGACGATCATGCGCCAGGCACCGCCCAGGCCTATGCGCATGCCGGTGATAATGTAGGGGATCGAGGCCGGCAGGATCACGCGCCACACCAGCGTGAAGCCGCGCGCGCCGTAGCATCGCGCGGCGTCGACGATCAGCGGATTGATCGCGCGCGCGCCAGCCTCGGTGTTGAAGAACAGCGGAAAGAATTCGGCGATGAAGACGACGAAGATCACGGCCTTGTCGGTCAGGCCGAACCACAGAATCGCCAGCGGGATCCAGGCGATTCCTGGAATCGGGTAGAGCAGCTTGATTACCGGCTCAAGAAACTCGCGCATCGCCCGGCTGCGGCCGACCAGCAAGCCGCAGGGAATCGCCGCCGCGGCGGCCAGGGTGAAGCCCACGATGGCGCGTGCGAAACTTGCCGCCAGATGCTGGTAGATGTTCGGTCCATACATCCAGGGTGAGCGGTAATCGAGCGTGAGTGTGTCGAAGATGTCGTGGAACACGGTCCAGGGCGGCGGCAGGATCAGCGCCAGGCCATAATATTCAGACATCGCCGCCCACAGCGTGAGCAGGCCGAAAATACCGATCGCCCCGCGCAGAATCCGTCGCTGCCATCCACGCCGGCGGCGCTGACGGCCGCGCTGATCCAGCATCGCGGGCTGCAGCGCCGTGCCCATCAGCGGCATGTCGTTGTGCATCGGGCGCGTCAGCATGTCAGGTCGCACCCGCCATCTGTTCGATCGGCACGCGCAGGCGCCGCAAGTCTTCGGTCAACTGTGCCTTCAGCCGCGCGGCCTCGGCGCTGTCGCGATCACGCGGGCGTGGCAAGGTCAGCGTGTGCTCGATGCCGACGCGTCCTGGCGATGGCGTCATCACCGCGATGCGATCGGCGAGGAACACCGCCTCGTCGATGTCGTGCGTGACGTAGACGATGGTGCGCGGCTCGGCGAGCCAGGTGTGTACCAGGTGATCCTGCAGCGTCGCGCGGTTGATCGCGTCGACGGCGGAGAACGGTTCATCCATCAACAGCACCGACGCGTCCTTCATCGCCCAGGCGCGCGCGATCGCGACGCGGTGGCGCATGCCGCCGGAGAGCTGGTACGGATAGCGGTGCGCCGCCTCGGTCAGGCCGACGGTGTGCAGCAATTCGGTCACGCGCGCGCGGATCGCCGCACGCGGCCAGCCCGCCATTTCGAGGCCAAAACCGATATTCCGGGCCGCGGTCAGCCAGGGAAACAGCGCGGCTTCCTGGAAGACGATGGCGCGATCCAGTCCAGGACCAATCACCTTCCTGCCATTCACCGTCAGAGCGCCATCAAGCGGCGTCAGCAAACCTGCCAGCATGCGGAGAAAGCTGCTTTTGCCGCAGCCACTGGGGCCCAGAATGCACAGGAACTCGTTCTTGTGGATGTCCAGGTTGAAGCCGTGCAGCGTGGTCGACCAGCCCGTGGCGCTTTCATAGGCGTGCGACAGTCCGGCGGCGTGGATTACCACGTCACGCGCCCCCATGCTCATGCGATCCGACCTGGTGTTGGCACGTTCACCGTCCCACTCCCGCCGGTCAACGCCGGCTCTACGTGTTCCATACAGTGGAACTTGCGTTCCATGTGCTGAAAGCTGTAAGTCACCGCCCAGGCACTGTCAACGCTGCCTCGCGCCAGGGCGCGGCGGTTTGCCATCGCGAATTCGCCGAAGGATCATCATGCGGACTGAAACGCCGGAGCCAGGCAACACCGCGCACGACGACGCAGCGGAGGCTGGCGCCCGCGGGCGGTCCGGTTACGCCGTAGATGCGGTCAATCGCGCGATCGATATTCTGTCGGTGTTCTCGGTCGCACGGCCTAGCCTGACCTTAAATGAGATCGTCGTCGCAACGGGTCTGCCGAAGACGACGACGTTTCGCATCCTCTCGACGCTGATCGATCGCGGCTTGTGCGAGCGTGATCCGAAGGCGCAGACCTATTCGCTTGGGTATCACATCCTGCATCTTGGCGAGGTGCGGCGGCGCCAGTCGAACTTGCGCGATATCGCCCTGCCGTTGATGCGCGATATTCGCGATGCGATCGGTGAGACCGTCGTGCTGTCGATGCGGCAAGGCGATTTTCGGGTCCAGATCGATTACGTCGAGGGCGTGCAGCCGTTGCGGCGCATCGCGACGCCGGGGCTGCAAGCCCCGCTTTATGCCGGGGCGGCCAGCCGTGTGCTGCTGGCGGGGCTGAGTGATGACGAGGTTGGTTCGTATCTGCATCGTACTGAGCTAACCCGGCTGCAACGCAATACGATGACGAGTCCCGCGGCCTTGCGAGCCGAGATCACGCGCATTCGCAAGCGGGGCTACGCCGAGAGCAACAACGAGGTGCTGGAGGGTGGTGCGGCGCTGGCTGCGCCGGTCAAGTCGCGCGACGGGACCACTCTGGGCGTTGTCGATATCATTACGCCAGAGGTGCGTTATAGCCGCACCCATCGCGAGAGCTGCATCCGGCTGCTGTTGGAGGGGGTTCGTTCGCTGGCATCGCGGCTGTGACACACCTGCTGACGGCGCGCCGGATGGGGTGCGCCAAGCCCCCAGCCCCACCTCAGTCGGTGGGCGATGGGCAGAGTGGGGCCTGGGCGGCTGGCCGTGTGGGGGCTGCCAGCGGGATGACCCAGGGGCGGCGGCCAACAGCGGCAGCGCGGCGCCGAGCCAGCGGGGTGGCGCATGGCGCATGGCGAATTAGGTCACGACACCGGGGCCGATCCGCACGGGCAGCCATGGGATGAATGGGCCGCGTGTGGCGGCGCGGGCCGCCTGGAGCCAGGCCGGCCACCGAAGGCGCCAGGCGGGGGCGCCGCGCGCGGGCGCGCACCGCGTGCTTGGCGGCACCCGACGGAGCATATCTCTACAGAGGATGGACGGGCGTGCTACGCGCTACCCTCACCCGCATTGCGGGAGAGGTCGGCGCGCATGAGCGAAGCCGGGCGAGGCCGTGCCGCGTGCCCCACCCTCACCCGCGTCGCTGCGCTCGTCGACCTCTCCGGCGGCGCGGGCGAGGTGTTCTAAGGGGCTTTGCATGACTGTCCGCACCCGTTTCGCGCCTAGCCCGACCGGGCTGCTGCACATTGGCGGCGCCCGCACGGCGCTGTTCAACTACCTGTTCGCCCGCCACCACGGCGGCGAATTCCTGCTGCGCGTGGAAGACACCGATCGGGCCCGCAGCACCGATGCGGCGACGCAGGTGATCCTGGACGGGCTGGAGTGGCTGGGCCTGCCGCGCGACGGGCAGACCGTCTATCAGCACACGCGCGCGGCGCGGCACGCCGAGGTCGCGCGCGAGATGCTGGCGGCGGGCCACGCCTATCGCTGCTACTGCACGCCGGATGAGCTGAAAGCAATGCGCGAGCAGGCGATCGCCGAGGGACGCCCTCCCCGCTACGACGGGCGCTGGCGCGACCGCGATCCGGCGGAGGCGCCGGCGGGCGTGGCGCCGGCAATCCGGCTGAAGGCGCCGCGCGACGGCGAGACGGTGATCGAGGATCTGGTGCAGGGCACCGTGCACGTGGCGAATGCAGAGCTGGATGACATGATCATCCTGCGCAGCGATGGGTCGCCGACGTATAATCATTCCGTGGTCGTTGATGATCATGACATGGCGATCACGCATGTCATCCGCGGCGACGATCACCTGACCAACACGTTCCGCCAGGCACAGATCTATCAGGCAATGGGCTGGGACCGACCCCAGTTCGCGCATATCCCGCTGATCCACGGCGCGGATGGAGCGAAGCTGTCGAAGCGGCACGGTGCTGTTTCGGTGCTGGAATTTCGTGAGCAGGGCTTCCTGCCGGAGGCGTTGTGCAATTACCTGCTGCGGCTGGGTTGGGGGCACGGCGATGTGGAGATCATCGACCGCGACGAGGCGATCAAGCTGTTCGATCTCGGCGGCGTCGGACGCGCGGCGAGCCGGATGGATTATGCCAAGCTGACGCATCTGAATGGCGTTTACCTGCGCCAGGCCGATGACGCGCGGCTGACACATGACGTACTGCAGCGACTGGCGCACCGGCCGGATCTGTCGGTGGGCGGGATCGCGGCGCAGCGTATCCGGATGCTGATGCCGGGGCTGAAGGAGCGGGCGAAGACGCTGGTGGAGCTGGCGGACAGCGCGGCGTTCCTGGCCCGGACCGTTCCGCTCATGTTTGAACCGAAGGCGCAGGCGCAACTGACGGCGGAGGCCAAGGTGATGCTGCGCGAGGTGGCAGCGGCACTGGCGGTGACGGATTTTTCCGCGGCGGGGGTGGATGCGGCGTTGCGCGGTTACGCCGAGACGTCCGGGCGGAAGCTGGGCCAGGTGGCGCAACCCCTGCGTGCGGCATTGACCGGCAGCACGGTCAGCCCGGGGATTGATGCGACACTCGCAGCGCTGGGACGGGAGGAAGCGCTGGCGCGAATCGAGGCTGCTTCCACGTAAGCGGATCGATCGCCAACGCGAAGCGCGGGCAGCATGGTGGATCGCGTGACCGTGATCCGCCCGATCTGGCGTACCGCGCGAACACTCGCGCATTCGTGATGGACTTGAAGGCGTTCGGCACAGTTTGTCACAATGAGTTAAGCCGGGGACATATCACGCTGGCGCGGAGTTCCTACTACTCTTGCGGCTGTCAATCGCACGCGTAATGGAGGGGGTTCCAAAATGCGCCGCATCAATATGTTACCAATACGACGATTCGGTGTCTCAGCACTGAAGCGGCCGAGCATTCTGGTGATCTCGGTGCCGAAGTCGGGCACGGTCTATTTGAACAGTACACTGAGCGACAGCCTGGGGCTGCGGAACGTGCAGCTATGCAATGGTTATTTTCCGCAGGACCACGTCTCGGTCGATCGGCTGCATCGCTTCGTCAGCCGCGGTGGTTATATCGCCTCGACCCATCTCGACCCGAGCCCTGCCAATCTGCATCTGCTGGAGACGCTGCTGCCGCACTGGATCGTGCATGTGCGCGATCCGCGCGCGTCGCTGCTGAGCTGGGTGCATCATGTGCGGCGGCTGCACCGGGAACGCGAGCAGCTCGCCCTGATGCGGGTGTGCCCGACGCCGTCGGACTCGGTGCTCACCGCCAGTCTGCTTGATTGCATCGACTGGCACATCGACCGGTACTACCGCCCCCTGGTGACCTGGATCAGCGCCTGGGTGCAGGTGGCCGACGCATGGCCGCATCGTGTGCTGCTGACGGAGTTCACCGCGCTGCATGACGACGACAGGGCACTGTGCCAGGAGATGGCGGCGTTCGTGGGATACGCGCCGACCCGGTATCGGCACCGGCCAGCGGCACGGACCATGGCCAATCACTTCCGTGTCGGTGCGTTGAACGAGTGGCAGCAGGTCTTCACGCGCGATCAGGTCCGGCGCACCACCGCGATGCTGGCGCCGGAGCTGTGTCAGCGGTTCGATTGGCCATTCGAGGGCGCGCCAATGGCCGCAACCGCCCGCGACCGGCGTCCGGTGATGCAGATGGCAGCCGCCGAGCCGGGCGACTAGGCGGCCGCCAGGATCATACGCGCGGCCTTCTCGCCGATCATGATCGAGGGCGCATTGGTGTTGCCCGAGGTCAGCGTGGGCATAATCGAGGCGTCGGCCACGCGCAGCCCCGTGATCCCGTGCACCCGCAATTGATCGTCCACCACCGCCATCGGGTCGGACCCCATCTTGCAGGTGCCGACCGGATGGTAGGTCGTCTCGGCGTTCTGCGTCACCCAGTCGAGCAGTTCGTCATCCGACGCGATATTCACGCCGGGGGCGATCTCGTCGGTGACGATGTCGCGCATGCTGGGCGCGGTCATGACGCGCCGCGCGATGCGCATCACCTCCAGCGTGACCTCGCGATCCAGTTGCGCACTGAGGAAATTGAACCGCGCGGCGGGAGGCTGATTGGGTGATTTCGCGCTGACGTGAACGCTGCCGGTGCTTTCCGAGCGCAGGATGTTCACGATGGCGGTGAGGCCGGAACGCTTCGCCAGCTTGTAATTGTCCCCGGACAGGAACGGCAGCCAGGCGATCGCGGCGTCCGGCGCATCGAGGCCGCGACGGGTGCGCACATAGGCGCGGATCGGCGACGCGGGCAGCCCGAGCAGGCCCTTGTGCGTGGTGAGGTATTTCAGCGCCTGCCAGACCATGCCAAGGCCGCGCCCCTTGTCGTTGTAGGTCAGCCCCAGCGCCGGCGGCACCGTCCATTTCATGCGCGGGGAATAGTGGTCGCGCAGGTTCTCTCCGACCCCCTTCAGCGCGTGGCGCACCTCGATGCCCAGGCCTTGCAGCAGCTGCGGCTGGCCGATGCCCGACAGTTCCAGCAACTGCGGCGAATTGATCGAACCGGCGCTGACCACAACCGCTTTGCCGGCGCGGGCCTCGCGGGTCTGACCATCCACGGTGCAGCGCACACCGACGCAGCGCTTGCCGTCGAACAGCAGACATTCCGTCAGCGCATTGACCTGGATCGTCAGGTTCGGGCGGCCGCGTGCGGGGTCGAGATAGCAGCGCGCGGTACTCATGCGGCGACCATTGCGAATGGTCGCCTGCGTCATGCCGATGCCGTCCTGCTGCGCACCGTTGTAATCGCGCGTGTAGGGAATGCCGACCTCGCCGGCGGCCTTGATCAGCGCGTCATACAGCGGTCCGGATTCGTTGCTTTCGGTGACCTTCAGCGGACCATTCCGGCCACGATACTCTTCGTCCGCGTCGCCTTGGAAGCTTTCCATGTCACGGAAGATCGGCAGCACCTCGCGGTAGCTCCAGCCGCGATTGCCGAGCTGGGCCCAGGTGTCGTAATCCTGCGCCTGGCCACGCACGAACACCATGCCGTTGATCGAGGATGATCCGCCCAGCAGCTTGCCGCGCGGGATGGGAATCCGGCGATTGCCGGTGCTAGCCTCGGGCTCGGACGAATACAGCCAGTTGGCGGCGGGGTTTTCGATCAGCTTGGCGAAGCCGACCGGGATGCGTGACCAGGGGTGGCTTTCGCGACCCGCCTCCAGCACCAGCACCTTGTGCTTCGGGTCGGCGCTGAGGCGATTGGCGAGCACAGAGCCAGCCGACCCGGCGCCCACCACGATATAATCAAACGTTGCGGTATCCATCTGTCCTGTTCCTCACCCGCCGCGCTGGTCAGACGCGCGTCGGTGCCTCGGTGCCCACCACGCTTTTGTAGGCCGCTTTCACATCGTCGGAGACCGCCTGCGTGTCCTCCCGCAGATTGCGCGGCGTGATGGCGATGAAGGCGATTTCCCAGTGATCGGCAACCGGCTTGCCGACCTTCGGCAGGAAGGCGTGCGGCGCGCCGGGAGCGTTGTGAAAATGACTGCCACCGGCGACCGGGGTGAGCATAGGCTGCCCGCTGTCGTCGAGCGAGAATGCATCCGCCTCGCCCGTCACATACATCGGGAACTGATCGGTGCGGCTGCGTGCGTGCCGGTGCAGCTCCACATGCGGCAGGAAGACCGCGGCGACACCTCGCCCATGGCGGTTTTGGCCAAGCCGCCAAGGGCCGGGGCCGGACAGATCGGCGTTCGGCGCCAACTGGTATTTCTCGTGGCTCAGGATCTGACGCAGGGCGTCCTTGGGATTGAACGCTTCGCCACCTGCGGTGCTGGACGACCGCATGGTATCGAACGCCGTGTAAACGGTCCGCATCCACGCCAGCTCGTCCTCGGCCAGTTCATGGTCCAGTAGCGGAATCGATGGATCGTCCTGCATGACTGCTTCCTCGGTATGAATTTGTGGCTATGGATTATCGCGTCGCCGCCGGAGCAGCCAGGCCATCGGGTGGCCAAGGTGTCACGCCGTCCGCCAGCGGAATACGTAACGTGCGAAACAACAGCGAGAACCCCATCCAGTTGCCCATGGCGATGACGAACTCCACCTGCTGGGCGGGATCAGGGACATGCTTCATCACCTCCGCCCAGGCCGTATCCGAAATGGAATTGCCGGCGAGGCAGTCATCGGTGGCGGCCAGGATGGCCTTGTCGGCCGCAGTCAAGCGATCGGACTGTTTCCAGTCGCGTACCGCCAGGATGTCCTCGGGCGGAATCCCGGCCATGGTCGCCACACGCCAATGCTGCGTCCATTCATAGGCCGAGCCGGTCAGCCAACCGATCCGCATAATCATCAGCTCGCGCAGGCGCGTGTCGAGCGTGTTGTTTTCCAGGAGCTGCGCGAGTTGGGTGAAAGCGACGCGGGCGACGCCAGGGTTATTGGCGACGACGCGGAATGCCTCGCTTTGGGTGCGGCGCGCGGGCAGGCCCATCGCCTCGCCGAGCGCACGGGCGCGGTCCAGCGGGATCATCGGGACGCGCAGGGTCATCGTTTCTCTCCCCGGTCGGTTCGGCGATCGTGGGGTGGGATCGCGCGAGGGGCAACCCCATGGGAGCCGATCAGCGCGGGGCCATACGTAACGCACCGTCCAGCCGGATCGTCTCGCCGTTCAGGTAGCGGTTGGTCATGATGTGCAGCGCCAGGGCCGCGTAGTCACCTGGCAACCCCAGCCGCGCTGGGAATGGCACCGACGCCGCCAGGCTGGTCTTCACCTCCTCCGGCAAGCCATCGAACATTGGCGTGTTGATCAGCCCCGGCGCGATCGTCACGACACGGATGCCGCTGCGCGCCAGCTCGCGCGCCGCCTGGATGGTCAGGCCGACGACGCCAGCCTTCGACGCCGCATAGGCCGCCTGCCCCACCTGCCCTTCATACGCCGCGACCGAGGCGGTGTTGATGATCACACCGCGCTCGCCGTCGGCACCTGGCTCCAACGTGCCCATCTCCGCCGCGGCCAGCCGCAGCATGTTGAAGGTGCCGATCAGGTTGACGTTGATCACCTTGGTGAAGGCGGCCAATGGCAACGGGCCGTCGCGGCCAACAATGCGGCCGGCATCCGCGATACCCGCGCAGTTCACCAGGATGCGTACCGGACCATGCGCGGCACGCGCGGTGGCGAATGCAGCCTCGGCCGAGGCCGCGTCGGTCACATCGCAGGCGACGCCAAGGCTGCCGATACGCGCGGCCGTCGCCTGCACCGCCGCCTCGTTGCGATCCACCAGCGCCACGTGCCCCCCGGCCCTCACCAGCGCCTCGGCCGTCGCCGCGCCCAATCCGGACGCGCCGCCGGTGATCACCGCCGCTTGTCCCGCGAGTTCCATACCCCAGCCTTCCAATCAGTCTGTCGCGCATGATTGTCGATGCTCGGTGGCCACTTGGGAAGCATCCCGGCGACAATTTCACCGGCGAACCGGCGGATCTACCCGTGCTGCCACCCGGCCGAGACTGGTGCGAAGCGTGATGGCCGTGCGTCGGCCCGGCACTCGTCACGCCCCGCCGCTCCATAGCAGCCCGGAGGCCAAGGCGGCGCGATGCCAGCACCCATACACCCGCAACCAGACAGGCGCGTCGACACTGCAACCGCTGACGCAGCGGTGGGACATTCGGCAGCTCGCGGTCAACGACTCTGGCGCGCCGGTCGATGCCGATTGGCCGATCCTGCCCAATCCAACGTTCGGCGATAGATACGGCATCGAACAAATAGCGCCGCGTGTCGCCCAGTTCCGGCCTGATGCGGTGTTCCTGTCCAGCAGCTTCCTCGGCCTGCCGCGCTATAGGGACCTGCCGGACCGGCTGGGTCAGACCCGTCCGGTTCTGGTTGCCCAATACCCCGTGCTGGGTGAGCCATTGGACCCGTGCCTTGTGGGACGCCTGGCGCGTTTCAATTGCGTGGTGATGCTGGCGGAAACGGTGCGACAGCAGTTCTCGACCTGCCTCGCACAGTGCCGCGACATCGGTTGGACCGATCATACGCCACGGCTTGCGGTGATCCCGCATGGTCTCGACACCAGAGTTCCACCCGCCCGGTGACCGGCCTGCCGCCCGCGTCGCCATCGCCGGGCTGCGGGACCTGCCAAACGACGCATTTGTCGTGCTTAACGCCAACCGCAACCAGCCGCGCAAGCGCATCGATCTCAAGCTGGGCGGGTTCGCTCGTTTCGCGTGCGACAAGCCGCCTGGCGTCATGCTGTCCTCGCATAGGGGCGAGGCGCATCACGGGACAGGACTGCGCGCCCTGATTTAGGAGCTGGGCATCAACGAGCGCGTGGTCCTGGCAAGCACCGAGGCCGGCGGCCACCCGCGGATCGACGACAGGGCGTTGAACCATCTCTACGACGCCTGCGATGTCGGATTGAACTCCGCGTCAGGCGAAGGCTGGGGCATGACCAGCTTCGAGTACGCGGCGACGGGCGCGGCACAGATCGTTCCCGGATCGTGGGCCTGTGGCGAGATCTGGCAAGGCAGCGCCGAACTCCTCGACGGTGACCGTGACCAATCGGACGAAGCGCGCTTCACGCAGCAGGTCGCGGTGACCGTGGAAGGGGTCGCCGCCGCGTTGCAGCGGCTGCACGCGGACGTGCCGTATCGCGCGCGGATGGCGGCGCGTGGGGCTGCGTTGGCAGCCGAACCGCGCTGTCAGTGGTCCACAATAGCGGCATCCTGGGACAGCCCGCTGCGCGAGTTGCGCGCGCTGTGAACGGGGCGCCTGCCTGGACGGGTCGATAGTGACCCCGTGTGGCTTTCCAATGCCCTTGTCCCGGGCGATTGTCGGTGCTCGCAAAACCTAGGGAAGGGATGCATATGACGACCAGCGACTGGCACACCCGCGCGGGCACCGTGTTCACCTGCGAGAAGCAGCCGGCGACCGGGTGGCGCGGCATGGTGGTGACCAACCATCCGCTGGCCTCGGCGGCAGGGGTGGAGATGCTAGCGGCCGGCGGCAACGCCATCGATGCGGCGATCGCGGCGTTCTTTACGCTGAGCGTGGTGGAGCCGATGATGGTCGGTGTCTTGGGCGGCGGCATGGCGCATATCCGCCTCGCCAACGGCACACACACAGTGATCGACGGGCAGAGCACCGCGCCGCTGGCAACGCATCCGCGGATCTACACGCCGGACCCGGCCGCGCCACCCGGCACGATGGAAACGATCGGGCGGGGGAACGCCGTAGGGCCGACGGCGGTGGCGGCGCCGGGCAACCTGATGGCCTGGTGCGAGGCGCTGGCGAAGCACGGGACGTTCCCGCTGGCCGATGTGATGGAGCCGGCGATAAGGCATGCGTCGCGCGGGTTTCGAGTGACTGGCTATTTGAGCGAATGCGTCACCGACAGCGCCGCCGACATGGCGCGCGATGAGGCGATCAGCGCGCTCTATTTGCCCGGCGGGTCGCCGATCACGCGGGGCACGCGGCTGGTGACCGGTGCCTATGCCGACACCTTGCGGGCGATCGCCAAGGAGGGGCCGGCGCTGTTGTACGGCGGCGCGCTGGGGCGGCGCTACGCCGATCATATGGCGGCGCAGGGCGGCTATCTTGGGATGGATGATCTGACGACATATCGAACGGTGACACGCGAGGTGGTGCGCGGGACGTATCGCGGGTTCGAGATCACCGGACCACCGCCCCCGGCGACCGGCCCGATGCACATCATCGAGATGCTGAATATCCTGGAGGGGTTTGATATCGGCGCGCTGGGTTTCGCGACCGCGCCGACGATCCATCTGCTGGCCGAGGCGTTGAAGATCGCCTTCGCGGATCGGGCCGCGGCGAGCGCGGATCCGGCGTTCGTGAAGGTGCCGGTGGCGAAACTGCTGTCAAAGGACTACGCGGCCACGCGGCGGGCGGAGATCAATCCCGGCCGCGCGCAAGGATGGGAGGCGGGTGTGACGCCAGGTGAGGAACACACCACGCATCTGACGGTGGCGGATGCGATGGGCAATGTCGTCGCGTCAACACAGACGATCAACTCGCTGTTCGGCGCGCGCTACATCGTGCCAGGGACGGGGATGATCCCGAACAACTATATGTTCGTATTCGATCCGCGGCCGGATCGAGCGAGTTCGGTCGAGCCGGGCAAGCGCGTCACATCGTCGATGGCGCCGGTGATCGTGCTGCGGGATGGCAAGCCGAGGTATGCGCTGGGGCTGCCGGGCGGGTTGCGGATCTTCCCGTCGGTGATGCAGGCGATCTCGAATCTGATCGATCATGGGATGAGTGTACAGGAAGCGGTGGAAGCGCCGCGGGTTTGGACGCAGGGGTACGCGCTGGAGGTGGAGAATTCCGTTTCGGCGGATGTGCTGCAGGCGTTGCGGGATATGGGGCATGAGGTGGCGACCGTGGGCAATGTCGCGGGTGGGATGGGCGCGATCGCATTCCATGGTGATGGCGGCATGACCGGTGCGTCGTGCTGGCGCGCGGATGGCACGCCGGTGGCGCTCGGTGGCGGGTATGCGCGAGAAGGCGTGCGGTTCCGGCCGGAAGCGCGACGGTAAGGCGTAGGCTGGAATAGTGCAGCTATTCCATCACCGGTCCTGGCGTGGCGGAATGCATAGGGATTCCGCCCTACGTTTCGGCGATCGCGGTGCGAAGGGTTTCGCCTTGCAACACGATCGCACGGCCGAACGTGATATGCGTGGCGCGCCAGGTGCGATCTTGCTCCGCCTGCGTGACATTGGCCAGCGCGGTGGGTAGGTCGGACGCCATCAGCAGGCCGGCGCTACCGTCTTGCATGATGCGGCGCAGCAGGAAACAGATCGGCCGGGCGCAGGTCATCGGGACTCCATGGCCCGAGATTGCTGCGTCGCTTCGCTTCTCGCAATGCAGTGCAGGCGACATGCAGTGCAGGCGGCGACGCCTCGCCATGACAGGCCTGTTGCGCTAGCCTGCCCCCGATAAGAGGGGGAAACGGATGCGACGAAGGTCGCGCGAGTAGCGCAGTGGCGAACGCCGCCGACACGTCGCCGGACCACGTGCCGCATCGCGCGATGATCACCGTCTGCGCGATCGGGGCGACGATCCTGCAATCGCTCGATCAGACCATCGCGAATGTCGCGCTGCCGTACATGCAGGGCAGCTTCTCGGCGAGCTATGACGAGATCACCTGGGTCCTGACATCCTACATCACTGCCGCGGCGATCATGACCGCGCCGGTGGCGTGGTTGGCGACGCGATTCGGGCGCAAGCGACTGTTCGTCACCTGCATCGTCGGGTTCACGCTGGCCTCGATGCTGTGCGGCGCGGCGCAGTCGTTGCAGCAGATCGTGCTGTTTCGGCTGCTGCAGGGCATGTTCAGCGCGGCGCTGGTGCCGCTGTCGCAGACCATCCTGCTGGACATCTACCCGCCGCAGCGGCGCGGCTTCTCCATGGCGATCTGGGGCACCGGCGTGATGATCGGGCCGATCATGGGGCCGACGCTGGGCGGCTACCTGACCGAGACGCTGGACTGGCGCTACGTGTTCTACATCAACCTGCCGTTCGGGCTGCTGGCTGTGACCGGGCTGCTGATCTGCCTGCCGGACACGCGAGGCCAGAGCCGGTTGCGGTTCGATTGGGTGGGGTTCGCAGCGTTGGCGCTGGGCATCGGCGCGTTGCAGTTGATGCTGGACCGCGGGCAGGACCAGGACTGGTTCAGCGCACGCGAGATCATTATCGAGGCGGTGCTGGCCGGGCTGGGGTTCTACCTGTTCATCGTACACGTGATCTGCGCCAAGCGGCCGCTGATCCGGCCGGTGCTATTCAAGGACCGCAACTTCACGGCCGGGCTGGGGATGATGTTCTGCACCGGTACCATTCTGGTCTCGTCACTGGCGCTGATGACGCCGTGGCTGCAAGTGCTGAGCAACTATCCGGTGGCAACGGCAGGGTTGGTAATGGCGCCGCGCGGCATCGGTAACCTGGCGACGATCGTGCTGGGTGGGCGGATCTCCGGGCGGATCGATCCGCGCTACCTGGTGGGCACCGGGCTGCTGATGACCTGCGTGTCGTTCTGGCTGATGACGGGGTGGACGCCGGATGTATCGCAGGGGGAGCTGATCACGGCGATCGTCATCCAGGGGGCGGGGCTGGGGCTGGTGTTCACGCCGCTGCAACTGGTGGCGTTCACCACGCTGGCGCCGTCGCTGCGCACCGAGGGGGCGTCGCTGTTCGCGCTGGGGCGGAACATCGGCGCGGCGATCGGCGTGTCAGTGACATCGTCATTGCTGGCGCATAATGCGCAGGGGTTGCACGAGGTGATCGGCGGGTCGGTGTCGCCGTTCAATCGGGCGTTACAGGCGCTGAGCCCAGCCGCGCACCGGATGCTCGATCCGATGGCGCATCGGGGCGCGGCCGTGCTGGATCAGGTGATCAATCAGCAGGCGCAGATTATTGCGTATGTGGATGACTATGTGCTGATGATCTGCACGACGCTGCCGGCGCTGTTGCTGTTGTTGCTGATGCGTCGGCCGCGGTTGGTGGGGACACGCTCGGAGTCGCGGGAGGTGGTGGCGGAGTAGATCGAGCTCACCTCTCCCGCTTACGAGAGAGGTCGCGGAGCGCGGAGACGCGGGTGAGGGCGGCGCACGCGGCACCACCCTCACCCGGCATCGCTTCGCTTGCCGACCTCTCCCGCGAGAGCGGCAGAGGCGTACGTTAGCCGCGTGCCGTCCACAGCTCCCGCATCACCGCGGGCGCCGCGGTAGGATCGATACCGCGCGAGCGCAGGAATGCCTCGTAGAACTCCTGCGTCTGACCGGTGACGTAATAGAAGTCGAGCGCCAGGCCCAACCAGTCGCGCCAGGTCTTGTCGGTCTCGCGCCGCACACCGGCCGAGGTCGTGGACGCACGGATCGGTTCCGGCAGCACCACCTTGCCCATGCCCACACGGTGCTGCTGCAACACCAGCGCCGGATGATACAGGCAGACCGCGTCGACATGGCCGGACTGGAACGCCAGGATCGATTGGTCGTTGGTGGGGAAGCGTTCGATATGCGCGTGCGGCAGGCGCGCGGTCACGTCGCGATCGGGCGCGGTACCGAGCGTCACAGCGATGCGGATGTCGGGCTTGTCGAGATCGGCCCAGTGCTTCGCCTCCAGCCCATCGCGCACCAGCAGGCCCTGCGCGTAGTAGAAGAACGGCTGCACGGGAAAATCGACCGACAGTGCGCGTTGCGGGGTCGCATCGAGCACGAACATGACATCGAACTGATCGGCCTGCAGACCTGCGACGGCGGTGCCCCAACTGGTCTCCACCGGGGTCAGCTTCACATCCATCGCGGCGGCGATGGCCTGGCCGGCGGCGAAGCCGATGCCGCTCCACGCGCCCGACGCGGGGTCCTTGTAGAACCATGGTTCACCCGACGTCACACCGATGCGCAGCTCCCTGTCGCCGCGGATCCGCTCCCAGGTGCTGGTGGCCTCGGCGGCGGCGCGCGTGCTGGCGAGCGCCGCGGCA
Organism: Acetobacteraceae bacterium; assembly: GCA_035486355.1. Lineage (GTDB taxonomy): Bacteria > Pseudomonadota > Alphaproteobacteria > Acetobacterales > Acetobacteraceae > Palsa-883. Next base: position 25,762 of record DATHNE010000230.1, read on the forward strand.
GCGCCGGCAACGCCTAGGCCGAGGGCAGCGCGCCGCTGCCAGGTTGCTTCGATCATTCTCAGTCCCCCAAGAGTGGTTGTGGTGTTTGCCATGTGGCGATACGAACCCGGGCCTCTTAGCCGAAGACGTCAGGAGACGCACGCTGCGGATCGCCGGCATCACCAGCTTCGACTTCCACCGCGTGCTGGACGGGCGGTCGTGGAACCCGGCCTGGCGCTGGCGGGAACGGCGCGTGCCGCTGGTGTGCATCGTCACCGATGACGGAATTTGCGGCATCGGTGAGGGCTGGTCGTTGGACAACGACACGGCGCCGTTCCACGTACACCTCGCGAAGGTCGCGCCGGCGTTGTTGGGCGAGGATGCGGGCGCGATCGCCACGATCCATGCCAGGCTGTGGTCGGAGGCTGGGTGGGCAGATGCCGCGGTGGCCAGTGCGATCGATGTGGCGCTCTGGGACGCGCGCGCGCGCGCGCAGGGCGTGAAGCTGTGCGCATTGATCGGAGCGGCGAGCCGGCCCGTGCCGGTCTACGCGAGTGGCGGGCTCTACGCCGACGGTCAGACATTGCCGGAGCTGGCCGACGCATTTCGCGGCTACGTCGCGCAGGGGTTCCGTGCGGTAAAGCTGAAGATCGGGGCGCATGGGCGGAAGGATGACCTCGCGCGTGTGGCCGCGGTACGTGCAGCTGTGGGGCCGGACGTGCCGATCATCGTCGACGCGCTGGGATGTCTGCCGCCCGGCGACGCGGTGTTGTGGCTCCCTCCCCTCGCCGCCTTCGGCGTGACAGCGATCCAGGCGCCGTTGCCGAGCACCGACATCGCCGGACTTGCGTCACTCCAGGCGCACGGACCGTTGGCAGTGATCGCCGGAGAAGCGGAATTCCGACACGCCGTGTTGCACGACCTGATGCGGCAGCACGCGGTTAGTTTGTTGCAGATTTGTATCTGTCTCTGCGGCGGCATCACCGGAGCGCTGCGACTGGCGGCATTGGCGCGAGAGTGCGGCATCGGCATCACGCCGCAATGCCACGGCACCGCCGTGCTGCAAGCGGCCAGCCTGCATCTGGGTACGGGCTGCGACACGGTGACGACCGTCGAGTATCACATGTTTCACGCGCATCTTCACGCAGTGCTGCCGGACAGCATGCAGCACCCTATCGACGGGTGTATGCAGCTCGGCGCGCAGCCTGGTCTCGGCATCGACGCGGCGGCGCTGTTTGCCAATATCGACGGCACGCTGCACACCATCACGACCATCGCCTGACGACTCTGACAGAAGGACACCTCGCATGGCGGGCAGCCAGGACATCATCGAAGATCCGCGGAACGCGTCAGTCCGCGTCTGGATCAATGGACGCCTAGTGTCGCGCGCCGAGGCGATGGTGTCGGTGTTTGACGGCGGTTTCATTGCGGGCGACGGCGTGTGGGAAGGGCTGCGGCTGATCAAAGGGCGTCTGCTGTTCGCCGAGGAACATCTCGACCGGCTATTCGCCGGCGCGCATGCGATCGACCTCGACGTCGGGATGACCAAGGCTGAGCTGCGCGCCGCACTGGAAGCCACTTGCCGTGGCAATGATATGCATGATGGTGTGCATATCCGCCTGATGGTGACGCGCGGGATGAAGCGTACGCCAAGCCAGGATCCGCGTCAGGCGATCGGGCCAGCCACCGTGGTGATCGTCGCGGAGCACAAGCTGCCGCCAGCGACGTTGGGATCGGCGGGGCTGTCGCTGCTCACCTCCACCATCCGCTGCACCCGGCCAGATCAGTTCGATATGCGATTGAATTCGCATAGCCGCCTGAACCTGATCCTGGCGCTGATCCAGGCCTACAAGGCGGGCGCGGATGAGGCGCTGATGCTGGATGATGCCGGTTTTGTCGCGAGCTGCAATGCGACCAATTTCTTCTGCGTGCGCGATGGCGTGGTGCTGACCTCGAGTGGGCACAACTGCTTCAACGGCATCACCCGGGCGAAGGTGGTCATGCTGTGTGAGCAGACGGGGATCCCACTACGGCTTGGGAACTTCACGCTGCTGGATGTGTACGCGGCGGAGGAGGCATTCGTGAGCGGCACGTTCGGTGGCGTGACGCCGGTGCGAGCGATTGATGGGCGGCTGCTGAACGGGCCGCTGCCGGGGCCGATCACGACACGGCTGCGGATGCTTTATGCGGAGCTGACGGGGTTGTCGTAGCGGCGGCGAGCACCCTCACCCGGCATCGCTGCGCTCGCCGACCTCTCCCGCACGGCGGGGAGAGGTGTGTGGTTCACGTCAGTGCGCGGCGCCGCCCTGCGCGGTGCCTTTGCGCAGCAGCGCGATGGCCGCAGCGGCGAGCAGCAGCACCGCACCCAGCAACCCGAAACTGTCGCTGTAGCCCATGATCACCGACTGGATCTGGATCGAACGGCCGACCGCGATCACTGCGCTGTGCATCGCAGCCGCCGGATCGGCGAGGCCGTGCGTCATGAAGTACTGCTGCATCTCACCCAGCCGCTCCCGCGTCGCCGGCTGAAGCAGCGAGACATGCTGGTTGATGATGAAGGAGTGATACTGCTCGCGCTTGGTGTAGAAGGTCTCCAGCATCGCGGTGCCGA
>DATHNE010000231.1:0-3060 GCA_035486355.1 Acetobacteraceae bacterium
CCAAGATGGGCATCGTTTTCTGGGATTATCTTGGAAGCAGGCTTGCCATCCCGGGTCAACCAATCATCCCAAACTTGGCAGACCTCATCCATTGCCGCGGACAGCCAGCGTAACCGCCGCCCGGGCTTTTGCCCCTGTTACAGAGATTGGCCCTAACTAATTGATTTCATTGGCGTCCCGTACGAGATTCGAACTCGTGTTACCGCCGTGAGAGGGCGGTGTCCTGGGCCTCTAGACGAACGGGACCGCAGCCAAGGCGCGGGTTCTAGGGCACCCAGGTCCCCGGTTCAACCCCGCACGCTTGCGCGCCCACAGACCCGGCCGCAGCATGATACCAACCCGCGGGAGGATCCGTCACCCATGCACACCATCGTTCTGTGCCGGCCGCTGCACGTCAGCGGCATGGCCCTGCTGGAAGTACGCCACGACGTCGCGCTGCGGCAGCTCGCGCGGCCCGGCCCGGCGGAGCTGGCTGCCGCCATGGTCGGTGCCAGCGCTGTCCTGGTGGGGTTGGAAAAGGTCGATGATGCGCTGCTTGATCGTGCGCCAGGCCTGAAGATCGTCTCCCGTTTCGGGGTCGGCTACGACACGGTGGATATCAGCGCCTGCACCCGCCGCGGCGTAGTGGTCGGCGTCACCAATGGTGGCAACGATCTCGCGGTCGCTGAGCACACCATGATGCTGCTACTGGCCGTGGCACGCCGCACCATCGAGATGGATGCCAGCGTGCGCGCCGGCAGTTGGATGATCCGTGAGGGGCGGCCGATGGGGGAGTTGGCCGGGCGCACCATTTTGGTACTGGGCTATGGCCGCATCGGTGCGCGCGTCGCGCGCTTCTGTGCGGCGTTCGGCATGCGAACCATGGTGTGCGATCCGGCGTTCCCGGTGCCTCGCATCGCCGCCGATGGGCACATCCCCGTGACCAACATCGCCGAGGTGCTGCCGCAGGTTGATGTGCTGACGCTGCACTGCCCGCTGAGCGAGACAACGCATCACATCATCAATCGTGAGATGCTTGAGCTGATGAAGCCGACCGCCTGGCTGATCAACGCCGCGCGCGGTCCGCTGGTGGACGAGGCGGCGCTGATCGACGCGCTCCGCAACGGCGGCCTGGAAGCCGCGGGGCTGGATGTGCAACTGCGCGAGCCACCCGACCCGGCCAATGCGTTGTTGACGCTGCGCAACGTCGTGCTCAGCCCGCACAACGCCGCGGCGCCGATCGAAACCTACGAGAAAATGTCGGTCCGCGCTGCGAAGAACATGCTGGAGGCGTTCGACGGCGTGCTGGATCCCGGCTTCGTGGTGAACCCGGAGACATTGCCGAACCGGCGCAATCTATAATCAGGCGCCGCGCAGGAAGAAGATCAGCGTGATCGCGGTAGAGATCGCAATCACCCCGGCACGCAGCCAGCGTGTGTCGAGCCGCATGGCGATGCGGGCACCGGCATAGCCTCCGATCGCCGCGGCGACCAGCATGGCCAATGTCTGCGGCCACAGCACGGCGCGCGCGGCGATGAAATACAGCACGGCCACCGCGTTCATCGCGCCGACCAGCACGGTCTTGGTGGGGTTCATTACGCGCAAGTCGCTGACGCCCAGTAGGCTCCAGGTCGCCATCATCATGATGCCGACGGCGCCGCCGAAATAGCCGCCGTAGATGGCGAGCAGGAACTGGATGACAATTGTAGAGATCCGGCCGAGGCGCAGCACGCGGCGGAGCTGCGTGCCGACCTGGCGGCCGAATGCGAATGCAACGGTGGCCAGCAGCAACAGCCAGGGCACCAGCGCGTTGAACGCACCGGAGGGCGTGGCCAGCAGCAGCACCGCGCCGCACAGCCCACCGACCAGGCTGGTGACCAGCAAGATCGGCAATGTGACGTCGCAGATGCTGCCCACGGATTTGCGAAACGCCCAACTGCTGGTGACCGCGCCCGGAAACAACGCCACGGTGCTGGAGGCGTTGGCCAGCACCGGGGGCACACCAGCGGCCACGAGTGCCGGGAAACTAACGAAGGATCCGCCGCCCGCCGCGGCATTCATCGCGCCCGCCAGGAAGCCCGCGCCGGCTAGCAGCAGAAGTGTCATCATAAAGTCTGCATGGCGTGATCGCGTGATGTCCGCAACCCATCACGCGTCAGGAATGCTTCGGATGTTGTCGAAGTGTCGGTACGGACCGTATCGCGCGAATGGGCGAATTGACGCCAAGGTCACGCCGGGATCATCGGCCGTAACGATTGTCCCGCGCTAGTTTCCGGCCCGGTTTGATCTGATGGGCATCCGGGAATGCCGCGCGTTGGATACAGGGAGGGATACACCATGGCTGACCCGACACTCGTCAACGGCCAAATCACTGACGCCGTCACACAGGCGAACGTCAAGGTGCTTGGCGATGCACCGGCGATGGCGATGGGCTTGGTGTTCCAGACCACGGCTCAGTCGATCGGCCTGTCGATGCAGAATGCGGGGCCAATCAGCAGAACATGAACACGCTCGCGGTCGTGGTGCTGACCAAGCGCGTAACCCAACTCGAAGCGAAGGGCTGATCGCCCGCGATGCCGTCCCATCCGCCAGGGCCCGACGAAACGGTCGAACCGGCGGATCCATTGCCCGACCCCGATATCAGCTCAGATCATGACGAGGGCTTCATGGCATATACGACCGAATTGAACGGCCAGATCACCGACGCGGTGGCGCAGGTCAACGTCGAGGTGTCGGGCGATGCGCCCGCGCAGGCGATGGCGACGACGTACCAGACCACCGCGCAGGCTGTGTCGCTCGCGATGCAGAACGCGGTTGCGGGTCAGCAGACCCTGGCGGCGTTGTCGCAGGCGATCCTGAGGAGCTGCGTGCAGGCCCTTGGCGCGCCTACCCTGCGCAAGTCCGCCTGACATTACCCGCGACACAGCGATGACACATGATCCTAAATCCGGCAGTTGGGTAATTGCCTGGCCTCCCCGAATCGGCGGAATCTGTCGGCATGGACACACAGGAACCGGTTGTCATCGCTCACCCTGCGGGTGAACAACCGATGGTTGAGGCTCGTTCGGCGATAGCGGACAC
>DATHNE010000232.1:0-51044 GCA_035486355.1 Acetobacteraceae bacterium
CGCAGATAACTCCTGCCGGCTGACTTCAATCGGCTTGCCCATCGCTACTCGCCCTTGCCAAGGTTGCCGGCAACAGCGAATCCTACTCACCCCGATTCGGGAATCCCCACGAGAGTCAAACGCTCCGTCGGCTGGTATTAGTCGCCGCAAGACGAACCCTTACAGTCCGGCTCATATCCCGACCAATCGTGTATGCACGCGTGTACGTCGAAGCGTAGGTAATGCATATTTATGGTGATATTATACGGAGTGAGATGGGGAAATTGGGCGGAAGGGAATGGGAGTCGAACCCACCAGAAGCTGTCCAACAGCCCCTCCCGGATTTGAAGTCCGGACGCCCCACCGGGGACGTTTCCCCTCCGTATCAGCCGTAGAGTCGCGCCCGCCGGTGGTCCACAAAGCGGGCATCCCCACGGCGCACAGTAATGCCATGTCGGTCCAGGAATTCCAGCACCTGGATCGCCACCTTACGACCAGCGTTGTGACTGCCCTCGCCTAGATGATCGCGGAATGACGCCGCGTTGAACAGCGTGCCCTGGGGATCGGACAGGTGCTGGCTGATGGACACCATCTCCAGGACGGTCGTACGCAGGAAGAAATGATCTGGCGCCACTTCCTCCACATCGCCACGCCGAGCGACGGACTTCAGCACGCGACGGACGCGGCGTTCGTCGACGTGGAGCGATTGGGCAAAGTCGCGAACACGCGGCGGACGGAACCGCCCGGCACCACTGAGTTGGGGCAGCATCTCGCACCAGATGGTTTCGTCCTGGGGTATCAGGCGGGCGACATGGGATGGACGGCGGATCCAGGCACCCTGCACCACCAGGTCGCCCGCGCGTTGCAACGCTGACAAGGCGGCACAAAACGGCACCGGTGCGAGGCGCAGTTCGACTGATCGGCGCAACCGCTCGATTGTGATGCCGTGCTGATCGGGATTGGTGGCGTGGAAGGCGTCCAGTGTCGCAAGGAAGGATTGCGCCAGCGACGACCAGACCGGAGGAGAAACGGCCCAACGCGTCGTGTCTTCCGGCAGTTCGATCAGCTTGGCCGCGGCGAACATCGCGGCACCTGCTTCATCGGAGAGGCCGTGATCGCGCAACAGCAGACCCAGATCGATCAGCCAAGGCGGCTGGCTGGTCAGCGCGACGAGCAGGTCTGCACTGACGGGCGCATCGAGTGTCGCCAATGTGGCAAGCCGCTCCGGCGTGCGGCGTCGGCGATCGGGCGCGCGCAGGTCAAGCAAGACACCACCACCAAGCGTGCGACTGGCGCTGGTGTCACGCAGCACGATGCGGTCGCCCGCCAATGCGGCGATCGGGCGCTCCAGCACCAGTTGCACGAAACCGGTATCGCCGGGTGCCAGGCCGCCGGCGTCCAGCGGCACCACGCGGCCCGCGACATCGGCGGCGGCATGGTGCAGGCGGACGGGCATCCAACTGGTGAGCCCACGCTTCTCCTCGGGCAGCACGGTGATGCGCGCGTCGATCCGTTGCGCGGGCACGTGCAGGGCGGCATCCAGCACCATGTCGCCGCGCGCGATGGCGGTCCGATTGATGGCGGAGCCGGTCAGGTTCAGCGCGCAGCGATCGCCGGCACTGGCCAGATCGGCGGTGTTATTCTGTCGATGCAACGAGCGCACGCGGGCCGCCAGCCCACTTGGAGAGACGATAACATGGTCACCAACCGCGACACGGCCCGACAGCACCGTACCTGTCACCACCGTGCCAGCGCCCGCCAGGGTGAAGCAGCGGTCCACCGCAAGGCGAAAGCGCCGGGCGCTGGCCCGGTCGTGCTCCGGCTCGGCGCGCAAGCAGTCCGCCAGCGCCACCATGCCGGTGCCAGTCACGACCGATACCCGGATGATATCGGCCCCTGCGAATGGGGTGGGTGCCAGCAACGCAGTGATCTCGGCGGTTGCCGCCGCACATCGCGCCGCGTCGACCAGATCGATCTTGGTGAGCGCGACCACCGCGTGGCGCAGCCCCAGCAGGGTCATGATCGCCAGGTGTTCGCGCGTCTGCGGCATCACCCCGTCGTCCGCGGCAACGACCAGCAGCACGAGATCGATGCCGTGTGCGCCGGCCAGCATGGTGTGCACGAAGCGTTCGTGTCCCGGCACATCGACGAAGCCGATCACCCGCCCATCGCCCTGCTTCCAATAGGCGAAGCCGAGATCGATGGTGATGCCGCGCTCCTTCTCCTCCTTCAGCCGGTCCGGGTCCGTTCCGGTCAGCGCGCGGACGAGCGAGGATTTGCCGTGATCCACATGGCCGGCGGTGCCGATAATCATGGCGCGCGCAAAGCCGCCAGCAGTGGTGCCGCGTCTTCCAGGCAGCGCAGGTCCAGCCGCAACGCGCCATCGCGCAGCGCGCCAATGATCGGCGGTGACAGGGTGCGCAGCCGCGCGGCCAATGCCGTCAGTGCACTACCGGAGCCAGTCACCGGATGCAGCGCCACACCGGCACTTTCCAAGGTATCGACCGGCAACGCGCCGGAGCCAATCTGACTGCGGCAAACGATCACTTCCACCCGCCAGTCCGGCCCTGCCCATACGGCAAGCGGCTGTGCGACCTGTTCCGCAAGCGCATGAATATCCTCGGCCTTGCGCGTCAGCAGCCGCAATGTCGGCAACCGTTCTGGCAGCCGATCGGGATCACGATACAAGCGCAGCGTCGCCTCCAACGCGGCGAGCCGCACCTTGTCCAGCCGCAGCGCGCGCTTCAGCGGATGCTTGGCGCAGCGTGCCACCAGATCTGCCCGACCGACGATGAAGCCTGCCTGTGGTCCGCCCAGCAGTTTATCCCCGGAGAAGGTGACAAGATCCCCCCCATCACGCACGGCTTCCGCCACGGTCCGCTCACGCGGCAAACCCCAGCGATCCAACGCGACCAGCGTGCCAGAGCCGAGGTCATCCATCATCGGCAGCCCATGCGCGTGCGCCAGGGTCGCGAGATCACGCGGCGCTACCTCAGCCGTGAAGCCTTCGATGCGATAGTTCGAGGTGTGCACTTTCAGCAGCAGCGCAGTGTCGGTGCCGATCGCTTGCTCGTAGTCGCGGGGATGGGTGCGGTTGGTGGTGCCGACCTCGACCAACTGGGTTCCCGCGCTGGCCATGATTGCCGGCATGCGGAACGCCCCACCGATTTCGATCAGCTCGCCTCGCGAAACGATCGTCTGCCGCCCGCTGGCCAGAACGGCAAGGCCAAGCAACACCGCGGCTGCGTTGTTGTTGACCACCAGCGCAGCCTCGGCACCAGTCAGTTCGCGCAACAGGTCGCGCACATGATCGTCGCGCTCACCACGACCGCCATTGGTCAGGTCGTATTCCAACGCGGCCGGAGCCACCATAGTCGCGGTCGCAGCCTCGACGGCCGCCTGCGCCCACAGCGCGCGGCCCAGATTGGTGTGCAGCACGGTGCCGGTCAGATTCAGCACCGGTCGCAGAGACGGTGCATCCCTGCGCTCAAGCGCGGCGAAGGCGGTTTCCGCCAGTGCGGCAGGCGCGGGTGCGGTTGCGCCATCGCGCAGTGCCGGCCGCACCGCATCGATTGCCTGACGCACCGCGAGGGTAGCGGATTGGCGGCCAAACCGCGCAACCGCCAGCGCTCCCGCTGGCGCACGCAGCACGGCATCGACCGAGGGGGGCCGTTCCATCAGCGGCACCCGTCAGCCGGCCAGTACCTCGATCTGTCCCGGACCTTCCGTCACCGTTCCAATAATCGCCGCGGCGGGATAGCCGGCGGATCGGATACAGTCGAGCAGCGACGGGGCTGCCTCCGCCGCACACGACACCAGCAGTCCGCCCGAGGTCTGTGCGTCGGTCAGCAGATGGCGCAGTGTCAGCGACATCGAGGCAGGTAGAGTGACGCCCTCGCCGTAGCTATCCCAGTTGCGATGGGAAGCCCCGGTGACAAAGTCATCCTCGGCCAGCGCGTAAGCACGCTGCAGCAGCGGCACGGCGGACGCCGTGATGCGCAGGCGCGCATTGCTGGCGCGCGCCATCTCCAGCCCGTGACCCAGCAGACCAAAGCCCGTCACATCGGTAACCGCGTGCACGTCGGCATCTTTGCCAAGCTCAGCCCCAATCCGGTTCAGCAACGTCGTGGAGGCCAGCATCTCGGCATAGCCGGCCGCGTCCAGCACACCCTTACGCAGCGCGTTGGCGTAGATGCCGACACCGATCGCCTTGGTCAGGATCAGCGCATCACCGGGCCGCGCGCCCGCATTGCGCCGGATGCGTTCCGGTGGTGCGGTGCCGATGACCGCAAGGCCATAGATCGGCTCCATCGTGTCGATCGAATGCCCGCCCGCCACCGGAATCCCTGCGCCAGCACAGGCCGCGGCGCCACCGGCCAGAATGTCGCGCGCCACTTCGACCGGCAGCTTGCCCAGCGGCATGCCCAGGATCGCCAGCGCCAGGATCGGCGTGCCGCCCATCGCATACACGTCGCTGATCGCGTTGGTCGCGGCGATGCGGCCAAAATCGTGCGGATCGTCGACCACCGGCATGAAGAAATCAGTCGTCGCGATGACGCAGGTGCCATCCGGCAACTGCCACACCGCCGCGTCGTCCGACGTTTCGGTCCCGACCAGAAGCTGCGGGAACAGCGCACTGGCCTGTCCAGCGAGCAATTGCTGCAAGACCGCGGGTGCCAGTTTGCAACCACAACCGCCGCCATGGGCAAGCTCAGTCAGGCGAATGGGCAGTGGCGCGGTAACCTTGTCCATGATGATCCCTCCGGGATACAAACCGCCACAGGATGCGGTCTCGTGGCAGCGGACGCAATGCGGTCAGCGACATGCGGTCAGCGGATCATCAGCCAGGCGATCGCCGCGCCGCCCAGTTGCAGGGTGCCCCCGATCAGCAACGCCGCGCGCAAGCCCTCCGCGCCACCGTGCATCCAGGCAAATGCGCTGCCCAGCAACGCCACGCCCAGTGTCGCGCCGACCATCCGCGCGACATTCACCAAGGCGGCGGCGGTGCCCGACCGCTCTTTCGCCACCGCGCCGACCGCGACGCCGTAGAGCGGCCCGGTGTTCAGCCCCATGCCCAGTCCGGCGAGGACCAGCCCACATTGCGCAAGGCCCATCGGGGCGCCCGCGACCGTGGTGGAAACCACCAGCAGCCCGACGCCGATCAGGCCGTTGCCACCAGCGATCAGGGCACGTGCGCCGATCCACTGGACCAGTCGGCCGGACTGCATGGATACGAAGAAGAACGTCAACGCGACCGGCATCAATGCCAGCCCTGCCGCGCGCGGCGGCAAATGGCCCACTGCCTGCCAGACCAACGGCAGCAGGAAGATCATGCCGTAGATACCGAACGTCATCGTCATCCAGGCGGTGGCCGCCCCGGTGAAAGCGCGGATGCGGAACAGATCCAGCGGCACGAGTGCCGCCACGCCGGCCCGTCCCTCCACCGTCAGGAATGCCGGGATCGCCACCGCCGCCACAGCCAATCCGGCAATCGCGCCGCCGCCGGTGTGGCTGGCAATCGTCGCATAGGCCAGGCCGCCCAGCCCAAGCGCGCCAAACACTTGACCCGGCAGGTCGATGCGCCGGCCGGCAGGATCGGCGGATTCCGGCACCACCACCCAAGCCAACGCCAGCGCCGCCGCGCCCAGCGGCACCACCAGCAGGAACACGCCCCGCCAGCCGAACGCGTCGATCAGCAGACCACCCAGCGTTGGGCCAATCGCGAAAGCCAGGCCGTTGCAGCTCGCCCAGATGCCGAGCACCCGGTTGCGCGATGCCGGCTCTGGCCAGACCACGCGGATGATGGCGAGCGATGATGGCAACAGCAGTGCCGCCCCAATCCCGGTGCCGACACGTCCCGCGATCAGCATGCCAACGCTGGGGGCGAAGGCGCAGAACAATGACCCGACGGTCATCACCGCGGCACCCAGCGCGAACGCGCGCCGCCGACCATAGAGATCGGCCACCAGGCCCCCGGTCAGCAGCAGCACGGCGTAGACCAGATTGTAGGCATCCAACACCCATTGCAGCGGCGCCACTCCGGCCTTGAACACCGTCCCGATTGCGTGTGTCGCGAGGTTCACGACTGAGGTGTCGACCTGTGCGATGAGCACGCCGAGGCACATCGCCAGCAGAACCAACGCCCGTGTCGCCGCAGCGCGCGGCCGCTCGAGAGTGGGCGCCGCAGCCGCAATTTGCCGTCCAGACATCAATTCCTCCGCGTGTCCTGCGCGGCAATGTAGGGAGGGGTGACTGACAGCGTTCTGTCAGTAGCCTATCGTGTGCCCCGGGAAAGGGGACAGACATGCGCCGGGCCGATCGGCTGTTCGACATCATCCAGGCGCTGCGCACCGCGACGGGTCCGGTCACCGCCGCGGCGCTCGCACGCGAGCTCGAAGTGACGCCGCGCACCATCTATCGCGATGTCGCCACATTGCAGGCAAGCCGCGTGCCCATCGAAGGCGCCTCCGGCCTGGGCTATGTGCTGCGTCGCGGCTTCGACCTGCCGCCGTTGATGTTCACGACCGAGGAAATCGAGGCGATCGCGGTCGGTGCGCGGCTGCTACACCGCACCGGCGATGTCGGCCTGCAGGAGGCCGCTGCGGCCGTGCTGTCGAAGGTCGAACTGGTGCTGCCCGACGCGTTGCGCGCGCAGCTGACGGTGCCGACCGCCTTCGTCTCTGGCCGCGGCGCGCTGACGCCGGAGGTGGCGGATCTGTCCGTGATCCGCACGGCCATCCGCCAGGAACGCAAGCTGCGGATCGACTACGCTGATGAACAGGGGCGCGGGTCGTCGCGCAGGATCTGGCCATTCGCCACCGCGTATTACGTGGAGGCGACGCTGATCACCGCCTGGTGCGAGCTACGCAACGATTTCCGCCATTTCCGCACCGACCGCGTGCGGGCACTCCATGTGCTGGAGGAAGGCTTCCCGATTCCGGCGCGCACGCTGATGGCCCAGTGGCTGGAACGTTTCGCCAACGACGTGAGCGCGGATGGCGTGATCACCCCGAAGCGGGTTGCTTCCTGATCACCGCGCACAAGGCGCGTCGGTCTGCGCGCTAGGCCGTTTTCAAGCCCTTCCGTTCGATGAAATCGGGGAAGGCGTCCCTCGCCTTGGCCCCACGCAGCACGTGGGTGGTATAGTCGAATTCATCATTGAACTGCTGCTCGAGGTTTTCGCCCATCTGCTGTAGCAGCAGCTTCTTCACGCCTATCACCGCGCCGCGATGGTTGCCCGCGATCATCTTCGCGATCGCCATTGTCTTCGCGCGCAGCTCCGCCCGCGGAACGAGATGGTTCAGCAGGCCGATGCGATACGCCTCCTCCGCGCCGACCACCCGCGCGGTGAACAACAGCTCCTTGGCGATCGGCCAGCCCACCTGGTTCGACAGGCTCCAGGTGCTGTTGATCCGGCCATAAGCGGCGGCGAGGAAGCGGAACCGTGTGCCCTCGCACCCCACGCGCATATCGAGCGAGGAGGCCAGCACCGCGCCACCACCATAGGCGAGACCGTTCATCATGCCGAGCGTTGGCTTGGCGCTGGCTGCGATGTCGTAGCTGTACCGGGTGCGCCGCGCGTCCTGCTCGGCATCGCTCATGCGAGCGTCGTCGGCGAGCTGCTCCTGGATGTCACCGCCGGCCGTGAATGCCTTCTCGCCCGAGCCGGTGATGACGATGCAGCCGACCGCGTCATCGTCATTCATCCGCTGGACCGCGTCATGCAGTTCAGACGACAGCTTGCGATTCATCGCGTTCAGCTTGTCCGGTCGGTTCAGCGTGATGATGCCGACGCCGTCTTCGACCTCGGTCAGGATGTGTTCGTAACTCATCGTTCGTCCCTCACTTGTTGGCGCAGACACGGCCAAGTATCTGCAGGTGCTTGCGTGCGGCGAGCGCCGTATCCAGCTCGATCGCACGGTATCGTTCCACGATCGCCTTCCCGGCCGGCGTCAACACCGCACCGCCGCCGCCGCTGCCGCCGGCCGCGGCTTCCACCACCGGCACGCCCAGCGTGCGGTTCAGATCTTCGACCAGCTCCCATGTCCGGCGATAGGACATGCGCAGCACGCGCCCCGCCGCCGAGATCGAGCCCGATCGCGCGATCTCCTCGAGCACCGCGACCTTGCCGGGTCCGATCCGTGCCCCCGAGGCCAGATCCAGCCGGATACTCAACCGGTCGCCAGGAGGCGCTGCCTCTGATGCTGTCTTCCGCTTTGCCATGACGGGATAACCAAACACGCCAACGCACGGCGATCAATCGACCGTGTCCCCCGGCTTGCCGCCGCTATGTTCATCTGACTATACCGTTGGGGCCGGATCGTCCTTCCCCGGGGTTCATAGCCGCAAGAGGTCCTGATCAATGCGCGTTCTGTTGTTCCTTTGCATGCTGCTCGTGCCGCTTACCGCACGCGCGCAGGAGCTGACCGTGTTCGCCGCCGCAAGCCTGACCGATGCGATGAAGGATGTTGGCACATTGTGGGTGAAGGCCGGGCATCCCGCTTTGCGCATGTCGTTTGGTGCCAGCTCCACTCTGGCGCGGCAGATCGAACAGGGCGCGCCCGTCGCCGTGTTCGCCTCGGCCGACGAGAGGTGGATGGATTATCTGGTGGCGAAGAACCTGATCGCGCCCGGCACGCGCAAGGACCTGCTGGGCAACGACCTCGTGCTGGTGGTGCCGGCCAGCAAGCCGCAGCATGTGACGATCGGGCCCAACTTCGATCTTCAGAGTCTGCTGGGCCCTGACGGACGCCTGGCGGTTGGCGATCCGGCGCATGTGCCGGTGGGGCTGTACGCCGCGCAGGCGCTGAAGAAGCTCGGGCTTTGGGACAAGGTGTCGCCGCATCTGGCACGCACCGACGACGTGCGGGCTGGACTGCTGCTGGTGGAGCGCGGGGAAGCCCCTGCCGGGATTGTCTATGCCACCGATGCCGCCGTCTCGAAGGGTGTTATGATCGCGGGCGTGTTTCCGGACAGCAGCCATGATCCCGTCACCTATCCTTTCGCGATCGTCAAATCCGGCGACACGCCGGAGGCGCGTGCGCTGATGACGTTCTTGGAAGGCCCGCAGGCGCGCGCGGTATTCCAGAAGCGCGGGTTCAAGGTCGAATAACCTGATCCTTTCACCTGAGGAATGGGAGGCCGTTCGCCTTACGCTCGCCGTCGCAGCGCGCGCGGTCGGATTTGGACTGCCAGTCGCGATCCTGACCACATGGGTGCTGACGCGGTGCCGCTTTCCCGGCCGCTCGCTGCTGAACGCACTGGTGCATTTGCCGCTGGTCGTGCCGCCGGTGGTGACCGGTTGGTTCCTGCTGATCGTGTTCGGCATTCGCGGGCCGGCCGGGTCATTGTTGTTGGACTGGTTTGGGGTGCGATTGGTGTTCACCACCGCAGGCGCGAGCCTGGCCTGCGCGGTGATGACCTTCCCGGTGATGGTGCGCAGCATTCGCCTGTCGCTCGATGCGGTTGATCGCGGATTGGAACAGGCGGCCCGCACATTGGGCGCCGGATGGCTGGACCGGTTTTGGAACGTCACGCTGCCGCTGGCATCTCCCGGCGTCCTGGTCGGCGGCATCGTTGGCTATGCCACTTGCCTGGGCGAGTTTGGCGCGGTCATCACCTTCGCAGCAAACATTCCGGGACAGACTCAAACTCTGCCGTTGGCGATCTATAGCGCGTTGCAGGCGCCCGGCGGGGAGACCAAGGCGGCGGAACTGTCACTGGTCGCAATCGCGTTGGCGCTGGTCGGTCTGCTGCTGTCGGAATGGGTCGGGCGACGACTGAACGCTATGCTGGGCCGATGACGCTCAGCTTCCAGCTCACGCATCGCTTTCCCACGACGACGATCGATGTTGCCTTCGAGGTACCCGAGCCGGGCGTGACCGTGCTGTTCGGTCCGTCGGGGGCTGGCAAATCCACGGCGATAGCGGTGGCCGCGGGATTGCTCCGCCCGGACCGATGCCGTGTCGCGGTCAACGGCACCGTGCTCGCCGACACCGATGCCGGGCGCTGGTTGCCGCCGGAGCGACGCCGCGTCGGACTTGTGTTTCAAGACTCGCGGCTGTTTCCGCACATGACGGTGGCAACCAATCTTCGTTTCGGTTTGCGTCGCGCGCCGCCGGGCCCGGTGCGGTTCGATGATGTGGTCGATCTGCTGGGGATCGGCGCACTGCTGGAGCGCCGGCCACACACCTTATCCGGGGGCGAACGCCAGCGGGTTGCGATCGGCCGTGCCTTGCTGGCGCAACCGCATCTGCTGTTGATGGACGAACCACTGGCCAGCCTGGATACCGCGCGCAAGGCTGAGATCCTGCCGTACCTGACGCGGCTGAAGACCACGCTGAATCTGCCGATCCTTTACGTGACGCATGCGTTCGATGAGGTTGCGCGGCTGGCGGATTCGCTTGTGCTGCTGGAAGCGGGAAAGGTGATCGCCTGCGGCCCGTTGTCCGAGGTTGCGGCGCGCGCCGACCTACCACTGGCGGGACGCGATGATGCCGGCGCGTTGCTGCTGTGCGAGGTTGTCGCGCACGACACGCAGCGGGAACTGACGCGACTGGAGAGCAGCGGCACGCGGTTCTGGGTGCCGCTGTTGGATCAGCCGATCGGCGCATCGTGCCGCATCCGTATCCCGGCGCGCGAGGTCATCCTGGCGGGCAGGGCGCCGGAGCTGATCAGTGTGCAGAACGTCATTCCGGCTACCGTGCGCCGCATCGCCGAGGCGACGAGGCGGCATTCGGTACTGGTCGAGATCGCCTTGCCGGGCGGTGCCTTGCTGTCACGCGTCACGTCAGACGCCATTGCGCGCCTGGGGCTGGTTCCGGGGGCATCGGTACTGGCGTTGGTCAAGTCGACGTCGATCGAGGTGCTAGGGATTTAAGGGGAACCGCACGGCGCAGTACGTTGGAGTGGCGGAACAGGCTACGCTGTTCCTACGAGGGCCGGCTGGCGGCCTGCATCACTTTGATTCCGTCCCGGTCCGCAATGACTGCTTCATGGGCAAGTTTCAGGAACAGGCCGTGTGCAACGATCCCCGCATGCGCGTCCAATGCGGCTGCCAGATCTGTCGCGTTGGTGATGGGTCCGAACCGGCAGTCGAGGATCATGTTGCCCTGGTCCGTACGCTTGCCCTGCCGTACCGCGACCTGCGCGCCAAGTGCGGCGAGAAACCGCGCTTGCGTCTGCCAGCCGAAATCCAGCACCTCCACGGGAACTGCCCAGTGCGTCCCGAGGCGCGGCGACAGCTTGCTGTCATCGGCGACGATCACCACGCGCGCGCTGGCCTGCGCCACGATCTTCTCGCGCAGCAGAGCACCACCGCCCCCCTTGATCAGATTCAGCTCCGGATCGATCTCGTCTGCCCCGTCGATCGTCAGATCGATGGCGCGTGGCATATCCTCCGTCAGCATGGGCAGGCCCAGCTGCACCGCCTCATCCCATACCGCGCGCGAGGTCGCGAAACCAACCACGTCCCTCAATGCACCTTCATGTACCAGTGCGGCAATGCGCCGCGTGGCATGGATGGCAGTCGATCCGGTACCCAGGCCAACGACCATGCCGGATTGGACAAACTGCACGGCATGCTCGGCCGCCTGGCGCTTGAGCGCGTCGCGATCGGCCTCGTCCACGTCAGTCCTTCCTTGGCAGGAGCTGTGGATTCCGCCACGGCCCATCCGCACCGATCAATGCTTCGGTCCCATCTGGTCCCCAGGTGCCCGGCGCATAGGGATAAACCGGCGTTACATCGTCCAGCACCGGCTCCACAATCCTCCACTGCGCATCGACAATGTCATCGCGACCGAACAGTACGCCCAGGCCACGGATCGCGTCCCACAGCAGGCGCTGATACGGCGGCAGTCGGTCGGCTGCACGCTCGGTCAGGATCATCTCGACATCCTCGCCGACCATGCGCTCACCCGGCAGCTTTACGCGCACACCCATGCCGATGCTGACATCCGGACTGATGCGCATCCGCATATGGCCGGACTTGATCGGCACCAGCTCATCAAACGTCTCGCGCGGCGGGCGTTTGAAATGCACCGTCACCTCGGTCGCAGTCACCGGCAGCTTCTTGCCGGCACGGATGTAGATCGGCACGCCCGCCCAGCGCCAGGTCTCGATAAACAACTTCACCGCGACGAAGGTTTCCACCGTGGACCGCGGCTTCACGCCTGACACATCATGGTAGCCGACATACTGTCCGCGGATGACATGCGCTGGATCCAGTGGCCGCATCGCCTTCAGCAGTGCGGCCTTCTGATCGCGTGTCGCCTCATGTTCCTCGCCGGTCGGCGGGTCCATCGTGAGGTTGGCCAACACTTGCAGCATGTGGTTCTGCACCACGTCACGGATGGCACCCGTTTCGTCATAGAACCGGCCGCGATCGTCGACGCCAAAATTCTCCGCCATGGTGATCTGGATGGTGCTGATGTGGTCGCGATTCCAAATCGGTTCGAACATGGAATTTGCGAAGCGCGTATAAAGGATGTTCTGCACCGGCTCTTTGCCGAGGTAGTGATCGATCCGATAGATCGCTTCCTCGGGATAGTTTTGCGCCAGCAGCCGGCCCAGCGTGCGCGCCGAATCACGGTCGTGGCCGAACGGCTTCTCGATCACCAGGCGCGCGTTCTCGGCGCAACCCGAGGCGGCGAGCGCATCCGCCACCTTGGCAAACAGGCTGGGCGGCACAGCCAGGTAATGCAGCGGGTATTGCGCATCACCGAGCGTGGCTCGCAGCTGCTTGAACGTCTCGGCATCATCATAGTTGCCACCAACGTAGCGCATCAGGCCCAGCAGGCGCTGCACGGCGTCGGGCGCTGCGTTGCCGTTGGCACGCAGGCTATCCGCCGCGCGGGCCTGCAATTTCTCCAGCGACCAGCCCGCTCGCGCCACGCCGATCACCGGCACATCCAACCCCTGGTCTCGCACCAGACCAAGCAGGGCCGGGAAAATCTGCTTGTACGCCAGGTCGCCGGTGGCGCCGAAGAACACGATCGCGTCTGATCGCGGCGGCCTCATCGCATCTGCTCCAGTCCATATAGCGCGGCACCCAGCAGGGCCGCGCGCGCCGTCACCACGTGGATCGGCACCTCCGACAGCAACTTTCCTAACCTGCCCTTGTTGGCGAAGGCTTGCACAAAATGCGCATGGGTCAGCTTCGGCAGAATGTGCGCGGGAATGCCGCCGGCCAGATACAGCCCACCGGTGGCCATCACCTTCAGCACCATGTTAGCGCCCTCGCTGGCCAAGATGGCGATGAACGTATCCAGCGTCTCGACCGCGAGCTTGTTCGATGCATCGTCCAGCGCCGCCTGGGCGATGAGCGGTGTGCGATCGGCGGCTTTCGCCAGCGCCGCCGCGAAGGCCGCGGACTCGCGCCTAGGATCATGCTCGCGCAGATGATCATAGATGTGGGCGATACCGGGACCGGAACAGACACGCTCGACTGACACATGGCCGAACTGCTTGGCCAGCGCCCGCAGTAGTCCGATCTGCTGGTCGTCGGTTGGCGCAAAACTCGCGTGGCCGCCCTCTGACGCGCAGGCCATATAGCGATGGCCCTGCCAGATCAGAAACGCCTCGCCCAGGCCGGTGCCCGGCGCCACCACTGCGATCGGGCCATGCGTCTGCCTGGTCCCGGCGTTCAGCTCGTGCCGCTCGTCCGCGCGCAGGCCGGGCACCGCATGCGCGATCGCCTGCAGGTCGTTCAGCAGCGTAACGCGCGTCAGGCCCAGGCTGTCGCGCAGCGCCGATTCATGCAACGTCCAGGGCAGATTGGTCAGATGCGCCTGCCCACCAATCACCGGGCCCGCCACATCGAAGCAGGCCTCGTCCGCCTTGCGCCCCTCGCGATCGAGGAACTGGCGCGCCATCAGGTCCAGGCTGGCAAAGTCGGCGCTGTGAAACTCCGCTTCCACAACCGGATGGCGCGCATCACCCGTCGGGTCGTACAGGGCGAGCAAGGTCTTGGTACCACCGATATCGCCGGCGAGTAGCATGGGCCGATCTCCTACCGCCGGCCCGGCGCGACGTCAGCGCAGGCTGGCGTTCAACTTCTCCAGAGCCGCGGACCCCGGACATAGCTCGACTTCGCCCAGCGTATTGAACGGAACCGCCGCCGTGTTCAAATGCTGATGCAGATCGGTGGGGTCAGGGTCGACATATAGCAGCCCGGTCACGATCTCGCCAGCCGCGTGGCGCTGCTGCAGCCAGGCCATCGCCGCCACCCGGTCGTGCACATTGTAGTCGTCCGCCAGCTTGCGCAGCTTCAGGTAGCTGCCATCGTGCTGACGTACCAGTTCCACCGTGCCTGGGGCATAGTCCACCGCGATCGGTTCACGCCCGCTGATTACATCGAGGAAATTCACGGCTTCGTTATGCTCGCGGACATAATCGAAGCTCTTGGTGGACCCATCGTGGTTGTTGAACGCAACGCACGGGGAGATGCAATCGATGAACGCGGCACCCTCATGCGCCAGCGCCGCCTTGATCAGCGGCACAAGTTGGTCCTTGTCGCCGGAGAAGCTACGCGCCACGAACGTGGCACCGAGCTGCAGCGCCATGCCGATCATGTCGATCGCGTCATCGGTGTTGGTGACGCCACGCTTCGATTTCGCACCCTTGTCCGATGTGGCCGAGAACTGACCTTTGGTCAGACCGTAGACGCCGTTGTTCTCGACGATATAGGTCATATTCACGCCGCGGCGC
The DNA here is from genome assembly GCA_035486355.1 of Acetobacteraceae bacterium. Taxonomy (GTDB): domain Bacteria; phylum Pseudomonadota; class Alphaproteobacteria; order Acetobacterales; family Acetobacteraceae; genus Palsa-883. The sequence goes on from DATHNE010000232.1 coordinate 14,686, forward strand.
ATGACGTGGGCGAACTGGCCAATGCCGATCGAGGCGGAATCGCCGTCGCCGGACACGCCCAGATAGATGAGGTCGCGGTTCGCCAGATTGGCACCGGTGAGCACCGACGGCATGCGGCCGTGCACCGAATTGAAGCCGTGCGATGCGCCGAGGAAGTACGTCGGCGTCTTCGACGAGCAGCCGATGCCCGAGAGCTTCGCGATGCGGTGCGGCGGCAGCGCCAGTTCGTAGCACGCGCGTACGATCGCCGCGCTGATCGAGTCATGTCCACAACCCGCGCACAGCGTGGAGATCGCACCTTCGTAGTCGCGCCGGGTGAAGCCCAGTTCGTTCGTGGGCAGCCCGGGATGATGCAGCTTCGGCTTGGTGATATAGGTCATGGTGCGGCCCTACGCAGCGGAACAATCTTGAGGTCATCAACACGATCGCCAATCGCATCAGCGATAAAGCGTGCGGTGATCGGCGTGCCATCAAAGTGCAGCACCTTCACCAGCTTCGCCGGATCGATTTCCAGCTCATTCACCAGCAGCGTGCGCAACTGCGCATCGCGGTTCTGTTCGACCACAAACACCTGCTCATGCGCGGCGATAAACGCCCGCACCTCATTGCTGAACGGGAAGCCGCGCACGCGCATCAGGTCCAGATGTACCCCGCGTCCGGCCAGGATATCGTCCGCCTCGTCCATCGCCGGGCTGGTGGAGCCGAAATAGATCGCCCCCAGCTTGGTCGGCTCGCGCGCATCGCGCGTGATCGGTACCGGAACGAGGTTGGCCGCGGTGGCGAACTTCTTCAGCAGCCGTTCCATGTTGTCCTGATAGGCTGGACCTTCCTCGGTGTAGCGCGCGTAGCGATCCTTCGACGTGCCGCGCGTGAAATAGGCGCCCCGGGTCGGATGCGTGCCCGGATAGGTGCGATACGGAATGCCGTCGTCGTCCACGTCCAAATAACGGCCGAAATCCTTGCCCGCCGACAGCTCCTCGGCGGTCATGACCTTGCCGCGATCCAACTTGCGGTTGTCATCCCAGGTGAACGGCTTGGTCAGCCGCTCATTCATGCCGATTTCCAGATCGAGCATGACGAAGATCGGCGTCTGCAGCCGGTCAGCCAGATCGAATGCCTGCGCACCGAACTCGAAGCACTCGTGCGGATCTTCCGGGAACAACATCACATGCTTGGTGTCGCCATGGCTGGCATAGGCGCAGCTCAGCAGATCCGTTTGCTGCGTGCGCGTCGGCATGCCGGTGGACGGACCGGACCGCTGCACATCGAAGATCACCGCCGGAATTTCCGCGAAATACGCCAGCCCCAGGAACTCCTGCATCAGCGAGATGCCCGGCCCGGACGTCGCGGTGAACGCGCGCGCGCCGTTCCACGCCGCGCCGATCACCATGCCGATCGAGGCCAACTCGTCCTCGGCTTGCACGATGGCGAACTTGTTCTGCTTCGTCTCCGGGTCGACGCGATAGCGGTTGCAATACCGCGTGAACGCCTCTGCCAGTGACGATGATGGCGTGATCGGGTACCAGGCACATACCGTGGCGCCGCCATACACCGCACCCAAAGCCGCGGCGGCATTGCCTTCGATGAAGATGCGATCACCGACCGCGCCGCTGCGCCGCATGCGCAGCCCGATCGGGCATTGCAAATTCGCCAGCGCGTAGTCGCGCCCCATGTGCAGCGCATGCACGTTGGCGGAGATCAGCTTGTCGCGGCCCTTGAACTGCTCGCCCAGCAGTGCCTCGATCGCCTTGACATCCATCTCCAGTAACGCCGACAGCGCACCAAGGTAGATGATGTTCTTGAACAACTGGCGCTGCCGCGGATCGGTGTATTCGCGGTTGCACATCTCGGTCAGCGGCACGCCGATGACGTTGATGTCAGGCCGGAACTTCGATGACGGCATCGGCTTCGTCGAGTCGTAGAACAGATACCCACCCGGCACGATCTCGGCGACGTCCTTCGCCCAGGTCTGCGGGTTCATCGCCACCATCAGATCGACGCCGCCGCCGCGCGCGCCAAGATGACCCGCCTCGCTGATCCGCACCTCATACCAGGTCGGCAGCCCCTGGATGTTGGAGGGGAAGATGTTGCGTGGCGTCGCGGGGATACCCATGCGCAACACGGATTTGGCGAACAACGTATTGGCGCTGGCCGATCCGGATCCGTTGACGTTGGCGAACTTGACGACGAAGTCGTTCACACGGTCCAGGCGCTGCACGCCCACAGGGCTCACGCCGGTTGCAGAGTCGAGCATACGGTCTCCGGTTGTGCGATATCGAGCAGGAAGCGCTGCATGTCCCACGCACCGGTCGGGCAGCGCTCGGCACACAGGCCACAGTGAAGGCAGACGTCTTCGTCCTTCACCATCACCCGGCCGGTTTTCAGATCGAGCGACACATACAGGTCCTGCGTCACGTTCTTCGCCGGCGCGCTGAGGCTGGCGCGCAGCGTGTCCTCATCGGCGTTATGGGTGAAGGTGATGCAGTCGACCGGGCAGATATCGACGCAGGCATCGCATTCGATGCACAGTCTATCGCTGAACACGGTCTGCACGTCGCAGTTCAGGCAACGCTGCGCCTCGGCAAACGCCAGCTGCTCATCGAAGCCGAGCTCGACCTCGGCGGTGATGTCACGCAGCGTGATCCCCTTGTCGCGATGCGGCACCTTGAAGCGCAGATCGAGCGAGATATCGTTGTCGTAGCTCCACTCGTGGATGCCCATCTTCTGCGAGGCCAGCGTCACATGCGGCGGCGGCCGCTGGGTCACATCGGTGCCTTCGCACAGCAGGTGGATCGACACCGCGGCCTGGTGGCCATGCGCGACCGCCCAGATGATGTTCTTCGGACCGAACGCCGCGTCGCCACCGAAGAACACCCGCGGATGGCTGCAGCCCATCGTGGTCTCGTTGACCACCGGCATGCCCCACTTGTCGAACACGATGCCCGCATCGCGCTCGATCCAGGGAAACGAATTCTCCTGCCCGACCGCCACAAGCACGTCGTCGCATTCAATGAGCTGATCCGGCTCGCCGGTCGGCACCAGGCGGCGGCGCTTCTTCTCGTCGTATTCGGCCTTCACCTTTTCGAAGGTCATGCCGGTCAGCTTGCCGTTGTCGTGAACGAACGCCTTCGGCACCAGGAAGTTGAGGATCGGGATGTCTTCGTGCATCGCGTCCTCCTTCTCCCACGGCGACGCCTTCATCTCCTCAAAGCCGGACCGGACGACGACCTTCACCTCCTCACCGCCCAGGCGACGCGAGGAGCGGCAGCAATCCATCGCCGTGTTGCCACCACCCAGCACGATCACGCGCTTGCCAATGCTGGTGATGTGGCCGAACGACACCGACGACAACCAATCGATACCGATATGAATATTCGCCGCGGCTTCCCGCCGACCAGGAATCTCCAGATCGCGCCCACGCGGCGCGCCGGAGCCGACGAAAATCGCATCATAATCCTCGGTCAGCAGCGACTTCATGCTGTCGATGCGCTGGCCCAACCGCAGGTCCACACCAAGATCGGTGATGTAGCCGACCTCCTCGTCGATGACCTCTTCTGGCAGGCGGAAATGCGGGATCTGGCTGCGGATCATGCCACCCGAGCGCGGGTCCGAATCGAACACCACGCAGTGATAGCCCATCGGCGCCAGATCGCGTGCGACGGTCAGCGAGGCGGGGCCCGCACCGACCAGAGCGATTCGCTTTCCGTTGTGCGTTGCAGCAGGTTTCGGCAACCGGTCGCTGATATCGCCCTTGTAGTCAGCAGCGACGCGCTTCAAGCGGCAGATCGCAACCGGCTCGGCTTCCACGCGGCCACGCCGACAGGCCGGCTCGCACGGCCGATCGCAGGTACGCCCAAGGATTCCGGGGAACACGTTCGACCGCCAATTGATCATATACGCGTCGGCATAGCGGCCGGCGGCGATCAGGCGGATGTATTCGGGGACCGGCGTATGGGCCGGACAGGCGTACTGGCAATCCACGACCTTGTGGAAATACTCAGGATCCCGGATGTCGGTTGGCTTCAAGTCGGACTCTCCCTCCGCGCGGCCTGATCTTGGCAGCAGCGGCTCGAACGGCGGCGCTTTCTGCGGCCTTCCCCCCGGTGTCGTCAACCGCCGACGCTAGAACCAACTTGGGGTTCCATCAACAGCACCACCGGGGATCGCCCATGCGTGCCACGCGTGGGCAGTCATGCCCCAGCCGCGGCCACCGCCTGCAGCAGAAACGTCTGCAGCGCGGCCACATGAACGTCGCGCGCAGCCCCCGGCCGACGCCGGATGACCATGTCCCACGAGCCCGGCAGTTCGCGCGCCCCAAACGGGCGAACCAGGCGTCCCGCCGCCAGTTCGGAATCGATCAGCGGCCGGCGGCCCAACGCGATCCCCGCCCCCGCAAGCGCGGCCGCGATCGCCGCGTTGAAGGTGCTGAACTCCACCCGTGTCACCTTGGTCCGCGCGCCCAGCCCCAGAAGATCCAACCAGGTGGACCAGTCTTTCTCCGTGTTCGCGTCGGCTGACTCCTGCAACAGATTGTGCCGCAGCAACTCCTTCGGCGCGCCCGTCAGTCCAAGTGCGGGACTGCACACCGGAAACACCATTTCACTGAACAGCTTGGTGTCGCCCTCGCCGGTATGGCCGGGCCGGGCACGGAATATGGCGAGGTCCAGCCCTTCCCGCGTCATATCCGGCACGACCTCATAGGTGCGCATGTGCCATTGCACCGACGGATGCCGCGCCGCGAAGGCCGCAAGCAGCGGTGCCAGCCACAAGGACGCCATCGAACCATTGGCCGAAATCATCAGCGTCGGCCGCCGCCCCCGCGCGCGCACCGAGTCGCAGGCGGCGGCCAGCTCGGCGAAGGCACGGTCCACTGCCTGAAGCAGCATCTGCCCGTCCGCCGTTGCCGCGGTGCGAGAGCCGGCACCGTTGCGCGCGCGGACCAGCAGGGTGGTGCCCAGATCCGCCTCCAGCCGACGGATCTGATGGCTGATCGCGCTGGTGCTGACGTGCAACGTCTCGGCCGCACGGGCGAAACTGCCGTGCCGCGCCACCGCGGTAAAGGCGCGCAACGGCGCCAAGGGAGGAATCCGGTCAGACATCGCCGTTCAATATAGCTCAACAGCGATTGAAAATCCCACGTTTGCGCCCGGTCGGGCCACCCCGCACAATGGCGCAACAATCGACCGGGGACAGAACGGTGCATTTCGATCTCAGGCTTTGGCGCATGACGGCAGGACTGCGGGGGCGCATCGCGCTGGCCATGGTGCTCGGCCTGCTGGCGCTCGGCGTCGGCATCGCCCGCTTCGTCTTCCTCGGCCAGTTCCTCGCCCGCGTCTTCCAGGGCGCGCCGATCGCCGCGCTGCTGCCCCCGCTCGCGTCGGCCGCCGGGGCCATCGTGCTGCGCGCCGCGTTGGACCATACCCGTACCCTGATCGCGCACCGTACTTCGACCCGGGTGCAGGAGCACCTGCGCGGCCTGCTCTACGACAAAATCGCCGCGCTGGGTCCGGCCTGGTTCGGTGCCGAGCGCACCGGCGGCGTCATGCTGTCGCTGGTCGATGGCGTCGAGCAATTGCAGACGTTCTTCGGCCAGTACCTGCCGCAGGTAGCCATCGCGATCTGCGCGCCGCTGGCGATCTTCGCGGTGATGGCCGCGTGGGACGTTCCGGTGGCGGCGGTTATGATGGCCGCGGCGCTGTTCTCACTGGTGATCCCGGCCACGATCCAGCGCACCAGCGGTCAGGCCTCACGCGCACGCCAACGTGCCTTCAAGGCATTCGGCGAGGAGTTCCTCGATGCCATGCAGGGGCTGCCGACGCTGAAGGCCTTCGGCCAGAGCGGCGCCTATGGGCGCATGCTGGCGGAGAAGGCGCGGGCGCTATCCGACAGCACACAATTTGTCCTGGCCACCAGCGTTATGGGCCGCGGCTTTACCGACCTGGGCGTGGCCATGGGGGCCGCAGCAGCGCTGGCTCTCGGCGCCTGGCGTGTGCAGCACGCCGACATGAGCCTGACCGCGCTGCTGATCGTGCTGATGGCGGGCACCGAGGTGTTCCGTCCGCTGCGTGAGCTGCGCACCGTGCTGCACCAGGGCATGGTCGGCCAGGCTGCCGCCGCCGGTATCAATGCGCTGCTGGACACGCCTGTCACCGCGCCCGCCGCCCCGGCGCATCCCGTCACAACAGCGCTCTCCCCCAGCATCACGTTCGAGCAGGTCGGCTTCGCCTATCCCGGCGGTCGCCGCGCGGCGCATCAAGGCCTGGACTTTGCGATCACCGCTGGTGAGCGTGTTGGCATCGTCGGGCCCAGTGGCTCCGGCAAGTCCACCATCGTGCGGCTGCTGTTGCGGCTGCATGATCCCGAGGCCGGAACGATCCGCATCGGCGGGCGGGACCTGCGGACGCTCGATCCGGACGCAGTGCGCCGCATGATCGCGGTGGTAGCGCAGGACACCTACCTGTTCCATGGCAGCGTGGCCGACAATCTCCGCCTCAGCCGACCGGAGGCGACCGACGCCGAACTGATCGAAGCCGCCCGCGCCGCCAATGCGCACGAGTTCATCACCGCGCTGCCCGAGGGCTATGATACGGTGATCGGTGAGCGCGGCACGCGGCTGTCCGGCGGACAACGCCAGCGCATTGCCATCGCCCGCGCCCTGCTGCGTGACGCGCCGATCCTGGTACTGGACGAGGCGCTGTCCTCCGTCGATGCCGAGAACGAGGCGGTGATCCAGCAGGCGCTTGACCGGCTCATGCGCAACCGCACCACGCTGATCCTGGCGCATCGCCTGTCCAGCGTGATCGGTGCCGACCGCATCCTGGTGCTGGAAGAAGGTCACGTCGCGCAGTCCGGCACGCATACACAACTGATCGTGCAGAACGGGCCATATCGCCGGCTGATGGGCCCCCAGCTCGCGGAGCACGACGATACGATCGATGCGCTGCCCGCGCTGGTGCGCACCGCTGCGGCGGCCGAGGAGACCGCCACCACACCCGTGCAGCGCGCATTGTCCGAGGACGCCGCACAGGTTGGCTGGCAGGAAACAATCCGTACGCTCCTCGGCTTCATCTGGCCATGGCGGCGCCAACTGGCCGTGGTCGTGCTGTGCGGCATCGGCCGCGTGGCGTCCTTCATCGGCGTCGGCGTGCTAGGCGCGTTGACCATCGGCGCGGTGAAGGCGGGTGCGCCGACCATGGCCCTGGTCATCGCGCTGCTGGCAGCGGCCCCCGCGACCGCGCTGCTGCACTGGCTGGAATCCTGGCTGGCGCATGCCATGGCCTATCCGTTGCTGGCCGAGATGCGCGTCGACCTCTATCGCAAGCTGGATGCCTTGACGCCGGCCTATCTGTTACGGCGACGGTCCGGCGATCTGGTGGCGCTAGCCACGCAGGACGTCGAGACGGTCGAATACTTCTACGCCCACACTGTGGCGCCCGCCTTCGTCGCAGTGCTGGTGCCACTGTCGGTGCTAGGCGCGCTGACGTGGATCGCCTGGCCGCTGGCTTTGGCGCTGCTGCCGTTCCTGGCTTACGCGGGCGCGTCACCGTTCCTGGGCCGGAAGAAAATCGATCGCTTGGGGTCCGCGTCGCGCGGCGCGCTGGCCGAGCTGGGTGCCTACACGACCGAAACTATCCAAGGATTGGCGGAGCTGGTGAGCTTCGCGGCGGTGGGACGCCGGCGTGACGAGTTCATGCGCATCGCACGGCGCAGCCAGGAGCTGCGGCAGGTACTGCTGGGCGATCTGGCAACGCAGACAGCGGGGCTGGAAGTTGCAACCGGACTGGGCGGGCTTGCGGTGGCCGCGGTCGGCGCGCCACTGGTGATGCATGGCTGGATAGCCGCGCCGATGCTGCCGCTGCTGATCCTCGTCTCGATCTCCGCCTTCCTGCCAGTGTCGGAGATCGCACAGGTGGGCCGGCAGTTGGCGGATACAATCGCGTCGACGGGACGGCTGCACGTGGTGCATGGCGAACCGGTCACGATCACCGACGGACCATTGTCACCAGCCTCGCCCCTCGGCGGGTCGGGCGTCTCATTCGATCATGTTGCCTTCACCTATCCCGGCCGCACCATCCCGGCATTGCGCGATATCAGCTTCGTGGTGCCACCGGGCGCGACGGTCGCATTGGTCGGCCCATCCGGCGCCGGCAAGACCACCATCGCCAACCTGCTGCTGCGCTTCTGGGACCCCGAACACGGCGCAATCCAGTTGGACGGCGTCGGCCTGCGTCAGCTCACGCTGGACGGGCTGCGCGGGCGCATCGCGTTGGTGGCGCAGGATACGTATCTGTTCAACGACACGCTGGAGGCCAATGTCCGCCTCGCCCGGCCCGATGCGACACCGGATCAGGTGCAGCGCGCCTTGGACCAGGCGGCCTTGGCTGAATTTATTACCGGCCTGCCCGAAGGTTTGCAAACCCGTGTCGGCGAACGCGGCGTGCAGCTCTCCGGCGGCCAGCGCCAGCGCGTGGCGATCGCGCGCGCCTTCCTGAAGGACGCGCCGATCCTGGTGCTGGACGAAGCGACCTCACACCTCGACACGATCAGCGAGCAGTTAGTGCGCACGGCGCTGGACGCGCTGATGCGTAACCGCACCACCATCGTGGTGGCACATCGCCTGTCCACCATCCGCACCGCCGACCTGATCCTGGTGCTGGATGCCGGCCGTGTCATCGAGTCCGGAACGCATGCGACACTGCTCGCGCAACGTGGCGTCTATGCACGACTGGTCGAGCGCCAGATGGCGGGTGTAGCGGCACAGCGCGCCGCGGAGTAGGCTGGACACGGGCAGTGATGCTGCTCTTCGTCACGGCTGGGAGCGAAACAAGATGCAACAGGATCTATCACGGCGCACAGCGCTCACGGGCGCGGTCATGATCAGCACCGCCTTGGCGGCGTCAGCGTCGGCCGCCGAAACCGTGCCCTGGCATCAGCAATATTGGGCCGAGAAAGCCCGCGACGGAAAGACCATCAAGCTCGCGATGTATCGCAAGCGGATCGGCGCGCCGCGCCCCGGCGAGAAACCGCTGCCGATCCTGTTCCTGGTGCACGGCTCCTCGATCGCCGCGCTGGCGAGCTGGGATCTCAGCGTGCCCGGTCACGGCGAATACTCCACCATGAATACCTTCGCCCGCTGGGGCTACGACGTCTGGACGATGGATCACGAGGGCTATGGCGCGTCCGATCGCACCGACGGCAATTCCGACATCGCCAGCGGCGTCGCAGACCTGACCGCAGCGATGGCGGTGATCGCGCACGAGACCGGCCAGACACGCTGTCATTTCATGGGCGAGTCCTCCGGTGCCCTGCGCGCGGGTGCCTTTGCGATGGCGGCACCGCAACACATCGACCGTCTGGTGCTGAGCGCGCTGACCTACACCGGCAAGGGGTCACCCACGCTCGGCAAACGCGCCGAGCAGGTCGAGTACTACCGCACGCACAATCGCCGTCTGCGTGACAAGGCGATGATCGAGAGCATCTTCACCCGCGACAAGCCGGGTACCACCGATCCCGCGGTCGCCCCCGCTCTGGCCAAGGCCGAACTGGTTTACGGCGACACCGTGCCGACCGGCACCTATCTCGACATGACCGCGCATCTGCCCGTGGTGGATCCGACGAAGATCACCGCGCCGGTCTGCGTCGCCCGCGGCGAATATGACGGCATCGCGACGAACGAGGATCTGTGGGACTTCTTCCGTCAGCTCCCGAACGGGGACCGGCAGTTCGCCCTCATTGCCAACGCCGCGCACGCGCTGGGAACGTGCCGGAACCGTGCGGCATTCTGGCACACCGCACATGGCTTCCTGACCATGCCACCGACACCGCCTCTGGGCTGAGTCACATGGGCTGAGTCACAGGCCAGTTCGCAGCAATCGACCCCACCCCGGCACCGGCGCGGTGTGCCCGATCAGCCGCAGCGCCGCCCACAGCGCGACTTGATTCGTCGTCACCACCGGCTTGCCGAGCGTCGCCTCCAGCCGATCGACGATGCCCAGCGTGCGCCAATTGCCACACGCCAACATCACCGCGTCGGCGTCCTTGTGGTCGACAGCACAGCCAAGCTCGAACGCCGATGTGGGATCGAGAAGACCGATGTCCAGATTGGCGACATGCCCCAGCGCCCGCTGCGTCAGCACCCGCACACCACTGGCCTCGATGAATGCGGCGGCGATCCGATTGACCTCATCACTCCACGGCGCGGCGATGGCGATCTTGCGTGCCCCCAACACATCAAGCGCCCGCATCAACCCGGTAGACGCGGTCGTCGCCGGCTTGCCCGACGACGCCTCCATGCGGCCGATCAGTTCGCGATCGTAGCCAAGTCCCTTGCGCGACGACGGCGCCGTCGCCGCCAGCACGATCACATCCACATCGGCGTCGCTCAGTTTGCGGCTTTCCTGCTCGATCTCCTCGACAACGCTGATCGTGGCGTTGAGATCGACCGTGCGCAGCACCAGCCGTGCGGTATGCAGCGTAACGCCGCCGGGCAGAATACGCCCGTATTCATACTCCTGCGTCGTGCTCGATGACGGCGCCAGCAGACCGATACGTTTGGTGTCCTCGCGTCGCGCCATGCCGCCTACCCCCGCCAATTCAGCCTGGCGGCATTAACGCTTGCTTGGGATGTGGGTGGCAAGCTGGAGCCGCGAACCCAGGAAAATCGCCTTGGACGAACCGGTTGAACCAAGCAGTAAACCGCAGTACGGCAGCGACGCGGCGTGGCGCCTCTTGCGGATGCAGACCGATGCGAGCGACCCGAAATCGACAACGACCGAGCTGCAGACGATCGTCGCGCCGGTCGTACGGACGCGCGACGCTATGCTGACGCATTTCGCGACGAAGGCCGATCTTGCCACCAGCGCGTCCCGGCTGGAAACCAAGCTCTCGTCGCTGGATGCCAAGCCGACAGCGGTGCAAGCCAGCCCAGATTCAAAGCTGACCTCCATGCAGACCACACGCGATGCGACGCCGCCGCATTTCGCCACCAAGGCCGAGTTGGCCGACAAGCCCGGCAAGACCTACATGTGAGGCATCCTTGCCGCACTGCTGACCGCCGATGCGTGCGGCCGCGCCGCGCTCGCGGTCTTGAAATAGCGCCATCTCAACCCATCCCCGCCAGATCGCGCCACTCCGCCTCGGTCAGCGTCTTCACCCCCAGCTCCACCGCCTTGCGCGCTTTCGATCCGGCATCGGCACCAACCACGACCAGATCCGTCTTCTTCGACACGCTGTCAGTAACCTTGGCCCCCAGCGCCTCGGCCCGCGCCTTCGCCTCTGGGCGTGTCATCGTCTCGAGCGTCCCGGTAAAGACAATTGTCTTGCCCGACAGCTCACTGTCCGCCGCCTCAACCGGCGCCGCACCCTCGATCGTCAGCTCAGCCACCAACGCATCCAGCGTCGCGACATTGCGTTCCTCATCGAAGAAGTCCGCCAGTTCCTCGGCGATCGTCGGACCAACGCCCAGAATGCTGCCGAGCGCCAGCCGCTCATCCGATCCCACCGTCGTCGCCGCCCGCATCTGCGCGCGCCAGTTGTCATACGTGCCGTAATGCCGCGCCAACAGCCGCGCATTCGATTCACCGATGCGGCGAATGCCCAGCGCATAGATGAACCGTGCCAGCGGGATGGTGCGCCGGGCCTCGATCGCGCGCGACAGGTTGCGCGCCGACAGCTCGCCCCATCCTTCGCGTTGCGCGATCTCTGCCTCGCGCGCCGGCAGCTTGAAAAGGTCGGGCGGCCCTTGCAACCACCCTTCCTCATAGAACTCGCGGATCGTCTTCTCGCCCAATCCGTCGATATCGAACGCTGGCCGAGATACGAAATGGATCAGCCGCTCGACCCGCTGCGCTTCACAGATCAACCCGCCGGTACACCGACGCACCACCTCGCCCGGCGGTCGCACCGCGTGACTGCCGCACACCGGGCAGACCTCCGGGAATTTGTAGGCCTTTGCGCCCTTCGGTCGCCGTTCTTTCACCACTGAAACGACCTGCGGAATCACATCGCCCGCCCGCTGCAGCACGACGGTATCGCCGATATGGATATCCTTGCGTGCGATCTCGTCCTCGTTGTGCAGCGTCGCGTTCTGCACCAGAACGCCGCCGACATTCACCGGCTCCAGCCGCGCCACCGGCGTTAATGCACCGGTCCGTCCCACCTGGATGTCGATGCCGCGCAGCACGGTCATCGCCTGCTCGGCCGGGAACTTCCACGCCGTCGCCCAGCGCGGCGCACGACCCACGAAACCCAGGCGCCGCTGCAACGCCAGGTCATCGATCTTGTAGACAACACCATCGATGTCGTAGCCCAACCCCGACCGCTGCTCGGTAATCGACTGTTGGAACGCAGCTGCCGCGGCCTCATCCGGCAATTGCGTCGACAACGGATTGACCTCGAACCCCCACGCCTTCAGCCGCTGCAGATAATGCCAGTGCGTATCAGCAACCGCCTCGCTTGCTTCCCCCATCGCATAAGCAAACAACGACAACGGCCGGCTCGCAGTGATCGAGGGATCGAGCTGCCGCAAACTGCCTGCGGCGGCATTGCGCGGATTGGCGAACAGCCGATGCTCCACCTTGGCCTGCGCCTCATTCAACGCCAGGAAATCCGCCTTGGTCATGAAGACTTCGCCGCGGATCTCGATCAGCGCCGGTGCCGCCCCATGCAACCGTGTCGGAACCGACTTGATCGTGCGCAGATTGGCCGTCACGTCCTCACCTTCGGTTCCGTCCCCACGCGTCGCCCCACGTACGAACCGGCCGTTCTGATAGGTCAGGTTGATCGACAGCCCATCGATCTTAGCCTCGCCGACGAAAGGCAGCTTCGCATCCGCCGCCAGCCCCAGGAACCGCCGCGCCCGTGCGCAGAACTCGGCGAACTCCGAGGCGTCAAACACATTGTCCAACGACAACATCGGAATCCGATGCCGCACCTTGGCGAATCCCGTCTCCGGTGCCGCCCCCACATGCCGCGACGGCGAATCCGTCCGCACCAAATCGGGAAACCGCGCTTCGATCGCCGCATTCCGCTTGCGTAACGCATCATACTCCGCGTCACTGATCTCCGGCAGGTCCTTGGCGTGATACTGCTCATCATGATGCGCAATCTCGCGCGCCAGCCCCGCCAGCTCCTTCGCCGCGGCCACCTCGTCCAACGCCTCCACTGCCACCGGCGCCCTGCTCACGTGTGCGCCCCCAACAACTCGTCCGCCGCCGCACGTGCCGCCGGCGTCACCGTCTCGCCAGCCAGCATGCGCGCGATCTCCTCGCGCCGCGCCGGCGTATCCAACGCATCCACCAGCGTTGCCGCCCGCCCGCGCCCGGTCGCCTTCGCCACCCGCAGATGCGCCGCACCGCGCGCCGCCACCTGCGGCGAGTGCGTCACCACCAGCACCTGCACCTGGCCCGCCACCCGTGCCAGCCGCTGACCCACCGCATCCGCGGTCGCGCCACCGATCCCGGAATCCACCTCATCGAACACCAGCGTCGGCACCGACGACCCACTGTGCAGCACCACCTTCAGCCCCAGCATCAGCCGCGATAGCTCGCCGCCCGAAGCGATCCGCGCCAGCGGTCCTGGCTCCTGTCCGGGATTGGTCGCGATCAGGAACCGCACGCGATCCGCGCCGTGCTCGCCCCAATCGGCTTCCGGCAAGCCGGTCACGTCAGCCACAAACCGCGCTTTATCCAACCGCAGCGGCGGCAGCTCCTTGGCCACCGCACGGTCCAGCCGCACAGACGCGGCCCGCCGCGCCGCGCTCAGCGCCGTCGCCGCCTCGAGATAGACGCCGCGCGCCGCAGCGGCCGCCTGCTCCAGCGCCACGACCTCGGCCGCCCCGGTCTCCAGCGCCGCCAGCCGCGCCGACAACGAATCCAGCAGGCCCGGCAGGTCCACCACCGCAACAGCGTGCTTCCGCGCCGCCGCCCGCAATGCGAACAGCCGCTCCTCCACCTTCTCCAACTGGCGCGGATCGGCATCTGCCTCCGCTGCCAGCCGCGTCAGCAAGGTCTCCGCCTCCGCCAGCGCTTCCTCGGCCCGCTCCAGCGCCGCCGCGGCCGGACCGGCCGGGTTCGCCGCTTCGTCCTGCCCCGGCGGGATCAGCCTCTGCAACGCCCGTCCAGCCGAGCGCAACGCCGCCGCCGGGCCAGGGCTGCGCCGATCCCGCGGCGCCAGCTCCGCCAATGCCGCGACAATCGCCTCCGCCCGCCGCTCGCCCTGTTGCAGCCGCTGACGCTCCGACGCGAGCTGCGCCTCCTCATCCTCCTGCGGCGCCAGCTTCGCCAATTCGTCCACCGCGAAGCGGAGCCATTCCTCGTCGCGCTCGGCCGCGGCAATGCGCTCCTGCGCCGCCTCCAGCGCCGTCAACGCGCCGCGCCAGTCCCGCCATGCCTTCGCCACCACGTACCGCAACGCCGGCGCCACGCCGAACGCATCCAGCAGCGTGCCGTGGCTCGCCGGATCCGCCAGCCCCATCTGCTCGTGCTGGCCCTGCACCTCCACCAGCAGCGCGCCCGCCCGCCGCAGCAGCGCAACCCCCACCGGCTGGTCGTTGATGAACCCGCGCGAGCGCCCGTCGCGCCCCAACACGCGGCGCAGCACGATCTCGTCTTCCGCCGCCAACCCCTGCTCGGCCAGCAGCGCCACCACCGGATGCCCGGCCGCAGGGGCGAAGCACGCCGTCACGCTGGCCTGCTCGGCCCCCGCGCGCACCAGCCCCGCCTCGGCCCGCGCGCCCAGCGCGAGCCCCAGACTGTCCAGCAAGATCGATTTCCCGGCCCCGGTTTCGCCGGTCAGCACCGTCAGCCCGGACCCAAAACCCAGGTCCAGCCGCTCGATCAGCACCACATCGCGGATCGACAGCGCCGTGAGCATGCCCCCGGCCCGCGCCGCGCTAGAACAGCCAATGCCAGGTGCGGGAGAAGAACCCGCCGGCGCTGCCGCCCACATCACTGGGCACCGGCGCGCCCTGCGCCAAGCCATCGTGCACCAGCTGGTCGTAGGTGTCCGCATACCAGACGCTGCCTGGGTAGTTGAAGCCCAGCACAGCGGCGGTGCGCTTCGCCTCATCCTTCAGACCGAGCTGCAGGTAGATCTCCACCAGCCGCGCCAGCGCCTCCGGCACATGGTTGGTGGTCTGATAGTCGTCCACCACGCGCTGGAACCGCCCGATCGCCGCGGTGTACAGGTGCTGCTCCTGGTACCAACGCCCGACGTCCATCTCCTTGCCGGCCAGGTGGTCGCGGCACAGGTCGATCTTCAGCTTCGCGTCGCGGGCATAGGCGCTGTCGGGGAAGCGGGTCACCACCTCCTGCAGCGCGACCATCGCGTCCCGCGTGCCCTTCTGGTCGCGCGAGATATCGACGATCTGCTCGTAGTAACAGAGCGCCCGAAGGTAATAGGCATAGGCGATGTCGCGGCCCGCTGGGTGCAGCTGGATAAACTGGTCCAGCGCGGTGATCGCATCGGTGTAGTGGTTCTGCTGATACTGGGTGTAGGCGCCCATCAGTTGCGCGTTCGCTGCCCAGGGCGAGAACGGGTAGTTCTGCTGCACCGCGTTGAACTGGTCGCCCGCGGTGGTGAAGCGCCGGTCGTTCAGGGCGTCGACGCCGTTGTTGTACAGCGTCTCCACCGGGATGTTGGCGGTGGGGTTACTATTCGCATCATCGTCATGGCTGGATCCGCAGCTACCAAGCAGCGGCAGCACCAGCACAAGGAAGAGCGCGACGCGGCGCGCGCCATGGCGCGAGGTCCGGGGGGAGATCGTGGTCATTGCCCCGCTTATAGCATGCGCCAGCCGGGCGCGAAGTGGCCGCGGTACGCTCAGCGACTGGCGCGTCGTAAGTCGTAACAGGTAACGGGGTCTTCCCTCGCCAGAACGGCATGAGCCGCCAACCGGCACCACGCAGCCCGAGCGCCCCACGCCCCAAATTCCCGCACAGGATGTTGGTCCGGCACCAAACTTGCGGTCATCGCCAACACCGACACCCCGGCTCGCACAGCCTCGCCACCCTCGCCTGGATATCCCTCCCCCGGGCACACGTCGTAGCGCAGACGACGCATCGCCTTCTCCGCGGGTATCAAACGGGCCCAGGCGGCGGATCAGGGCCAGTGCTGGGAAGGGGCCAGCGCGACAGCACTTGCGACACGCCTCGGCGCGGTCCCGTGGCGAGGCGTGGTGGCAGGCGGGCTGGGTGCCGGCCTTCCATAAGGCGTCTTGGGCGGTCATGCCGGGATTGGGATGCCCTGGCCCACAATTCGGTGGTGGGCACCTGAGACGATGAATTGGATTTTCATCAACTCTACGATTGGCGTTGTGGGAGCTTCGTGCACGTCCTTGGGCTTGGCCGCCGCACAGACCATGACGCAGACGACTGCGGGCGACCCAAAAGGTGCCTGCAGCGTCGAGCTACACGTGAGGTTTGGTGAACATCGATTGTCCGGAGTTATTGCTTTCCATACGCAAGTATTCGCACTTCATTGACGGGCACCGGAGCAAGCTCCTGATTTCCCATCTCTATGCGCGTAGCGACCTTGCGGTCCCGGTTCTCCCGCTCCTCGGGATGCCAGTCATAGATGTTCACTGCGGTGTTACGGCCGCGTCCGATGACGTTTCCGCAGACGCAGACCATCTCGCGGACCTTGAGATTGCGCATCTCGCGGTGCAGCGCGTGACAGAGACAGCAGCGTTGGCTGGCCGAGACGCCTTTGTTGGACGTACCGGTGAGATAAATCGCGCTGAACCATGTGCGCAGCGGCAGGTGCGTGCCCTCGAATGGCGTGCCGTGCAGCACGGTGAACTGGTTGCGGCAGGCTTGGCAGTGAAAGTAGCCGCGCCGCGCGAGGGGCAAGGATTGATCGACCACCCCGCACTTCGGGCACACACGTCCCTTCTGCCAGCGCACGCGCTCAAGATCGCCGAGGCATGCTTGCTGGTCGGCGTAGCGATCGAGGAAATCCATCAGGGTCATGCTGATGAAAATTGGAGGTCTGCTGATGAAAGTCAGTAGGTCTGCGATTGTCTATCCCGATGTCTTAGAGGAATCGCCGCGGCCCCTCGGAGATCTTCCACTTCCGCCGAGCGGCGCACCCGGGGCAAAACGCTCGATGCCGACCCTTGATCTGAGTCCTGATAAGATATACATTCTCGTCAACATATATCCTTAAAATCGAGGGCCAACATGCGGCTCGCAAAATGGGGCAACAGTCTCGCCGTTCGCCTTCCGGCCGCCGTGGTCGAGGCGCTTGAACTTAAGGAGGGCGATGAGATCGAAATTCATGTCGCCGATGCAGGCGAACTCGGCGTTGCGCGCAAACCCGGCCGCGCGGAGTTGCTGAAGCGGTTGCGCGCGTTCCGAGGCCGGCTGCCGCCCGATTTCAAGTTCGATCGGGATGAGGCGAATGCCCGGTAGCTTCATCGACACCAATATTCTCGTCTATATCGCGTCTGGCGACCCGGTGAAGGCCGATCGGGCGGAGACGATTCTGGGCGGCGGCGGCACGATCAGCGTCCAGGTGCTAAACGAACTGACCAATGTCGCTCGCCGCAAGATGCGGATGTCATGGCCGGACACCCATGCATTTCTGTCCATGCTTCGAGGCGTCCTGAGCGTCCAGCCGATGACCATTGAGACCCATGAGACCGGCTTGGCGCTGGCCGAGCGCTACAACCTCTCGACCTACGACGCGATGATCGCCGCCTCTGCGCTGCATGCCGGCTGCGACACGCTGTGGTCGGAGGATATGCAGCACGACATGGCGCTTGACGAGGGCTTGCGCATCGTCAATCCGTTTCGCGTTACGACTTGATCATGGACAAGAAGACAAAGGGCGCCTAGCTTCTCGCACCATCGAAGAATCTCGATGCCGTGACTGGCGCCGGTGCAGCTAGGCGCGAGAACATCTCCTATGCGCGGCGCATAGGCCGCCTCTACAATCTCCTGCGCCGCAACCTGGCAGATGACCCCAACCCCACCATCTCGAGCGAGACGGTCAAGCGCGCCTGCCAGCTCAATGGCATCGACAAGCCGACACGCGACGTGGGGCTGAACGTGCTGAAAAATGCCGGTCGCGTCGACGTCGCCAAGAACGGCGCGGTGAGCGTTCTCGGCGCCACAACCACCGCGGTGTTGGAAACGACGACCGACATTTTCGACGAGACTGATCCGTCCAATGACGAGGAGGCGGTTCTCGAATTGTCGGAGAAGGTGGCCGAGAGGCCGCTTGGGCGCCAGGACGCGACGACGTTCGTCAGCGACCTTTATAAGATTCCGACGGCCAAGGCGACCTCGCTGATCGACCTCCGCAAAAGCACCGCCATCCTCGATGAGGAAACTGATCGAGACCGCACCATTCTGTTCAATTCGAACACGTTTCGCGACGGCCAGTATGCCAAGAAAACCCTGCTGGTGTTGGAAACGCTGACGGCCGACGACAAGCAGCGGCTGACCGAGGTGCAGGACAAGATGCGCCGCAATGGTGCGCTCTGCGACGTCGATGTGAAACTAACTAATATACCCCGATTCGAAACAAATGCGCGGAAATTCCGCCCGACCCGTGACCCTGCCCCCTCCCTCGCCTAAGCTCCCCGCAACACTCAACGGAGGAACCCCCATGACCGCCCGCACCATCATCGTCACCGGCGGCGCCGGCGGGATCGGCCAGGCACTGGTCCGCGCCTTCGTCGCCGCGAGCCATCAGGTCGGCATCTGCGACATCAACGCCGAAGCCGTTCTCCGCCTGGAACGGGAGCTCGGTGAGACCCGCGCCCTCGGCCAGGTGATTGACGTCGCCGACCCCACCTCCTGCGCCCAGGCGGTCGAGCGCGTCGCTCGTCGTTTCGGCACCGTGCACGCCGTGATCAACAACGCCGCCCTCGGCATGGTGCTGGTCCGCCGCGACCATTTCCTGGGCAACGTGCGCGTCGAGGACATCACCCCCGACCTCTGGCAGCGCTTCATCGCCGTGAACCTCTCCGGCGCCTTCTTCATGGCCAAGGCGGCCATGCCGTTCTTCCGCGCGCAACATTTCGGCCGCGTGATCAACGTCACCACCAGCTTCTTCACCATGCTACGCGGCGGCTTCTCCCCCTATGGCCCCGCCAAGGCCGGGCTCGAGGCCTGGACCGCTTCCCTCGCCGCCGAGTTGCGCGGCACCGGCATCACCGCCAATGTGGTGGTGCCAGGTGGTCCGGCCGACACGCCGATGGTGCCCACCGACAGCTTTCCCGACCGCGCCGCGCTGATCCCACCCGAACAGATGGCCCCGCCGATGCTCTATCTGCTGTCCGACGAAGCCGCCGAGGTCACCGGCCAGCGCTTCGTCGCCGCGCACTGGGACCCCACGTGGCCCATCGCCGAGGCGGCCGCCCATGCCGGTGCCCCGGCCGCGTGGCCGGACCTCGCACAATCCCCCGTCTGGCCCGGAGGCAAGCCCGCATCATGACCGCGCCCACCATCGCCCGCCTGGCAGACGCAGACAGCGTCCCCTTCGGCCCGCTGTCGCACTACGCCAAGCTGATCGGCGACGGCACGCTGCCGATCTTCACCGGCGTGCAGACCTGCGCACCCGGCTACCAGACCGCGCTGCACTGGCACCCATACGCGGAATATCTGTTCGTTCTGGAAGGGGAACTGGAAGCCTGGACCGAAGGTCAGCAGGCGACGCCGCATCGGCTTTGTGTCGGCGACATGATCGCCCTGCCCGCGAACACGCCGCATGTGTTCCGCAATCCCGGTCCGGCAACGTTACGGATCCTGGGCATCCATCATTCGCCCGAACGCATCGTCAATCGGATCGAGCCGGTTACCCCCCCGACCACGGATTGAGAATGCGCGACACGAGCTGCCGGAAATCCACGACATTGCGGGTCACCAGCGTCAACTGATGCACCATTGCCGTCGCGGCGAGGAACCCATCCATGGCGGAAATCGTACGGCCGAGCGCCTCGCCGCGCGCCACCAGATGCCCGCAGGCCTCGGCAACCGCTTCGTCGATTGGCAGCATTCGCCCAGTGAAGCGCAGCGGCAGCTCCTCACGCAGCCAAACATCGAGCTGACTGTGCCGACGCCCGGCGGGCAACCGGTCGACCCCACGCTGCAGTTCAGCCAGGGTGATCACGCTCAGAAACACCGCATCTTCATCGGCCGCCGCCAACCAGGCCATCACGCCATCATTCGGCCGCGGCCGCGTCGCCTCCGATACAACGTTGGTGTCGAGCAGAAAGCTCACAGCTCGATCGGTCGTCCCGGCTCCTTACGGTGTTTCAGATCCAGCTTGGCGCCGCGCAGCGGAGAGGCAGCAAAGAACTCTGCCAGATTACCGGCACGCCGCGTGGTCTTCTCCCAGTCACGCGCGGAAACGATAACGACCGCCGACCGGCCATGACGGGTGACCGTCTGCGGTCCATGCGCCTGCGCTTCCTCGATCACCTGGCTGAATTTGGCCTTGGCTTCGGCAACGGTCCAAGAACTGACAGTCACGCGCAAACCTTTAATAATTGACCCATTTGGTCATAGTAGTCATACTATGCGAAAATCGCAACTCTCACACCAGTCAGGGTCGCGAGCTATCCCCACAATCCCGCGCGGTCGGTAAAGAAAGCCAGCGGTCACAGCGTTGCACCGAGAAGATATTTTTGCGCGCTACGCGCCGCCTTGTCGCACCACCGGTGCCACCCTACGCGCGAAGCGGCAGAATCCTTTCTCGGTGAAACGCTGTGCGCGTCCGGTGAAACTCTGTGACCGCTGGCTTACGTCCTATCCTGCCTGCGACACGAACCCCGCCTCACACCACCCGCCAAACCTCCCCATCGCGCATCACCTTCCCCTCGCCCTCCAGCTTCTGCAGATGCGCCAGCACATTCCGCTCCGCCGCCCGCCGTAGCCTTGGATCGACCTGCGAATACAACGTATCCATCAACGTATACGTGTTCGCCGGCCCCTGCCCCAGCGCCGTCGCGATCGCCCGCTCCCGCGCCGTGCGATGATCCAACAGATCCCTTACCAGATCCCGGGGGTCCGGCAGCTTCGGCCCATGCCCCGGCAGAAACACATCATCATCCCGATCCAGCAGGATCCGCAGCGAATTGAAATAATCCGCCATGTTCCCGTCCGGCGGGCTCACCACACTCGACGACCACGACATTACATGATCCGCGCTGAACAGGATCTTCTCCCCGCCCCGCCCGTTCAACGCAAAGCACAAATGGTCCGAGCAATGCCCCGGCGTGTGGATTGCCAACATCCCCGCGATCGTATCGCCATCCGCCAGCTTGATATCCGCCTCGAACGTCGGCGTCGCACTGATCCGAAATCCCGCGGTCGGCGCCCCCGTCGCCTCCTGCAACGCCGCCGCCGCGCCGACATGATCGTGATGCGTGTGGCTGATCAGGATCAACGCCACCTCACCACCCGTCTCGCGCAGCACGGCCGAGACATGCGCCGCGTCATCCGGGCCGGGGTCCAGCACCGCCAGCCCTTCCGTCGTGTCGATCAGATACGTGTTGGTTCCGAAATAGGTCATCGGCCCCGGATTCGCCGCCACCACGCGATCGATGCCCGGCAGCACCGCCTGCCGCACATCGCGCTGCGGTTCCGGTTCGGTCAGAAATCCCATGTCTGTCCTCGTTGTCCCACACGCACCCAGGATACAAGGTGCGCCAGCAATGTCACGTAAACGAGGCCAGCCGTCCTTCCGAGGTCATGGTCCGCGTGATCGGGTCGTAGCGCATCGTCTCCGCGTTGGTCTCGGTGAACTGGGCACCTTGCGACATGCCGCGCGTCGCGGCGAAGTTTTTCGAGCGCTCCTGGCAGCGATCGGTCAGCGGGCGCATCCGTTGCTCCCATGCCGGCAGCGCGTCTTGCACGGTCGCGTGTTCCTCCAGCTCCATCGCCAGGCTCAGCGCGTTGACCATGGCGCAACCGGCGCCTTGCGCCAGCGCCGGACACATCGCATGCGCCGCATCGCCCACCAGCGCCACCTTGCCCCGCACCCATTCGTTCAGCAGCGTCGTTTCGTACCGGTCATAGCGCGGCGACACCTTCGCCGCCTCCCGCAACACCGGTGCCAGATGCGGGAAATTCTCCACCCACACATCCAGCCGGATCGGCACGCGCGAGCCTTCCGCGTCCGCCGCCGGCGCCATCAGCCCGAGATACAAATGTTCCGAATTGCACGGCGAATACAATATGCGCAGCACCCGCGGCTCAAAATTCCAGAAGTCGATGATGTTGTCCCACTCGCCCTCGCCGAGCTCGTGTTTCATGCGCGGCACCAGCAGACGGATCAGCCCGTCGCGCGAGGTATTCCGTTCCAGTGTAAAACCGATCGAATCCCGCACATGCGATCCCACGCCATCCGCGCCCACGACCAGATCCGCCACCCGCGTCGCACCAGACGCCAGCATGATCGAGCCCACTGGATCGGCGCTGACAACCTCGGAATTCAGCGCGATCTCCACGCCCTCCCGCCGCGCGGCGTTCGCCAGGGCATTGTGCAGACGCTGACGCGTCATCACGCGCAGCGTCATCGGGCCGAACACCTCCTTCGACACGGTCCGGTTGTTCCGTCGCGTCTCGTAGTACGGCGGCGGCGTCGACCCGGGCAGGATATCTGGCAGCGCGCCCAGTGCGTCCAACGCGCGCAGCCCGTTGTGCCAGACATAAATCCCCGCGCCGAACGCCCGCAGCTCCGGCCCCTTCTCGTGCACGCACACCGTCCACCCGCGCTGCCGCAACGCCACCGCGGTGGCCAGACCTGCGAACCCAGCTCCGGCAATTTCAGCATGGCGTGGCATGCACTTCCCCCTGCAAACACGATGCCACGGAAACGGACACGTGCGCGAGAGCGGTCACGGGCCCCAAGCCCGCTCCGCTTCGTCATGCCTGTCCGCATTTGTCATGCCTGCGAAAGCAGGACATCCACGGCACAACCGGCGGACTGCGGGTACCATGGATGCCCTGCTTTCGCAGCTATGACGAAATCTGGGGCAGGACGAACCGCCCTATCACCCACACCCATCCGTGCAGCATCCCCGTCGCGCCACAGACATCAACAACCGGCCGCGTCATGCGCCACACCGGCCGCCGCACCGGCACCGCGCGCGCCGACCGTGCCACCGCCAACCCCAACAGCACCGCCGGGGTCAGTGGAGCCATCGGCATGCCCAAGTCCGCCCCCGCGTAACGACACACCAGCAGCATCAGATAGCAGAACGCCAGCAGCAGCTCTTCCCACGGCAGGAACCCGTCACGCCGCGCCGCGCGCGAACCCGCCCGCGCCCGGCAGTGCCGCGCGTATCCAGGCCCCGCTCATCGCCGGACACGGCGGCAGGCCACCCGCCTTCACCAACGCCTCCACCCGGTTCGTTGCACCCAGCGCACCATAGATCGCCGCCAGATGCACCTTCACCGTCCCCACCGCCACACCCAGCTCGCGCGCGATAGCCTTGGTCGGCTGCCCGCCCGACAGCAGCCGCAACACCTCGCGCTGTCGCTCGGTCAGCCCGACCGCGGCCGGCATGGTCATCTGCGCGGCCGGCACCACCCGCACCGGGAGTGGCAGCGTGGTCGGGACGAACACCCCGCCGCATTCCACCGTTTCCAGTGCCTGCAACAGCAATTTCGGCGTGCCGGACTGCAACACATAGCCATGCGCGCCAGCGGCCAGACAGGCAAGGATCATGCTGGGATCATCGGTCTCGGCCAGCACCACCAGCCGCAGCCGTGGATAGGCCTCGCGCAACGGCCGCAACCCGTCCGCGCCGCCCAGCCCCTCCAACCCCAGATCAGTGAGCAGCAGATCAGCCGGCGCCGCGCGCAACGCCTGTTCCAGTTCGGCCATCCCCTGCACCGGCACAAAGCTGTGCGTGGGCTTCCGCCCCGCCAGCAATCCGATCAGCGCCTGCCCCACAAGCGCGAACCGATGGGCAATCAGAACCTGCATTTTTGCCGTTCCCGAACCTGTTCTTGCCATTCGTTGCAGGCGTGGCGAACGCCCGTTGAAGGTCTCACGTAAAAAATTGTCGCAGAAAGGGTTTCAACAGGATTTCGGCGCAACGACCGTTGGACGGGGTTTTGACGCCGCCCCGCCCCCGCGCCAGCATGCGCCCGCCAGACACAAGGGGAGGACGCGGCATGACCACCCAGCCGCCCCGCATCGCCGCCGAGGACTACCTGGACGCGCTCGCCGCGCACGGGATCGACCACCTGTTCGTCAATCCCGGAACCGACTTCGCCCCGATCATCGAGGCGTTCTCCCGCGCCGCGCGGTCCAACCGCAAGGTGCCACGCCCGATGGTGGTGGCGCATGAGCACGCCGCGGTCGCGATGGCGCATGGGTATACCTTGGTGACAGATCGCCCGCAGGCGGTGATGCTGCATGTGAATGTCGGCCTGGCCAATTCGATCAACGCGCTGATCGACGCCAGCCGCGACCGCGTGCCGCTGCTGCTGACCTCGGGCCGCACGCCGATCACCGAGTCCGGCCCGCACGGCGCGCGCAGCGTCTATATTCATTGGGCGCAGGAGATGTTCGACCAGGCGGGCATGCTGCGCGAGTTCGTCAAATGGGATTACGAACTGCGGCGAGGCGACCAGGTGGACGGTGTGGTCGATCGTGCGCTGGAGCTGGCGCAGACCTCGCCGCGCGGGCCGGTGTATCTGGCATTGCCGCGCGAGGTGTTGGGCGAAGAGATGGCTGAGCGCGAGACAACGCCACGCCTGCCGCGTGCCCGGCCCGAGCGTCCGCACGCGGCGGCCAGTGATATAGAACGGGCCGCGGAATGGATCGCTACCGCGCGCAGTCCCCTGGTGATCACCGGGCAGCTCGGCCGCGACCCGCGCGAGGCGACGGCGTTGACGCGGCTGGCGGAGCAATTTGCCTTGCCGGTGGTGCCGTTCAACCCGCGCCACTTCGCGATCTCCGGCAATCATCCGATGTATCAGGGCGGTGCGCCGGGATCGCTGCTGACCGAGGCTGATCTGATCCTGGTGCTGGAAAGCGACGTCCCGTGGATTCCCAGCATCGCCGCGCCGGGACCGAACGCCCGCATCATCCAGGTGGGCGAGGACCCGTTGTACCAACGCTATCCGATGCGCAGCTTCCGCTCCGATCTGACCATCACGTCGAACCTGCTTTCCTTCCTGCATTCGCTGGAGCCCGCGCTGGCCTACGCCGCGGCGCCGCGCAGCGCGGAGATCGATGCGCGGCGGGAGCAATTGTCAGAACGCTCGGCAAAGCTCCGGGCGGGCTGGCGTGCCGAGGCCGAGAAGGCCGGCCACAGCGAGAACATCAACCTCGCCTGGCTCACCCATTGCCTGCGCGCGGTAACCGGTCCGGACACGCTCGTCGTGAACGAATATTCGTTCCGTCAGGAGCATTGTCCGCTGGATCGTCCCGGCAGCCTGTACAGCGTCGGCCCCGCCGGCGGCCTGGGCTGGGGCTTCCCCGCAGCGCTCGGCATCAAGCTGGCGTCCCCCGACAAGCAAGTGGTCGCGTTGTTGGGCGACGGCGCCTACATGTTTGCCAACCCCACCGCATGCCACCTGATCGCGCAGACCCAGAACCTGCCGCTGCTGACGGTGATCTACAACAACGCGCTTTACGGTGCTGTGCGGCGCGCGACATTGGATATGTACGCCGACGGTGTGGCCTCGGAAACCGATGGCCGCCTGCTGGCCGATCTGCCCAGCCCCGCCTTTGATCGCATCGTCGAAGCCCATGGTGGCCACGGCGAACGCGTCGAACACCCAAGAGACCTCCCTGCCGCCCTGCAACGCGCCATGACCGCCGTGCGCGGCGGCCAGCAAGCCCTGGTCAATGTCATCTGCCGCGGGTGACCCCGCCCCACTGCGCAAACCGTCATGCCGGGCGAAGGCCCGGCATCCATGACCTGCGTTCGCTCCGCGCGCACCACCGCTGATGCCCCGCCATTCCTCCTCCGTCCTGATCATCGGCGCCGGCCCCGTCGGCACCACCCTCGCCATGGACCTCGCCTGGCGCGGCATCGACGTCACGGTTGTGGAACAACGCGCCCAGGACGAACCCCCCAGCGTGAAATGCAACCACATCGCCGCGCGCACGATGGAGATCTTCCGCCGCCTGGGTATCGCCCGAACCATCCGCAACGCCGGCCTGCCCCCCGACCACCCGAACGACATCGCCTTCCGCACCACCGCCACCGGCATCGAGTTCGCCCGCATCCCCATCCCCTGCCGCGCCGACCGCTATACCGCAACCGGCGGCCCCGACACGTGGTGGCCAACCCCCGAACCGCCACACCGCATCAACCAGATCTACCTGGAGCCGCTGCTGACCCAGCACGCCGCAGCGCGCGGCGTAAGGTTCCTCTACCGTACCAAATTAACCGACTTCGCCCAGTCGCCGAACGGCGTGGTTGCCAACGTACAAAATCTCGACACCAGCGAATCCCGTACTATCACCTCCGCCTACATGATCGGATGCGACGGCGGTCGCTCCGAGGTCCGCCGCGCCATCGGCGCCACGCTGACTGGCGATGCGATGATCAGCCGCACGCAATCCACCTACATCCGCGCCCCTTCCCTGCTCGCCCGCATGCCCGGCCCGCCCGCCTGGTCGACGCAATCAATGAACCCGCGGCGCAGCGCCAACATGTTCGCCATCGACGGGCGCGAGACCTGGCTGATCCACAACTACCTGCGCGCCGACGAAACCGATTTTGCCGCCGTCGATCGTGACCGCTGCCTCCGCCTGATCTTCGGCGTCGGCGATGACTTCGAATACGAAGTCCTCAGCCAAGAGGACTGGATCGGCCGCCGCCTGCTCGCCGACAAGTTCCGCGACCGCCGTGTGTTCATCTGTGGCGACGCCGCGCATATCTGGGTACCGTTCGGCGGCTACGGCATGAACGCCGGCATCGCCGACGCCATGAACCTATCGTGGATGCTCGCGGCCGTGCTGACCGGCTGGGCCGATCGAGCGATCCTGAACGCACACGAGGCCGAGCGCTGGCCGATCACCGAACAGGTCTCGAAATACGCCATGGGCACCGCGCTCGCCTTGGCCCGCCAACGCGCCGCCGTCCCCGCCACCATCGAAGACCCCGGCCCCGAGGGCGAAGCCGCCCGCGCCACGCTCGGGGCCACCATGCTCGCCCTCCACACCCCTCAGTTCTGTTGCGGCGGCCTGAATTTCGGTTCGTTCTACGATCGATCGCCGATCATCGCCTATGACGGCGAAACCGCGCCGCCCTACACCATGGCCAACTTCACGCCGTCCACCGTCCCCGGCTGCCGCACGCCGCATCTCTGGCTGCGCGACGGACGCTCGCTGTACGACGCGATGGGCACCGGCTACACACTGCTGCGCTTCGATCGCTCCGCGGACGTCGATACAATCGTATCCGCCGCCCGCACCCATCATGTGCCGCTATCTGTCTTGGATGTGGAAAGCGCGGAGCCGTACGATCGCAAACTGCTGCTATCCCGCCCCGACCAGCACGTCGCCTGGCGCGGCAACGCGGCACCAGCGGACGCAGGACGTCTTATGGACCTGCTGCGAGGCATCCCTTAACCCGCGACACCAGTGTCATTACGAGGCCCGCAGGGCCAAAGCAATCGCGAGTCAGGTGCGCAGGTTCACCGAGATTGCTCTTCGTCGCTCCACGCCTCGCAACGACACGCGGTGCTGGCGTGCCGAAAGCTACGCCGCCTTCTTCACCCCCAGCGCCGGGATCACCTTCTCCGCGAACAGCTTCAAGCTGTTGGCTACCACATCATACGGCATCGGCCCCAGCCGGAACGTCGCGATCAATCCCCCCACGCCAATCGCATCGATCGCCGCCAGCTGCTCCGCCACCGTCGCCGGAGATCCATAAATCAACCCATGTTCCACCACAGTGCGCGCCGCCGGCGCGGTCGGTCCCGGCACCGTCGACTGCAACCGCACGCCCTGCTCGCGAAACACGCGTTCGCGCATCGCCGTGCGCTGCTCCTGCATCTGCTTGAACAGCGGCACCCCAATCCGCCCGGCCTCCGCATCTGTTTCGGCCACGAACACATTGCGCCAGACCCAGCATTCATCGATCAGCCGAGCGACTTTCGCATCATCACACCCATGCGCCCGCAGCGTCTTCCGGTACAGCTCAAAGCGCTGCCGCGTCGTCTCCAATGATTGCACATTCATCATGAAGGGATGACCCTGCGCGGCCTCCTTCACCATCGACTCCTCACCGCTGCAGCTGCGGATGATCGCCGGATGCGGCTTCGTATAGCTCTGCGGCCGCAGCTTCGGCAGCTTGATGTTCCAGAACTTGCCATGATGGTCGACTGGCTCGCCGGTCCAGGCCTTCAGCATGATGGCCTCGGCTTCCTCGAAGCGTTCCTGCGCCTCGTCCGCAGGCACATCGTATCCCTGGTAATCATAGATATTGTACGCCGTGCCGCGCCCGAGCCCTGCAATCATCCGCCCCTTGGTGACATTATCCAGCAGCGAGAGCTGCTCGGCCAAGCGGATTGGGTGGTGCAACGACACCTGCGCCACCGCAAAACCGATCTTGATGCGGCTGGTCGCGCTCGCCAGCACGCCAGCGAAGCTGATCGGGTCGACATAGATGCAGATGCCGTCGAAATGGTGTTCGCCCAGCCAGACCACGTCGAAGCCAAGCTGCTCGGTCAGCTTGGCCTCGGCGATGGCCTCGTCAATCACCCGTTCGTCGTGCGCCGGATCCCGGCTTTCCGGGAAGATGAAGTTGGAGAATTTCACAAGGCACTCCTTTCGGTCGGCACGGCCAGAGCGTGAGGACCGGCGGCGGCATTGCCAGAGGTCTGACTCACGCGATCAAACAAAGCGCGTGACGACCGGAGACGGCAGCGCCGGAGGTCTGACTCACGCGATTAAACAGCACGCTGGAGCAGGATGATATCGCCTATCAGAAATCATCCTGCTCTTGCGCCCCGAGTTTACGCGGTCAGGCTTCCGGCGCCACCCCCACATAGCGGAACTGGTGCACCACATCGCCCGCCGGGAAGGCGGTGTCGGTCTTTACCTGATAGATGGCCACCACCTTCGAGAGCGTGTCGCCATTGGGATCGAACTGGATTTCCCCTTGCAAGGTCTTCAACTTCGTCGCGGCGATCGCGTCGCGCACATTGTCCCGCGTCATCGGCTTGCCGGATTTCGCCACGCGGCCAATCGCATCGATCACGACCGAGGCCGCATCATAATAGGTGATGGTGTAATCCGCCGGCTCCTGGTGCATCTTGGCCTTGTAGTCCTTGGCCCATTCCTGCACCGAAGGCTCCTCCAGAACGTGCGCCGCGGCCGAGGTCGCGTACCATCCTTCGATCGCCGGCGTGCCGGAGCTGGTGAGCATGTCGGGCGTGTGTACGCCGTCTCCACCGCCCTTCGGGATCGACGGCAGGACCTCGTAGGACTGCTTCGCTACCTTGGCACCGGCCAGCGGGTCGCCGCCATAATACAGCCCATCCACGCCCAGGCTCTTCGCCTTGGTCAGGATTGTGTTGTAGTCGGCGTTCAACGGATCAAGCCGGTCGCGGATTGCGACGTCGATGCCCTTCTTCTTCGCCTCCGCGGCGAACGCATCCGCCATGCCCACACCATAGGCACCGCCATCGTCCAGCACGATCATCTTCTTCACCTTCAGCACCTCAGCGAAATAATTCGCCAGATTCGGGCCCTGATAGGCGTCGGTGGTGACCGTGCGGAAAAACACCGGCTTGCCGCCGACACGATACAGCGAGGCGAATTTCGGGTTGGTCAGATCGGGGTTGGTCGCACTGCCGGTGATGGTGGGCAGCCCGGCCTGGCTGAGCACCGGCACCACCGCCTTAGCCGAGCCGCTGTTCAACGGGCCGACGCATGCCATCACGGTCGGATCGCCGATCATCTTGCGCGCATTGGTTGCGGCGATCGCCGGGTCATACTGACCCGTGGTGGTGGACGCGTCGTCCAGCACCATCGCTTTCAGCGTGAAGCCACCCAGGCCGCCCTTCGCGTTCGCCTGGTCGATCGCATACACCGCGGCGTCGCGCGCGATACCGGCCTGCAGCGCCAGCGATCCGGTCAGTGGAAAGCTCATGCCAATGGTCACGATCTTCTCGGCGGCACGGGCGGACAGACCGCCGAGCCCGGACGTTAGCGCGGTCGCGCCCGCCAGATGCAGGGCACGTCGACGCGGGATAGCAAACATATCAAGCCTCCTGTGTGAACCGGCCCGTTCGGGCCGTACTGGGTCTCCCCGCGTTACTATCGCACCATGCCGCGACTTTACGAAACCGCCCCGTGCGCTACCGTGCGCCGGGATAGGAGCGGGGCCGCCATGCCGGACGTGAACACCGACGCGCTGAAGACGCGCCTGGTTGACCTGGTCGCGCAGCAGGTGAAGCTGGCGCAGGTGGTCAACGACTCGCTGTTCTCGTTTGCCGAGCTGGGATTTCATGAAGTCGAAAGTTCCAAGCTGCTGACCGCAACGCTAGAACAGCACGGCTTCACGGTGGAACGTGGCGTGGCCGGCATGCCCAGCGGCTGGACGGCGCGCTTCGGGTCTGGCGGACCGGTGATCGCGCTGGGCAGCGACATCGACGCGCTGCCCAATGTCTCGCAGGTGCCGGGCATCGCCTATCACAAGCCGCTGGTCGAGGGCGGGCCGGGCCACGGTGAGGGGCATAATTCCGGCCAGGCGGTGAACATCGCGGCAGCACTGGCACTGAAGGAGCTGATGCAGCGTGAGGGCATTCCGGGCACGCTGATGCTGTGGCCCGGCATCGCCGAGGAGCTGCTGGCCGGCAAGTCGTTCCAGGTGCGCGATGGGATGTTCGACGGCGTCGACGCCGTGCTGTTCACCCATGTCGGCTACAACCTGGGCACCGGCTGGGGTGACGTGACCGGGGCCGGCGGTCTGGTCTCGGTGGAGTACGCATTCCATGGCGCGTCGGCGCATGCGGCGGCGGCGCCCTGGCGCGGCCGCAGCGCGCTGGACGCAGTCGAGCTGATGAACATGGGTTGGAACGTGCGGCGCGAGCATCTGCGGCCCGAGCAGCGTTCACACTAC
This sequence comes from Acetobacteraceae bacterium, assembly GCA_035486355.1. Lineage (GTDB taxonomy): Bacteria > Pseudomonadota > Alphaproteobacteria > Acetobacterales > Acetobacteraceae > Palsa-883. The sequence goes on from DATHNE010000232.1 coordinate 45,734, forward strand.
ATCATCACCTATGGCGGCGAGCAGCCCAACGTGGTGCCGGCGCTGGCGAAAGTCTGGTACTACATCCGCGAGACCGATATCCCGCACGTGCGCGAGAACTTCGAGATCTGCAACCGCATCGCCGCCGGCGCGGCGCAGATGACCGATACCACCGTGACGCGGCGGATGCTGGGTGCCTCCTGGCCGCGTCACTACAATCGTATCCTCGCCGAAACCGTGCAGCAGAACATCGAGCGGACCGGCCTGCCGACCTGGACCGAGGACGACCAGGCGTTCGCTCGCGCGGTGCAGCGCGCCGCCGGCGGCAAGGAGGTCGGCCTGGCCACCGAGGTCAGCAAGCTCGACACCAAACCACACAGTCCCGGCACCGACGATATCGGCGATGTGTCCTGGGTGGTGCCCACGGTGCAATTGCGCTACCCCGCGAACATGGCCAGCCTGCCCGGTCATCACTGGTCGAACGCCATGGCGATGGCCACACCGATCGCGCACAAGGGTATCATGACGGGCGCACAAGTGGTGGCCGGCAGCGTGCTGGACCTGCTGATGCAGCCAGATCGCGTGGTGGAAGCCAAGCGCTACTTCGACGACGTGCAGTGCAAGGACCAGCGCTACGAGCCATTCATCACCAAGGACGACAAACCCCCGCTGGACCTCAACCAGACCACCATGGACAAATTCCGTCCGCTACAGAAACAGTACTACTACGACGCAACCCGCCACGACACCTATCTGGACCAGCTGGGTGTCACCTACCCGACACTGGAGCCCCCACAATGAGTTACGAACCCGCGCGCTTCGACTTCTCCGTCCCGGTGCGCATCAACCTGTCGTCCGACACCCAGACCAAGCCCTCGCCCGGCATGAAAGACGCCATGATGTCCGCCGAGGTCGGTGACGAACAAGGCGGCTCGGATCCCAGCGTCTGGGCACTGTGCGATCGCGCCGCCGCGCTGCTGGGCAAGGAAGCCGCGGTGTTCCTGCCCAGCGGCACGATGTGCAACCAGGTCGCGATCGCCACCCATTGCCGCCCCGGCGACCAGGTCCTGGCACACGAGGACGCGCACATCCTCGGCAGCGAGGCTGGCGGCCCAATGGCCATCGCCGGGGTGATGATCAAGGGCCTGCGCGGCCCGCGCGGCATGTTCGATGCCGAAACATTGGAAGCCGCGATCACGCCGAAGAGCCGCTACGCCCCATCTCAGACGCTGATGGAGGTCGAACAGACTGCCAACCGCGGCGGCGGCACCTGCTGGCCCATCGCGCAACTGGATGCGGTCACCGCCGCCGCGCACAAGCACGGCATGGCGACGCACATGGACGGCGCGCGTCTGATGAACGCCGCGGTGGCGCTGGGCGTTCCGGCTGCGGAACTGGCGGCGGGGTGCGATTCGGTGTGGCTGGATTTCACCAAGGGCCTGTCCGCCCCGCTCGGTGCCGTCCTCGCCGGGTCCAAGCAGTTTATCGGTGAGGCATGGCGCTGGAAGCAGCGCCTGGGCGGCTCGATGCGCCAGGGCGGCATCTGCGCCGCCGCGTGCCTGTACGCGCTGGACCACAACATCGACCGCCTGGCCGAGGATCACACCAACGCCAAGACGCTCGCCCGCGGCATGGCGCAGATCCAGGGCATCACGGTGGAATGGCCGGAGACCAACCTGGTGTTCTTCGATACGGAAGGCACCGGCATGACCGCCAAGGACTTCGCCTCGAGGCTGCGCACGCACGGCGTGATGGTTTCGATCTCGGACACATACCGCGCCCGCGCCTGCCTGCATCTGGACGTGTCCGCCGCGCAGGTAAACGAGGCGGTCGATGTGATGAAACAGGCCGCGACGCACTAGATACCTTGTCATTGCGAGCAGCGCAGCGACGAAGCAATCTCGGACCAGCGTGGCCTCATCGCTCGTGTGCCTTTGGATCGAGTTTGCTGCGTCACTTCGTTCCTCACAATGCCAGTTCATAACGAAGGAGGAACCCATGCCCGAAGTCTACGTCCACGCCGTCGAAGGCCGCAGCGTCGAACAGAAGCGCGCCCTGGTGAAAGACATCACCGCCGCGGTGGTCACCCACTTCAAGGTCGCCCCCGAAGCGGTAATGGTCGAAATCGTCGAGACCGCGAAGACCAACAAAGCCAAAGGTGGCGTGCTGTTCAGCGAACGCTGACCCTCCCCACGTGATCACCCTCCGTTTCGGCGGCTATCAGCCCGCACGATCGGTGCATACGCGCGGGCTGCATGCCCTGGCCGCGCGCGTCGCGCACCACGCGCCGGACGCGCTCGCAATCGACGTGACAGACAATGTCGTCACCGCCGGCCGCAAGGCCGCAGACCTGTTCACGATGGTGGCGAATGGCGCGCTCGACGGCTGCTACTTCGCCTCCAGCTATCTCGCCGCGCGCGTCCCCGCGCTGGGCGTGTTGGACCTGCCATTCCAGGCCGCCTCACGCACCGCCGCCTTCGCGGCCCTGGATGGCACCGGTGGCGCGCTGCTGGCCGAGGCCGTCACCGCGGCCACGCCCTACCGCGTGCTGGGCTATTGGGACAACGGCATCCGTCATATCACCAACGGTGTGCGCCCAATCCATCGCCCCGCGGATTGCGTTGGTCTCAGCCTGCGCACGCTGGACAGTGCCCTGCACCAGGCCGCGTTCCGTGCGTTGGGCTTCCGCCCGGAGTTCATCGACGTGGCGGAGCTGCCGAAAGCGGTAGCTGAGCGGCGCGTGGACGCGCAGGAAAACCCGCTGACCAACATGATCAATTTCGGTCTGCAAGCGTATCATCCCTATGTCAGCCTGACCGGACACCTGCTGGGCGTCGCGCCGCTGCTGGTCAATCGCGCGCGATTTGACGCCCTGCCCGAGCCCGCGCGCGACGTGCTGGCGACGGCGGTGCGTGACAGTGAAGCCATTCAGCGTGGCTTCGCAGTCGAGGAAGATGATGCCTGTCTGAAACTCCTCGCGGAGGCCGACATCACCCCGATTGGATCCGAATTCATCGATGGTGTAGCGTTCCGTGCCGCAGTGGCGGAAACTGTCACGACGGCCGCATCCGGCATTTCGGCGGAGCTACGCCGGATTTTTCTCGAAGGGGGCGGCTAGCCAGGCGCACCGATGACCTATCGCGTCACTCTTGCATTGGCCCTGTCAGCCGCATTGGCGTTCGCGCTGCTCTCTGCGCCGACCGCCCGCGCGCAACAGGCGGATTCTGCAAATCCATCGAGCGACAGTGCTGCTTCTTATGTCGTTCCCATCGCGATCGCCGCGGTGCTCGGGGCGCTGGCATGGCCACTGGTGGCACCCGCCGTCGCGATCACCGCAGACAACGTGGCGGCAGGTGGCGCCGGCACCGTGGCCGCACGCGCCGCGGCACCGGCAGCCCGCGCCGCCGCATGGACCTGGAACTCCGTTCTGGCGTCGCGTGTGGTGGGCGGTATCGTTGGTGGCCTGGCCGGCTACGCCGTCACGCCCTGACGCGGGGCGGCTGTGCCGCCGGCATACCTCACGCAGCCGAAACAATCACCTTCGTTTCGGCGAGATCCGCGATCTCCGCGGCTGAAAATCCTGCTTCCCCCAAGATTTCCGCATTATGCTCGCCCATGCGCGGAGGCTGCCGCGTCACCGTCGGCCTCGCACCGCCTCCGAACTGAATCGGCAATGCCGGCAGCCCGACCGTATGCGCCACCGCCTCGCCCTTGCGCGGAATCAGCACATCCACCAGCCCACCGGTGGCCAACAGATGTGGATCGGTGAACAGATCGCCCGGCTGCCCGACATTCGCCCAGGACACATTGGCGCGCTCGCAGCGCATCGCCACCTCGTCCTGTGGGAAGCGTGCGATGACCTTCTTCAACGCCGGGATCAGCCATTCGCGCTCCTGCACCCGCATGACGTTGGACGCGAGCCGCGGATCGGCCGCCAGCGACTGCAACCCGAATTCGTCGACGAAACGCGCCCATTGCTGATCGCTGGTCACGCCGATGAACAACTGTCCACCAGCGCCAGTCGGGAATACTTCGTAGATCGCCCACGCCCCGCGCCGCGCCGGCATCGGCGGCATGTCCAGCCCTGTCGCTGCGATCCCCGCCATATGCGTGCTCATCAGGAACGCCGCGCTTTCGAACAGGGCGGAGCTGACGCGCTGTCCCTGCCCCGTCTGATCGCGCTCGCGCAACGCCGCCTGCACCGCGACCACGCCAAACACCGCCCCCATGATGTCGATCACCGAGGCCCCGGCACGCAGCGGCCGCCCCGGCAACCCGGTCATATACGCCAGCCCGGTCTGGAACTGCACCACCTCATCCAGCGCGGGGCGGTGTTCGTATGGTCCAGCCAAATACCCCTTCAACGCCAGATAGATCAGCCGAGAATTCAGCGGCGCCAGATGCTCATACCCGCATCCCAGCCGCTCCATCGTACCGGGACCGTAATTCTCCAGCACCACATCAGCGGTCTTCGCCAGCCGATGCAAGGCCGCCTGACCTTCCTTACGCTTCAGATCGATCGCCAGGCTGCGCTTGTCACGGTTGAACGCGGCGAAGAACCCGGCGGCAAACCCGCCCAACCCCCGCGTATGATCCCCTTTCGGTGCCGGCTCAATCTTCACCACATCAGCGCCCAGCTCGGCGAGCAACAACCCCGCGGTGGGGCCCATCACGGTATGGCTGAATTCAAGGACCTTCAGCCCGGCCAGCGGTGTTGCCGACATCAGGCCGCCTTGCGCCGGAACGCATCCAGGCTGCCGGCGTGGATCAGCTCACTCGGCAGCACATGCCCAACGATCTGTTCCGCCATGCGACCAACCTCGATTAGCTTGTCGAGATCAACCCCGGTATGAATCCCCATCTCCTCGCACAGCAACACGAGCTCCTCGGTGCAGATATTCCCCGCCGCGCCCTTCTGCCCTGCGAACGGGCATCCGCCCAGACCACCCACGGTGGAATCGAACCGAGACACCCCCATCTCCAGCCCTGCCACCGCATTCGCCACCGCCAGTCCGCGCGTGTCATGCAGATGCAGCGACAACTGCTTGTCCGGCCAGCGGCTACGTACCTCGCCCAGTACGCGCTTGATCCGCTGCGGCGCCGCCCAGCCCATCGTGTCCGCCAGTGAAATGATCTCGATCGTCGCGCCGCAGTCCTCCGCGATCGCCAGACCGTCGGCCACCGTCTTCACCACCTGCGCCGGCGAAATGTCACCCTGATAGTTGCAGCCAAACGCGGCCTGGATGCCCAGCCGTACCACCTGCACCCCGTTCTCCAGATGCAGCCGTGTCTGCTCGCGCATCTTCGCCAGGTTCTCTTCATGCGTGCGATG
>DATHNE010000233.1:0-11741 GCA_035486355.1 Acetobacteraceae bacterium
CGCAGATAACTCCTGCCGGCTGACTTCAATCGGCTTGCCCATCGCTACTCGCCCTTGCCAAGGTTGCCGGCAACAGCGAATCCTACTCACCCCGATTCGGGAATCCCCACGAGAGTCAAACGCTCCGTCGGCTGGTATAACTCCTTGATCGACAACGGGCGTCGATGGGAAAAACCCTCCAATCCGCGAAGACGGCTAGAGCGTGATGAGCGAAGGCGGCATCGCCGGAAGTGTGAATCACGCGATCGAACGGAAAGCCCGCTGTCGCCGACCGGGTCCGCTGCAGGGTCGCTCAGCCTATCGGCCGCGCCCCGCCGTCCGGCGCTGTCAGCGCAATCATCTGGTAGGCGAGCGCGGCCATCGGTACCGTGACGCAGACGATGGTTGGTCCTGCCGGCGTGCCCAGCATGGCCGCCGCCGCCAGTCCCAGGGCGTAGCCGATCACGCCGATATTGAACGCGATCAGCGGTTGCCAGGACAGCGGCGCACGGCTCGCGGCCGCGGCGGGCACGGTCACCACGATCAACGTCACCAGCAGGCCAGCGATCTGCACCGCAACGAACACCACCACCGCCAGCAACAGATGGAATACGACCGGGGTCCGGATGGTCTCTTGCAGCCACCAAATCATGAGTGCCGCACACGCGAGCAGGATTGTACCAACCAGGAGCTGCGGCGATATCGTCAGTACCCGTCCGACCAGCAACGCATCGACCTGCACCGCCGCGTCGACGGCATGTGCCAGAAGCACCAGTTGCAACGAAGCCGCCATCGCGAACACCGCGCCGGCGGCAACCTCCGGCCCGCGGGCGCGCTGCGCCAGCAGCGCCAGTCCGCCAGCACATGCCAACACGGCGACCAGGCCGGTGACCTCTATCACCAGGACGTTCGGCGCGCCCCACAGCATCGTCCCGGCCGTAAGACCGCATGAAGCGGTTTGCGCGAGGGCAAGGCTGGTGAAGGGCCCCCGCCGGCGGGCAATAATCAGCCCAAGCGGTGCGGCGCTCGCCAGTATCAGTAGCCCGACCAGCAGGGGCGGGCCGATGACCGCCATATCCACAGCATGGAACGCCATCACGACCGGCATCCCGGCGATGCGATTGCGACGGCCATCCTCGGTTTCATGCCCGCCACACACGGGCACCCAAGCGTGTCGCAACGGCGCGGGGTGAACCGCGACGTGCGACCAGGAATGCCGCCGACAACAGGGCGTAGACCGCGACGATGGCGCCCACGATCGACAGGGGGCTTGCGGTGGAAATCGCCGGCGGGGGCGGCGGCGCAGGTTCCGGCGCCTCGGCCGGCATCATCAGCGGTATCGCCTGGGTATGGGTCACCCCACCAAGCGTGAACGTGATGGTCATGTCATTGCGCCCCGGCGACATCAGCAGTTCTCTCGTGCTGTAGACGCCGGGATCGGTCTCGGTGAGCTTTGCCGATTGCAGGTCGGTACCGGCCTCGACGGTCGCGCCGGTGATCGGCGTATCATCCGCATACCGGCTCAAGAACACGGCGAAAATATCCCGGGAGAAGATCGTCACCATCTCGGTCTGGCCAACGCGCGCCTCGGCACGCGGCGCGATCACGACGGACCCAGGTGGCGGTGCCATTTCATCCGCCGCATGCGACCACGCGACCCGAGGTCCATCCAGCAGGAAAAGCCCGGCCAAGCCGACCACCAACCAGACCCGTGTCCAGCATCCGCCCATGTGTATCCCCCAGCCGATCAGGCCCACTCTACATCGTCGGTGCGTTCGTTGAGCACCCACAACGTCGACACGTCATGATGGACACTCAGTCGCGCGGTCAAGTCAACCGAATATGGTCGTCGGAACGCAACAGCGCCGGAATGTCCGACGATACCGCGCTGCGGCGGCGGCGCAATCGCGCGAACCCGGTGTACTTGTTACGGTGGCCGGGTCGATTGCCGGCTGCGTGCCCAGCTCGACGCCGCCCAGTCTCCCAACAAGGCCGTTCCAACCAGGAAGGAGCGGTTCGCCACCCAGGCCGGAGAGAAGCGCGAGAGTGCCGCCGAGGCGGGATAACCCATAACCCCCAGCAGGGCGGACCCCGCCGCGACGCCGGCCACGGCACCGCCGCGGCCCCAGTACATCACGTAGTTCAGCGGTCGCCCTGACCAGACATCATAGGCAGTGGTGGTCAGGACCGCGCCCGTGGCGGCAAGCGTGCTCGCGACCACGCGCGTGCCGAGCCATGATTGCAGCCCTGTCGCGGCTGGACCAGCGGCGGCGGCGATCGGAGCGACATAGAAGTTGAAAGCGATAAAGCCGATCAGCGCCCCGGTGCCTTCGGCGATGGTGTCCGGTTCGGTTAACCAGGACATCACCGAGGGTGCGGGCGGCTTTGGCTCCGGCAACACGTCGATCGGGCCGGACGGGCCGGATGGGGATGCCGCCACGCGTGGCGGCTGCGCCGGTGCCGTCTGGCTGAACGCGGTGGCGGGACGGAAACCCGTCGCAATGATCAACCAGAGACCAAAGGCAAGGACAAATGGCCGCTGCATCCGGGCGAACCGTCTCCACTTCAATCGCCGCAGGCTACCGGCCTGACGGTCGCAAGAATCAGCCAGGATGCACACAAGCGTCAATCGACTTTCCGCATGCCGGACGTTGTCGCACGCCTGTGGGCCAAAGGCACACGGCTTTACCACGCTGACGGAACAGCCCATTGTGCCGTCGCCACAGCGCTACAACGGAGCGAGATGATCGCGAGCTTCCTGCAGGTGGTCCTGTTGCTGCTACTCGTCGTGGCGGGCGTTCTTTCTGTGCGCAGCTTCGGCATCAACCGGGAATACGAACGCGCCGTGCTGTTCCGGTTGGGACGCGTTGGTCGGACCAAGGGTCCCGGGTGGTACTGGCTGATCCCATTGGTGGACCGCGTGGCTGAGGTCGACCTGCGCGCCGTCACCATTTCGCTCGATACACAGGAGACGGTGACCCGCGACGGTGTCGCGGTGAAGGTTAACGCCGTCCTGTGGTTCCATATCAACGACCCGATCAAGGCGGTGACCGCGGTTGAGGTCTGGCGGAACGCAGTGGTCCAGGCGGCCGAGACCGGCATGCGGGGGGCGATTGGACAGAGCGACCTGGATCAACTGCTGAAAGAGCGCCAGCAGATCAACATGCGATTGATGGAGATGCTCACTCAAACCGTGGCACGTTGGGGCGTGGGGATCGACGCCGTCGAGATCAGGGATCTGGACATCCCGGACCAGATGCAGCGTGCGATTGCCCGCGAGGCCGAGGCAGTCCGCGACAAGCGGGCCCGCATCATCCGTGCCGAAGGCGAAGAAATTGCCGCAGCGACGCTCGCGCAGGCCGCCGCGGCGATGGGCGACGCGGGCGCCGCGCTGGATTTGCGCCGGCTTCAGGCGATGACCGAAATCGGCGTCGAGAACAACAGTCTGGTGGTCGCCATGGTGCCGACCGAACTGCTGCGCGCGGCAAGTCGTTTTGCCGCCTCTGGCGGCAGCTCACGCGACTGACCGCGCGTCGACAGGCCGCTCTGACCTAGCTGTGGCCTTTTGGGGACGTATCGGGCGGCGCGGAGGAGGTGCACCCGCTGATCATCTTCACAGCTTCGGCCTTGGTATCGACCGAGAGCTGAGCAGTACGCCGCGCGGCATCGTATGGCACCAGCGTGGCGTCAACAGAGCTGCGCACCAGCTTTTCGATATCCGCCTTCTGGAGTGAGCTGACGGTATAGTCGGCCTGGCTGGGCAACAGCTGGGTCGCGCGCAAGGCCGGCCCAATCATGCGTGCATATTCGGCGAATACCTGATTGTCGGCGGCCGCGTGTCGCAGGTAGTGGGCCTGAGCGATGGCGAACAGGCATGGGTTCTGGGTGAGGTCCTTGGCAATCTCGATCACGCGCTGTGACAGCACCATGTGGACGCCGACTTTCACAGAGCCAACGCACGCGCTGCCCTCGGCGTGTTCAATATCGATCTGGACGGTGTAGCCGAACCGATGGCCGTAAAACCCAAAAGTGGGATGCCGGTCGACGCCACCGGTCTCCTGCCGCATAGCGTCGAGCTGCGCGAGCGTGAAATCGGTCCGTGTTTGCACCGCCGAGTCGTCCATCAGGACGGCGACATAGACCTGCGGCGGCACCACGCACGCCGCAACCGGTGTCGCGACCTGCACCGCGGATGACACTAGCAACGCCAGGAAGTCCATGCCGCCCCCTCCGGACGAACCGCGCTACCTGAGCCTGCCTACAACGTTACGCGGTCGGTTGGCAACACTTTGTCTTGAGCCTGCGGTCCACACCTGGTCAAGCAGTGCCCCGCGCCAAGCCACTATACGACGTCCTTGACGCCGATCCTGAAGCAGTGGCGCACAATTGGGATGCGCCCTGTCCTCGGTGCTTCGCGCCGGGACAATGGGGCTCACGCGACGGGAAACGCTGACCCGCCTCCGATGTCCGAGGGGATTAATCGGGCGATGCTGGACGCTCTCGTTTTATGACTTGGCGGTCCACACGATGCACCAGCCCTGCGGACTGACGGTTCCCGCGACCACCTTGCAATGACCGTCGGCACTTGCGACCGTTCCCGGAATGAATTGCTGGCAGGTGGCGCAGTCATGACCGTCCTTGGGCGAGTCTTGGTACCTGACGACATTCCTGGGAGTCTGACCGTACGCTTGTGCGTTTGCGTACTTGCTGGCGGCCATTCCAATGACTTGCATTGCGACCATACTGGTCGTCTTGGTGGCGATTCTCATCGCACCACGACGGGTTACAGGATTCGACGATCTCGTCATAAGCCTAGCCTCCACTCTCTCACCAACCGACACTTTGACACGTCAACGGAACAACGGCGCCTTCATTGGTAAATTGGTGCGGCTGACAGCGCAATCTCATCGCATTGGTCTGTGCGTGGCGGTCCAGCAATGCCTTCAATGATGCGCGATGCCTCCCTCCCGAGGGGGGGCCTCCCTTCGAAATCCGATGGGACCCAGGTCAACTTGCGGGCCGGTCGGCAGCAATTCAAGATCGCTGCGCGCCCTCGCAACCCGACGTAGCCCGGACATCTCGATGCCAGCCTTCCAGACCATTCGCGCACGTGCCGCCAAACGAAAGGGCGGCGACACGGCGCTGGCCAAGCTGCTTCCCAAGGTTGCCACGACGGCAGAGCTCACCGCTCTGCCCGATGACCGTGTTCTCAGCGAAATGACGCGCCGCGTCTTCTCCGCGGGGTTCGCTTGGGCCGTCATCGAGAAGAAATGGCCCGGTTTCGAATCGGCTTTCCTTGGCTTCGATCCACCGCGCCTGCTGCGCCAACCCCCAGAATTCTGGGACAAGCTGACCTCTGACGCGCACATCGTGCGCAATGGCCAGAAGATCATGTCGGTGGCCAAGAATGCACGCTTCATCACCGAGATCGCCGCCGAGCACGGCAGCTTCGGCCGCTTCCTCGCCAATTGGCCCGCCACCGATCAGGCTGGGCTGCTGGCGCTGCTGGCCAAGCGCGGATCGCGTCTAGGCGGCAACACCGGGCAATACTTCCTGCGCTTCATCGGCAAGGACGGCTTCATGCTGTCGCGCGATGTGGTGGCCTGCCTGCGCGACGCGGGCCTGGATATCGCCGTAACGCCGACCTCGAGGCGCGACCTCACGAAAATCCAGGACCAGTTCAACACTTGGGCGAAGGAAACCAAGTTGCCCTACACGCACCTGTCGCGCATCTGCGCGATGTCGATCGGTGAAAACCATCCGGTGGAGCGGCTACAGGCCTACTACATGCGCGAATAGACCCCATCCCGGTTCCCGTGCCGCCCGGCCCGCGCCATAGTCCGCGCATGGTTCCTCTCTCCGTTCTCGATCTTTCCCCCATCACCGAGGGCAGCGATGCCGGCCAGTCGCTGCGCAACTCGCTCGACCTGGCGCGCCACGTCGAGGCGTTGGGCTATCGTCGCTTCTGGATGGCCGAGCATCACAACCTACCGGGTATTGCCAGTGCGGCGACGGCCGTGGCGCTGGCGCATCTTGGCGCGGGTACCAGCACGATCCGGATCGGCGCGGGCGGCATCATGCTGCCTAACCACGCACCGCTGCTGATCGCCGAGCAGTTCGGCACGCTGGCGGCATTGCATCCAGGGCGCGTCGAGCTGGGGTTGGGCCGCGCGCCGGGATCCGACCAGGTCACCGCGCGGGCGATGCGGCGGACACTGCACGGCAGCGGCGATGAGTTCCCGCAGGATGTGATCGAGCTGATGGGCTACTTCCAGCCGGCGGAACCGGGACAGCGCGTGCAGGCCGTGCCCGGGGCAGGGCTGGATGTGCCGATCTGGATCCTGGGTTCCAGCACCTATGGTGCGCAGCTCGCGGCGATGCTGGGGTTGCCGTTCGCGTTTGCCTCCCATTTCGCTCCCGCGATGATGATGGAGGCCCTGGCGATCTACCGCGACCGCTTCCGGCCCTCAGTGCAGTTGGACAAGCCTTACGCGATGCTGGGGGTGAACATCGTCGCCGCGGCGACGGATGCCGAGGCCTGGTTCCTGTTCTCGTCATTGCAGCAGTCCTTCCTCAATCTGCGACGCGGCCAGCCGGGACGCTTGCCGCCACCGGTCGCGGATTTCGACGCGCAGCTCGATCCCTATGCACGCGCGATGCTGAAAGATGCGCTGGCCTGCGCGATCGTCGGTGGCGCCGAGACGGTGCGCGCCGGGATGGCGGGGTTCGTCGAACGCACTGGCGCGGACGAGCTGATGGTGACCGCGAATGTCTTCGACCATGACCTGCGGAAGCGATCGTTCCAGTTGGTTGCCGAGATAAGTCGTGCGTGACGTCGCATCACCAACAGTACACCTCTCCCGCGTGCGGGAGAGGTCGGCAAGCGAGGCGAACCTGGGTGAGGGTGGTGCTGGCGGCACGACCCTCACCCGCGTCACTTCGTTCCGCAACTTCTCCCGCGTAGCGGGAGAGGTGCACGTCATGCCATTCAACGGAGATCTTGTTCCATGACAGCTCCCCACGGCCCGTTGCAGGGCGTGAAGATCATTGCGTGCTCGACCGCCCAGGCGGGCACTGTGCCCTACATGCTGATGGCCGATCTTGGCGCCGAGGTAATCAAGATTGAAGTGCCGGAGGGCGGAGATCCCTCGCGCGGCAGCACGGTGCTACCGGGGCTTCCCAGCACCTATTTCGAAACCAACAACCGCGGTGTGAAAAGCGTCACGCTGAACCTGAAAAGTCCAGAAGGGCGAGAGATCCTGTACCGCCTGGTCGCGCAGGCGGAAATCTTCGGGCAAAACTTCCGCCCCGGTGCGGCCGAGAAGAACGGGTTCGGCTACGAAACACTGCGCGAGATCAATCCGCGCCTGGTCTATATCTCGATCTCTGGCTACGGCCCGAACGGCCCCAACGCCGCTCTGCCGGGCACCGATTCCATGGCGCAGGCGATGGGTGGTATTTCCGAGGCATACGCGACGCCGGGGCAGCCCCTGCGCACCGGGATCGTCTCGGTTGCGGATGAAACCTGCGCGATCCTGGCCTTTGGTGGTGCGCTGGCGGCATTGACCCATGCACGCGCAACTGGTGTTGGCCAGAAGGTCGATTGCTCGCTGCTCGGCGGGCAGATCCGACTGATGGGATGGACACTCACCACGGCGATGTGGCGCAATCAGCCGCCGGTCACGGGGCAGGCGCGGATCACCGGCACACCCGACCGGCCGGGGATCAGCGCCAGTTTCAATGACCGTGACGGCAAGCCGCTGGTGTTCCAGTTGAATGGTGCGCGCGTGTGGAAGACGGCGACCGCGGCGTTAGGATTTGACACCGCAATCGCGGAAGCGGGCTTCGCTGATCTCGGTGTGATCATTGGCTCCGAGGAGCGGCGAATGACCCTGCTGCGGCTGCTTGATGAGCTGTTCGCGACTGGGCTGCGGGATGACTGGGTGGCACGGTTGCGCGCGGCCGACATCGTCGCAGCGCCGATTAACACCCTGCTGGAAGCGGCCAGCGATCCCGACGTGGTGGCCAACGGCTACGTCGCAGAGGTGCCTTACCCGGAATATGACAAGACCCTCAAGGTGCACGGCACGCCCTGGCGGTTTTCGGCAACGCCGGCACGGATCGGCATCGCCCCGAAGCTTGGCGCGCATAACGACGAGGTGCTGGGCGGGCTGGGCTACACCGCCGCGCAAATCGCGGAGTTCCGCGCGCGCAAGATCATCTAGCGTCCGCGCCGTCCATGCCGGGTGGGATGTCGGACGTACTGCGCGGGATCCTGCTGATGTGCGCCGGCGTCTCGGCGTTTCCCTTCATGAACGCGGCGGTGAAGCTGCTGTCGGCGCATTACCCTTCGGCGCAGATCACCTGGGCGCGCTTCACCGGCCACCTGATCGTCATGCTGATCGTGTTCATGCCGCGCTACCGGTGGAAGCTGCTGTGGCCACGACGGAAAGTTGTGCAGGTCGTCCGTTCGCTGCTGATGCTGGTCAGCAACTTGGTCTACGTGATGGCGATCGGGAAGCTACCGCTGGCCACGGCCTCGGCGATTGGGTTCACGTCGCCGCTGATCGTCACCGCGCTGTCGGTACCGTTGCTGCACGAGAGCGTCGGGTGGCGCCGGTGGAGCGCGGTGATCGTGGGCTTCGGTGGGGCGCTCCTGGTGATCCGCCCAGGCACCGGCCTGCATGATACAGCGGTGCTGTTGCTGCTGCTGTCGGCGTTGGCCTATGCGCTGTATCAAATCGCCACGCGCTGGGTGGGGCACTACGACAACGCCGCCACGGGCATCGTGTTCGCCGCGCTGCTGGGGTCGCTGGTGATGAGCCTGGCGATGCCATTCGTGTTCGTGCCATTGCGCTCGTGGTTCGACGGGGCGCTGTTCTGCAGCCTGGGGCTTCTGGGTGGGATCGGGCATTACCTGGTGATCCGCGCGTTCCAGTTGGGCGCCGCCGCAGTGATCGCGACGCTGGGGTATGTGGAGCTGATCGGCACCACGATCCTGGGTTATTTGATTTTCAGCAACTTTCCGGACGGGTGGACCTGGGTGGGGGCCGGGATCATCATCGCGTCGGGAATTTACATCGCGATGCGCGAGCGGGTGCGGCGTGACATGACGGCCTGACTCCAGCGCCCCTTGACGCGGTCCCGGCCGCGCGACCACATCACAGAGCCGCGACCGCGCTGGCCGCGCCACAGTAAAGGAGAACACGGCAATGCAACGCGAGGTGATGGTGGTCTCTGGCGTGCGCACGGCGATCGGCGATTTCGGTGGCGCGCTGAAGGATGTGACGCCAACCGCGCTGGGCGCCCAGGTGGTGCGCGAGGCGCTGTCCCGCGCTGGTGTGGCGGGCGAGGAAGTCGGCCATGTGGTGATGGGGAACGTCATCCACACCGAACCGCGCGACATGTATCTGGCCCGCGTAGCGGCGCTGGACGCCGGCGTGACGCAAAGCGCGCCGGCGCTGACAGTGAACCGGCTGTGCGGGTCGGGCCTGCAGGCGATCGTGTCGGCGGCACAGGCCATCACGCTGGGTGATGCCGACATTGCGGTAGGTGGCGGCGCCGAAAGCATGAGCCGCGCGCCCTATATAACGCAGGGTATGCGCTGGGGCGCGCGCATGGGCGATACCACGATGATCGACATGATGGTCGCCGCGCTGCATGACCCGTTCCACAACATCCACATGGGCGAGACGGCGGAGAACCTGGCCGAAAGCCACCAGATCACGCGGGGCGATCAGGATGCGCTGGCGGTGGAATCGCATCGCCGCGCGGCACACGCGATCGCCGAGGGTCGGTTCAAGTCGCAAATCGTTCCGGTGACGTTGAAGACGCGCAAGGGCGAGACGGTGTTCGACACCGACGAGCATGTGCGGCCGGGCGCGACCGATGCCGACATGGCGAAGCTGCGGCCTGTGTTCCGCAAGGACGGCACGGTGACGGCGGGGAATGCCTCGGGGATCAACGACGGCGCGGCGGCGGTGGTGCTGATGGATAGCGCCACGGCCGAGACGCGCGGCGCCAAGCCGCTGGGGCGGCTGCTGGCCTATGCGCATGCGGGGGTCGATCCGAAGGTGATGGGGATCGGCCCGGTGCCGGCGACGCGCGCGGCGTTGCAGCGCGCCGGGCTGACACTGGCGGATATCGACGTCATTGAATCAAATGAGGCATTCGCGGCGCAAGCCTGCGCGGTGGCCAAGGATCTCGGGTTCGATTCGGCGAAGACGAATCCGAACGGATCCGGAATATCGCTCGGTCATCCGGTGGGCGCGACCGGAACGATGCTGACGGTCAAGGCGCTGTACGAGCTGGCGCGGATCGGTGGGCGCTATGCGCTGGTGACGATGTGCATCGGTGGCGGGCAGGGGATCGCCGCGATCTTCGAACGGGTGTGAGGCCGCGCGGCACAATGCCGGCCTGGCGCACCGCCGGAAGCGGCACGCCAGGCCGTTGTCGGGAGCTTAAATAGTCACGTTGTGCGAATGACGGTGGTGGTCGTGGCGGGCGCTGCGTGACACCGCGTGCGTCCGACAATTCGATAAACTTTCATTCCATCACCAGGTTCATTCATTTGCCCGCCCGCGTTGTTCACGTTGGCGTGGTGCTACGGCGTGTGGCCGGCGGGCGCCGCGTTTGGCAGCGGCGTCGCGGTCACCGCGCCGACAGGGGCGGGCGCGATGGTGATGTCCGATGCCTCCTGATGAGGCTTGGGCTGCGAAGCGCAGCTCGCCAATGTCAGCATCGCAAGCAGCAGGGTCGTGCGCATGGCTGCATCCCTCCTCGATCAAGCCAAAAGGGATCGTATCGAGCCGGCCAGCATGGACCGTGCCTGTGTCTGTTCGATGGCACGAATGAGGCGACCGCCGCCCTTGACCGGAGAGCGGGACGGGGACATATCGTCGATACTGTAATGCAAGTGACTGTCGATGTGTCCGTCCAGGTGCCGTAGGCTCCAGTCACGGGAAAACGAAAGGGGCGAGTATGCGGATCCTGATTGTCGGCGCCGGCGCGACCGGTGGGTATTTCGGCGGGCGTTTGGCGCAGGCGGGGCGTGACATCACCTTTCTGGTGCGGCCGAAACGCGCCGCGCAGTTGCGCGACATGGGGCTGCAGTTGCTCAGCCCGCACGGCGACGTGACCGTGCAGCCGCAACTGGTGACGGCGGATCAGATCGCCGGCCCGTATGACGCGGTGCTGATAACGGTGAAGGCGTTCGGGTTGGACGCAGCGATGGCCGACATCGCGAAAGCCGTGGGGCCACATACGATGATCATGCCGGTGCTGAACGGCATGCGCCATCTGGACGCGTTGATCGCGCGCTTTGGCGAAACGCCGGTGCTGGGTGGCGTGTGCCTGGTGGCCAGCATGATCGACCCTGAAGGGCGCATCAAGCAGCTCGCGGGCTTCCAGTCGCTGATCTACGGCGAGCGCAATGGCGCGATGTCTGGACGCGTGGAAGCGTTGGACGCGGCGCTGAAAGACGCGGGGTTTGAGGCGCGCGCGTCGAGCTCGATCATGCAGGAGATGTGGGAGAAGTGGATCCTGCTGGCGACGATGGGCGCCATCACCTGCCTGATGCGCGGCACGGTGGGCGAGATCGAGGCGGCCCCGGGGGGCGCGGGCCTGGCGTTGCAGGTGTTGGAGGAATGCTGTGCGGTGTCGAAGGCCTCGGGCTATCCGGTGGGGGATGCGTTCCTGACACGGACCAAGGCGGCGGTGACGTCGAAGGGGTCCCCCAGCGCGCCGTCGATGTATCGCGATAT
>DATHNE010000234.1:0-6110 GCA_035486355.1 Acetobacteraceae bacterium
ATACATCGCATACATATTCGTCAGGGCCGGATGCAACCCGTAGAAGCCGCCCAGATCACGCAGCCCATTAGGCTGCCCAGGCAGCGGCGGAATCAACACCGCGCGCAGGTTGCGCAACCCCGGATCGCCATAAGGCGGCACCACGGTCAGCCCGTCCATCGCCCCACGCAGGATCACCACGACGAAGCGCTTGTCGGTCGGCGCGGCCGCCAGCGCCAGCGACGCGCGGCCAGCCAGTCCGCTTAGGCTGACAGCCGAGGTCAGGCCCAGCAGCGCGGCACGACGGGTGAGAGGCATCCCTATCTCCTCTGGAAGTCGGGCGAGGTCAGCAGCAGCGTGAAGGCATCGCGGCGCGACCCGGCATGCTGCATCGCCGTCAATGTCTCTGGCCGCAGCAGCGGACCCAGCGCGGCCTCGGCCAGTTCCGCCGGATCGTGGTCGCCGATCCGCCCGGCGAAGCCATAGGACCAGTCGATCCGCCGCATGATCGCCTCGGGCGCGGCCCAATCGCTGGCCTTGTCGGACCAGCCGTTCGGTGCCGGCGCATTCCACAGCGGTTGGCCCAATCCGGCCAGGATGCCGGGCAGGGCCGGGATCGCGCTGCTGTCCAGCGCCAGCAATCGTGCACTGGCGATCACGTAATCCTGCGGCGTACGGTATTTGCTGCCGGGCTGCCAGGCTGCCGGCAAGTCCACCAGTGCGCCGGACGCCGCGCCAAGATCACCGCGCGAATCGCGCAACACGGCCTCGATGCGGCGCACGGCGTGCGGTGGTGGATCGTCGGCGATGAACTGGCGGACCAGCTTGGTGGCAAGGAAGTGGTGCGTCGATGGATGATTGGCCAGGAAGGTCAGCGCCGCCACGCCGCCGGCCTCACCTGGCGGGAAGGGCAATCCCATGAATGTGACCGACCCCGGCTCGTGCGCCATCAGGCGGAACAGGAAACCGGGTGATGGCCCGCGCAGATCCACCGACCAGCCGGTCAGGATGCGGGCAAAATTCGTGACGTCCGCCTGGGTGTAGCCGGCGGCCGGGCTGACGGTGTGCAGCTCCATGCACTCGCGCGCCAGGTTCTCGTTCAGGCCGCGCTGCGTGCGCTGGCCCGCCGGACTGTCTGGCCCCACTGATTCGGCATTCTGGAGATACATCAGCATGGCCGGGTGACGCATCACGGCCATCAGCATCGCCTCGAACCGGGCCGTCACGTGCGGGCGTATCGCCTCTTCGATGAAGGCGCCGACCAGCGGCTGGCAACCTCCCTGACGGATCGAGACGGTGAAATGGTTGGTCCAGAACCACACCAGCCGCTCTCGGAACGGCGTCGGCGTGGTCAGTGCATTGTCCAGCTCGGCCTTGGCATCGGCCTCGTAGACCTCGTGTGCATGGTTGGGGCCGAGCCGTGCGACGGGCGTTTCGGCACCGGTCGACAGCCGTGTCGCCGCCCGCGCCTGTCGCCGTTGCTCCCGGTCGGCGATCACCGCTGCGAGGCCCTTGGCCGTGGACGGCTCCGAGGCGATTCGCGCCGGGTCGGGGCCGCGGAGCTGGCCAAGTAGCCATTGCCGCGGATCGGCTGGCAGCGCTGCGTCACCCCGTCGGCCGAGGCCGAACCGCACCAGCGCCTGAGCTGTCTGAGTGTCCATGCCGGGACCTTAGGCGCCAACAGTGGCGCGCGGGCGTTGCCGACTGTGACAAAAGGTGAATACCGGAGGCACCTCGCGCCGCCGGTTCTTCCCCCCGCGCACCGGGTTGGTCCAATCTTCGCTTGCAAAACCGCGCGCTGTGGCCCATTTCCCGGCCGTCATCGCTGACCACTGGTGGTTAGGATTTGCGGGCGCGCGGGGCAGGGATCTCGGGGCGCCCGTCGTGGTATGGAGGCTCATCGTGCCTGGGACGTCGCTCGCCATCATCCGGAATATCGGGATCACCGCGCATATTGACGCGGGGAAAACCACGACGACGGAGCGGATCCTGTACTACACCGGGGTCTCCCATAAGATCGGGGAGGTGCATGATGGCAACACCACCACCGATTACATGGACCAGGAGCGTGAGCGTGGCATCACGATCACCTCCGCTGCGGTGACCTGCGTGTGGCGCGACCATCGCATCAACATCATCGATACGCCCGGCCACATCGACTTCAACATCGAGGTCAATCGCAGCCTGCGCGTACTGGACGGCGCCATCTTCATCATCGAGGGCGTGGCCGGCGTGCAGCCGCAGTCCGAGACCAACTGGCGCCTGGCCGATCGCTACAACGTCCCGCGCGTCATCTTCATCAACAAGCTGGACCGCACCGGTGCCGATTTCTATCGCGCCAACCAGACGTTGAAGGACAAGCTCGACATCGTCGCGCTGCCGCTGCAGTTGCCGATTGGCATTGAGGACAAGTTTCTCGGCGTGGTCGACCTGATCGAGATGAAGGCGATTATCTGGGAAGGCGGCGAGCTGGGTGCGAAGTACCACGACGAGCCGATCCCCGACGACATGCTGGAGCAGGCGAAGGAGTATCGCCAGACGCTGCTCGACACCGCTTTGTCGGTGGATGACGCGGCGATGGAAGAATACTTCGACAAGGGCGACGTCGCGGTTGCGACGCTGAAGCGCTGCATCAAGGCCGGTACGATTTCGGGTGCGTTCCGCCCCGTGCTGTGCGGTACGGCGTTCAAGAACAAGGGCGTGCAACCGCTGCTGGACGCGGTGATCGACTATCTGCCGTCGCCGGTTGACGTGCCCGGCATTAGCATCGCCGCGGCCGAAGGCGAGGAGGATGGCGAGCATTCGGATCGCCGCCGGATCAAGGCCGATCCCGCCGCGCCGTTCGCTGGCTTGGCGTTCAAGATCATCAACGACAAATACGGCACGCTGACCTTTGTGCGTGTCTATGCCGGTACGTTGAAGTCCGGCGACACGGTGATGAACACCACCAAGGGGCATCGCGAGCGCATCGGCCGGATGTTCCAGATGCACGCCGACAAGCGCGCCGAGATCAAGGAGGTTGAGGCGGGCGACATCGCGGCCTTCGTCGGCCTGAAGGACACCGGCACGGGCGACACGCTCGCCTCGGCCGATGACCCGGTGGTGCTGGAGCGGATGGCCTTCCCGGTGCCGGTGATCGACATCTCGGTCGAGCCGCGCACCAAGGAATCGATCGAGAAAATGAGCCTCGGTTTGCAGAAGCTGGCGGGCGAGGACCCGTCGCTACGTCTGCGCACCGATCAGGAAAGCGGCCAGACCATCCTGTCCGGGATGGGTGAGTTGCATCTGGAAATCATCATCGATCGCCTCAAGCGCGAGTATGGCGTGGAGGCGAATATCGGCGCGCCGCAGGTGGCGTATCGCGAGACGATCAGCCGGCCGCACACCGAAACCTACACCCACAAGAAGCAGACCGGTGGGTCGGGCCAGTACGCCGAGGTCAAGATCACCTTCGAGCCGCTCGAGCGTAACAGCGGCGTGGTGTTTGAGAATTCCGTGGTCGGCGGGTCAGTGCCGCGGGAATACATCCCGGCCGTGGAAAAGGGCATCAAGGTGCAGGCTGAGACTGGCGTGTTGGCCGGTTTCCCGACAGTGGATTTCAAATACAGCCTGATCGACGGCAAGTACCACGACGTCGACTCGTCCGCCCTGGCATTCGAAATCGCCGCCAAGGCCTGCTTCCGCGACGGCATGAAGAAGGCGGCACCGATCATTCTGGAGCCGATTATGGACGTGGAGGTCACCACGCCGAACGATCATGTCGGCGACGTCGTGGGTGACCTGAACCGCCGCCGCGGCATGATCCAGAATCAGGAGAGCAGCGGGTCCACGGTGATTGTGCGCGCCCATGTTCCCCTGAAGGAGATGTTCGGCTACATTTCCGATCTTCGGAGCATGACCAAGGGGCGCGCATCCTTCACCATGCAGTTCCATCACTACGATCCGGTGCCGCGCAACATCGCGGACGAAATCATGGCCAAAAGCGCCTGATGCGGGGTCCCGCATGACGGTAGGTCAGTAGATGGCAGCGCCCCGTCTGCACTGGACTCGGGGGCGCGCGGATCAGGGAGCGGGCGAGGCCCGCACCCTTGAATGGATTGGTCTGGATGACGCGGGCGAGCCCATCGCCCGCGTTATTCGTTTGCTGGGTCCGTTATGGACCGGCTGGCGCCAATACCGCGCCGTGGCATTGGACAATGAGGCCAAGGTGATCGAGCTGCGTCCCTCGGTGCCGGAAGGCGGCGGTTGGCTGGCCTGTATCGGCGGCCAGGTTGTGGGCCGAGCCGCGCTGCCACTCCAGGCAGTCCGTACCGCCGAAGCAGCTCTCGGCGGCGATTAGCCCCATTTTCCGGGTTTTGGTGGGATCTGGGCGGCACAGCCGCGCCAAACGTCACAATACTGTTGCATGTTCGCCGCATTTGACGCTCAATTGCGTGTCGTGTTCGCGATTATATTTACGTGTTTCGAGACGCGGGTGTATCTACGTAACGTCTACCGACCCCATGGACCGGGAGGAGTGCCGTCTGCATGGCAAAAGCCGTACGCAAGCCAAAATCAAACGCGGCCGCCCGGGCAAAAGCCAAGGCGAAACCTTCCGCTCCTCGATCGCGCGTCAACGCGTCGGTCGCGGTCGACATGTCGAAGCTCGAAGTGGCTTGGCCGCGCCACAAGCAGCCGGTGAACCTGCGCATCGACAGTGATATTATTGATTGGTTCCGGGAGGGCGGATCGGGCTACCAGACACGGATGAACGCCGTGCTGCGAGCCTTTGTGGATGCCCAATCGAAACGCCGCTGACCTGCCGGCGGCATCGCGCTATGACGCGGTGCTGTTCGATCTGCTGACCGCGTTGCTGGATAGTTGGACGCTGTGGAACAACGTAGCCGGTAGCGGTGACGCGGGCCGGCTGTGGCGCGCGGCGTATCTACGCCTCACCTATCAGACGGGTGCGTATCGCCGGTATGAGGATCTGGTTGCCGAGGCGGCCGAGGCGGTGGGGCTGTCGCGTGGTTTGGCCGACACGCTGGGTGCCCGCTACGCCGAGTTGCGCCCGTGGCCAGACGTGCCTCGGACACTCGGGGCGTTGGCCGCGAGGGGCTTGCAGCTTGGCGTGGTGACCAACTGTTCCGAGACGCTGGGCCGCGTGGCAGCCGATTGTACTGGCACGCGATTCAATGTGCTGGTGACTGCCGAGCGGGCCGGCGTCTACAAACCTGATCCGCGTGCGTACCAACTGGCGTTGGCGGAACTGGACGTGCCGGCCGAGCGCTGCCTGTTCGTTGCCGGATCGTCGTACGATCTGGTCGGTACCGCGGCCGTGGGATTGGCGACGTATTGGCATGACCGCGTCGGCATGCGGAGACCGCCGGAAGCACCGGCGCCACTGGCACATCACGCCACCCTGGGACCCTTGCTGGGTGTCGCTGGCCTGTGACCGGCTGAGTGTGGCAGCAGAAAGCCGGCGTTCTTGTACCGACGCCAATTGGCTCACATGCGTGTTACGGTGAATTGTGGTCTGCGTGCCACTGAGTGACCGGTGATGCGCCAGCCGCGGCGTTGGGATCCGTCGACGCCGGTGCGGATGGGACAGGAGTGTGCGGCATTGCAGCATGCATGGCGTGTGTTGTTGGTGGTCGTTGCAGTCGCGGCGGGCGGGACCTGCGCCGGCGTTGCGCAGACATCGGGCGCGCCCCCCGCAGGGTATCCGGCGAACCTGCGTTGGGCGTTGGTACCGAAATGGATCAGTTGGTCCAACGATAAGGCAACGATTTCCTGGCCACCGAATGACGGTTGCGCGGCCGCGCCTGTGGCGGTGACGCTGGCCCCCGGTCGGTTGCTCGACCGCTTCGGCAGTGAGGGGGGCACGTTCTTCAGCCCCAAGGGCGAGAGCTTTGCGTTTCGTGCGGTGCCGTATGTCTGCCAGCAGATGGATTATCGCATTTATCGCGTGGTGCAGCCGATTCCGGTAAAAACTTGCAAAGCCGCGCCATGGTTCGGTGAACCCGGCGGCGCGGAACAGGATCAAACCGCCGAACCCGCGTACAAGCTGGTCGCGGAGGGCGCGATCGTGATGGTGTCCTATGAACCTGGCGGAGGCAGTGACCCTTATCCGCAATGCGGGCGTCCCTGAC
>DATHNE010000235.1:0-7329 GCA_035486355.1 Acetobacteraceae bacterium
CCCAGGCTGACAGGGCATCGTCCCTGCCTCAAGGGGTGCGGGCGGTACGCCCGCCACGGAATCTCATGACGGCATCGTGAGAGCCGAACTTGATCTGTCGCAGAATTTTACAGATCAACCCGTGGCTGCCGCCAAGCTTACACCCTAAGTCCTTCAAATGCTTTCAAAAACCTTATATGGCACGGCTTATGCGTCCGTACCGCCAACGAGCGAACCGCGCGCTTTGTCGCGGTATGATCGGTATTGATACGAACCGATATCTCGCGATGACAAAAGCCGACAAACGACGGTTCGATCTTGGGTTGCTGGTGTTCGGCTTCCTGTTGGTCGTGGCATTGTTGAACGTCGACCGGCTGACTGTCGGGCATCGCGCGTGGTGGCGATCAGCGTCATCGGCTGGCTGATAACCTCGCTGCCGTTGGGCGTGCTGATCGGCCACTGCGCATTGAGCGAGGACTGACCGCGCAGCTGAGGGGGCGAGTCCCCAAGCGGAGCGGCCCGTGATAGGTGCCGCGCCATGCCGCCCCCACTGCTTTTGCTGCACGATATCAGCCTGACCTTTGGCACCGCACCCCTCTTGACCGGCGCGGGGCTGTCGGTGACCACTGGTGACCGGGTCTGCCTGGTCGGCCGCAACGGCTCCGGCAAATCCACCTTGCTGCGGATTGCGGCCGGGCTGGTGCAGTCGGATGCCGGACGCCGCTTCGCGCAACCCGGGGCGACCATCCGCTATCTGCCGCAGGAACCCGACCTCACCGGCTTCGCCACCACCCGCGATTACGTGGAAGACGGCCTGAGCGGCGACGCCGAGGCGGACCGCCATCGTGCCGGCTATCTACTGGAGCAGCTCGGCCTGACCGGGGCGGAGAACCCCACCGCACTCTCCGGTGGCGAAGCACGTCGCGCGGCCTTGGCGCGGGCGTTGGCGCCATCGCCCGATGTGCTGCTGCTGGATGAGCCGACAAACCATCTCGACCTGCCCGGTATCGAATGGCTGGAGCGTGAGCTGGGCGGAATGCGGTCGGGGATCGTGTTGATCAGCCATGACCGGCGACTGCTGGAACGGTTGTCGCAGGCCACGGTGTGGCTCGACCGGGGCGTCACGCGGACGCTCGATCAAGGGTTTTCTGGGTTCGAAGCCTGGCGTGACGCGGTGCTGGAGCAGGAGGAGACGGAGCGCCACAAGCTCGGACGCAAGATCACGATGGAGGAGGAGTGGTTACGCTACGGCGTCACGGCGCGGCGCAAGCGCAATCAGAAGCGACTGGCGGACCTGCACGCGTTGCGCAAGCGGCGGAAGGAGCAGCGCTCGGCGACCGGTACGGTGCGGATGGCCGCGACGCCGGCGGAGCTATCCGGGCGGATGGTGATCGTCGCCGAGGCGGTGTGGAAAACCTATCGCGACCGGGCGATCGTACGGGATTTTTCCACCCGCATCCTGCGCGGCGATCGTGTGGGGATCGTCGGGCCGAACGGGGCAGGCAAGACGACGCTGCTCAACATGCTCACCGGTGTGCTGACACCCGATGCGGGAACAGTGACGCTCGGCACCAACCTGGCGCAGGTCACGTTGGATCAGCGGCGCGAGACCTTGGATCCCAATCAAACCCTGCGCCAGGCACTGACCGGCGGCGCCGGCGACACCGTCGAAGTCGGCGGCCAGAGGCGGCACGTCGCCAGCTACATGAAGGACTTCCTGTTCGGGCCGGAGCAGGCCAACACGCCGGTCGGCGTGCTGTCGGGCGGCGAACGCGGGCGACTGACGTTGGCGCGGGCATTTGCCACGCCGTCGAACCTGCTGGTGTTGGACGAGCCGACCAACGACCTGGACCTGGAGACGCTGGACCTGCTGCAGGAACGGCTGGCCGAGTATCCCGGCACGGTCCTGCTGGTCAGTCATGATCGCGATTTCCTGGATCGGGTGGTCACGTCCGTGATCGCCAGCGAGGGGAATGGACGGTGGGTGGAGTACGCGGGTGGCTACAGCGATATGTTGGGACAGCGCGGTCCGGCAATTGTAACAGAAGCGGTGGCCAAGCGGCCCGCAACGCCGTCAACGCGGCCACGTGTGGCATCGCCGGCGCGCCGGATGACCTTCAAGGATCGGCATGCATTGGAGACGTTACCGGCCCGCATTGCAGGGTTGGAGGCCGAGATCGCCAGGCTGAACGCGGTGCTGGCTGATCCCGATCTCTATGCGCGCAACGCTGCACGGTTCAACGCGGCCACGGCTGCGCTCGCGGCAGCGCAGACCACCCTGGCCGCGGCCGAAGAACAATGGCTGGCGTTGGAGCTGCTGCGGGAGGAGATCGAGAGCTGAACTTGTAAGCTGGTCTTCGGATCGGTCACCAGGACCCACCCAATATCGGCAACACCCGTCCCTGGCCCATCCCAGGTTGCCCTATCAGAGATCGGTCTGGCTCAGGACCACAAGACCGTGGCCGGGTTGTGAGGCCAACTTCACCAGGGGCAGGTTCGCGGCAATCGCGTCACGCTCTTGGTCCACATAATCCATTAGCCGAATGTAGAAGGTGCTGAACTCCTGCCGCTCGGCCGCTCTCCGGAAGGACGCTCGGGCCGGCAATGTTGCCAGCGACTGACGCTCTGCCTTCATCCGCCGCTACAGCGCGGCGAAATGTCGCAGATTCTGCTCGATGTCGAAATAGCGTGGCTCGCCGAAGATCGTGTCGAGCTGCCATTGATACGATTGCAGAAGACGATTGTCGTAGAACGCCAGTCTGAGATCGGTGTCATCGATCTCGTTCGGCTCCTGCGGCGGCGCGACTTCGACCAAGGCGCCTGGCCCCCATGGCAGCCGACCGAACCGCAGCAGGTCGCGTCGCGTATCCGGGTCCTGGTACAGCGCCCGCGGACCAGCGTGGCCGGAGCGTTGCTGCGCTGCACAAGATCAACGCATTCGTTCTTCGGGACCGGAAAGTCGAACATGGCGATGAGCAGGGGCATATCTGTCGGCCACATGGGCCAGATTTCCGCCGCGGACAGAGCGTTGCGGGCGAGATGGCGGCAATCGTCCTGGAACAACTTCCAGTCGAGTCTCCGATCTCCGTTGCGATATAGGGCGTTCTGCGCATTGAGATACGCGACTATCTGAGCCATCTGGGCGCGACTGACTGGCACCCGGGTGCAGTAGCGGGCGCGGCCGAAGCTGACGGCACCGTCAGTGGCAACAGATATTTCGTACTTGTAATAATCCCGCGACATGTCCTCGGTTTGTCCTCGCATGCCTCGGCATGGAAGGTCACGTCGCGATAGAGACCGAGCCGCTTGGCCTCGGCCAGGACGTGCACATACCCCGCATGTGTCAGCGGCTGATCGCGTCGCGGCCCGCCACTGAAGAAGAACGCACGGCCGGGAACGGCAGCCCATTTCGCGGTGCTGAAATGCGCGGTCATGCTGATAACGACACCATCCGTCCGCGGATCACCTGTCGGGTCAGAGACCTGCAGCACGGGGTAATCTGAATCCGGCTCGCGGCCGGCGCCATTCAGGCAGAACACGGAATGGCCGCCGATCTGGCCACGGATGTCCGCGCCAAATCCCGGCTTTTTCTTGATCTCTGACAGTGCACAAAACTCCGCGTAGTGCGGATAGATGGCGTCGTAGGCCGCTGCGTCGCCTTCGGCACTCGCCTGATTGAAGTGTTCGGCGCCGCAGGCGGCGAGTCACGCCGACATGGCCAGGCACAGTCGACGCGACATTCGTCGCGCGTGTCCGGTTGCCGGCCGGATGCTTCCTGCGCCCGTCGGGTCGATGACCTGCCTGTAGCGCCGATCGCGCGGCAACACCACGTCATCGTCTTCCCTTGTCAGGCGGTCTCAAGCCATTCCTTCACTGTCGGGAGATTCCACCGTCATCAAGGGGGGCGACGATCACGGTGCTGTTTGGCGTGCCCGGGAAAGTTGGAGCGGGTGAAGGGAATCGAACCCTCGTATGCAGCTTGGGAAGCTGCCGTTCTACCATTGAACTACACCCGCGCCGCGATGTTCGGCGCGTCGTTATAAAAAGGTCGGGTTGACGGCGCAATCGCCCCCGGCCTAGGGTCCGCTTCGCCGGCTTGGCCGGCCCTCGTGATTTGTCCGGCCGGATTGCGGCGAGGTGAAACAAGCGCGCTAAAGAGGCCAGCGTTCGGTCCAGCCGTTGTTTCACGGACCGAAGCTGCTCCGACGGTCGGGCCCATGATGGAAGGCCCAGTCAGATGAGCATTGATCTCGCCAAGCTTCGTCCCGCCACTCGCCTAGTGCATGGCGGCGTGCACCGTTCCGCGCACGGTGAGACCGCCGAGGCGCTGTTCCTCACCTCCGGCTATGTCTACGACAGTGCCGAGCAGGCCGAGGGCACCTTCGCCGGCACGGTGGACCACTACCAGTATTCGCGCTTCGCCAATCCCACGCTCACCATGCTGGAACAGCGGATGGCATTGCTGGAAGGAGCGGAGGATTGCCGCACCACCGCGACGGGCATGGCCGCGGTGCATGCCGCGCTGCTGTCGCATTTGAAATGCGGCGATCGCATCGTGGCCTCTCGCGCGCTGTTCGGGTCCTGTCACTGGATCGTGTCGACGCTGCTGCCGCGCTACGGCGTGCGGACCGAGTTCGTCGATGGCGGCGACCTGGGTCAGTGGCGCTCGGCGCTTGCCACGCCTGCCAATCTCGTGCTGCTGGAGACGCCATCGAACCCAATGCTGGAGCTGGTCGACCTACGCGTGGTCTGCGAGCTGGCGCATGAGGCGGGGGCGATTGTGGTGGTGGACAATGTATTTGCCACGCCACTGTTGCAGCAGCCGATGACGCTGGGCGTCGATGTCGTCGTGTATTCGTGTACGAAACATATCGACGGCCAGGGGCGCGTGTTGGGCGGGGCGGTGCTGGCGAGCAAGAAGTGGATCAACGACACATTGCAGCCGTTCATCCGCAACACCGGGCCGGCGCTATCGCCGTTCAACGCCTGGGTACTGTTGAAGGGCCTTGAAACGTTGCAGCTGCGGGTTGAGGCCGGCTGTCGCGCTGCCGCATCGATTGCAGATTTTCTGGCCGCACGGTCGGAGGTGTCGCGTGTATGGTACCCGCTGCGGGCCGATCATCCGCAGGTGGCACTGGCGCAGGCACAGATGAGCGGTGGCGGCACCGTGGTGACGTTCGAGGTGCGCGGCGGCAAGGAGGCTGCATTCGCCGTGATGAACCGGTTCCAGCTCGTCGCGGTATCGAACAACCTGGGTGATTCCAAATCGCTTGCGACGCATCCGGCTACCACCACGCATATGCGCATCGGCGCGGAAGAGCGCGCGAAGCTTGGCATTACCGACGGTGTCATTCGCCTGTCAGTGGGGTTGGAGGATGCCGAAGATCTCAAGGATGATCTGACGCAGGCGCTGACCGGGCTCGGGCATTTGGCTGCGCAAGCGGCTGAATAGCGCGGGGTGGCAACGGGATGCGCCTATCGATGGCCTGAGTGTGTGCCGACAACGAAAGCAAGCGGTCACAGAGTTTCACAAAGTGCACACAGAGTTGCGCCAAGAATGAGGCTGGCGCTTCGCGCGGGATTGCCACACCGCCGATGCCAGCACGCGGCGCGCAGCGCCCAACGGAGCATACCCGATAGAATTCTGTGCGCACTTTGTGAAACGCCGTGACTGCTTGCTTTGCCGTACCCACACCCCATTCTGGACAAGCTGCCGCATTGAGCGTTGAATCCCGGCGGGACAGGCATCCAGGCGCACGGCGTCATGCAGGACGAAGATCGGAAATCACGCGGCGAACGATCCCTCCCACGCAGTGAGGGGGGGGAGCGTAGCGGCCGTGCACGGCGCGGCACCACCACGGGCGGCCGTGCTGACTACGCGGCCACCACGCGCGATGTGCGTGTGTCGGTGCGTTCGTTTTTCCTTGCCGACCAGTCCCGTCCCGACGATGCGCATTTCGTCTGGGCGTATCGGGTGCGTATCGAAAACGGTGGGCGTGAGGCGGTGCAGTTGCTGCGCCGCACCTGGCAGATCACCGATGCGCGCGGACGCACGCAACATGTCCACGGCCCAGGCGTGGTCGGCGAACAGCCGATCCTCGAACCCGGCGAAAGCTTCGAATACACCTCCGGCACGCCGCTCGAGACACCGTCCGGTTTCATGGTCGGCGCCTACCACATGGTTGTCGCGTCCTCGGGCGAGAACTTTGACGTGGCGATCCCGGCCTTCAGCCTGGACAGCCCGCACCAGAACGGGCGCGTCCACTGACATGAAGGACCGCAATCGCGGCACCTACACGATCAAAGCGCGCGAGACGATCGCCGAGGGCGCTGATCTTCGCGTCTCGATCCTGACACTGGACGCGGGCGAATGCGTCCCTTGGCATTCGCACAGCGATGTCGCGGACGATTTCGTCTGCATGGAAGGCCCGATGGTCGTCGAAACGAGAGCGCCGCGGAACCAATATGTGCTGCGGCCCGGCCAGCGCTGCACCGTACCCCCCAAGACCGCGCACTATGTCCACGGCATGGACGACGGCCCCTGCAAGTTCCTAATCGTGCAGGGCGTCGGGGTCTACGACTTCATCCCGGTCGGCTGAGGCGGACGGCGTCCAGGGGTGAGCTCGGCGGCCTTGCCTGGTCGCCGACAAGGGATGTCCGACTTGCCCACTCGGGAAAAGCCGGCATGATGTCCCTATATAATTGCCGGCGGCGGCCTTTTCGGGCTTCGTCACCTATCAGGCTGATAAGAAGGAAGCCCAGACCGTGAACATTGTCACCGCAGCGCCGCGCCGGGGCTCGGCCACGGAGAGCACCCATCGTCCCACACGAGAAGAGGCCGAAGCGGCCGTCCGCACCCTGTTGCGCTGGGCCGGCGACGATCCCACGCGCGAGGGGCTGGTGGATACACCGGGCCGCGTGGTGCGCGCCTACGAGGAATTCTTCGCCGGGTACGAGGTCGACCCGGTGGCACTGCTCGAGCGGACCTTCGAGGAGACCGACGGCTACGACGAGATCGTGCTGCTGCGCGATATCCGCCTGGAAAGCCATTGCGAGCATCACATGGTGCCGATCATCGGCCGTGCGCACGTGGCCTATCTGCCACACCGCCGGGTGGTGGGGATCAGCAAGCTGGCCCGCGTGGTGGAAGCCTACGCCAAGCGGCTGCAAATCCAGGAAAAGCTGACCGCGCAGGTCGCCAACACCATCCAGCAGGTGTTGCAGCCGCGCGGCGTCGCGGTGGTGATCGAGGCGGCCCACCAGTGCATGACCACGCGCGGCATCCACAAGCCTGGGGTCACCATGGTCACCAGCCGCATGCTGGGGGCTTTCCGCGACGATCCGACAACG
>DATHNE010000236.1:0-9378 GCA_035486355.1 Acetobacteraceae bacterium
CAACCCGTTGCGCAGCAGCGCGCGGCGATTGAGGCTCATGAGGGATGCCCTCCGGTCGCGCGGCCCAATACCATCGCAACGAAGGTCTTCGGCACCAGCACCACCAGCGCGACATGCACCAGCAGGAAGCCGCAGATCCCCGCCATGCCGAGGAAATGCACGATCCGCGCGCCCTGGAAGCCGCCGAACAAATCCACCAGCGGATAGGTCTGCACCGGCTTCCAGATTGCGATCCCTGAAACGATCATCAGCAGCACCAGCACCAGCACGCCCCAATAGAACACCTTCTGCACGGCGTTGTACTCGCCCAGCTTGTGCCTGAGCTGAAAGCGCGCGGCGGCGAGGAAGTCGCGCCGGAAACTTGTTGGTCCCACCGGCAGGAAATCGCGGCGGAAATGTCCGGACAGCGCGCCCCAGGCGACGAACAGCAGATAGGCGACCAGCAGCACCCACATGCCGGCGAAATGCCAGGCGATGGCGCTCGCGACGCCCGGATCGTTGTGCCAGGTCAGCGCGACGTTGACATCGCCGCCCAGGGTGACCGCCTCGGGGAAGCGGAACGGGAGGATCGGGGAGGCGTTATAGATGCGCCAGCCGCTGCCGATCATGATCAGGATCGCCGCTGCCATCAGCCAGTGGGTCAGGCGGACCGGCCAGCGATGTTCCAGGACCTCGGTCTCGGTCGTTGCGCTCATTTCACGGTCTCCAGGCCGTCGGCGTGCATGATGTCGGTGGCCGCGGGTGAATGCAGATAGTCCAGGAAGGCGCGCGCGTTGGGGCTGTGCGTCAACGTGCTGATCGCGGCGTCGTAGATGATTGGCGTGTAGGCGGCGCCCGGCACTGGCGCGACGACGTGCAGCGTTGGGTCGGCGCGCACATCGGTCAGGTGCAGGAGTCCTTGGGCGGCGGCGCCGGTTTTCAGCAGGAACACAACATTGGCGCCGTTCGCCACACCCTGCACCTTGGCGGGGCGCAGTCCGGCGGCCGAGACCACCGCCGGGCCATCGATGCTGGACGCCGGGGTCGGGTCAGGAATGGCCAAGGTCTCGCCCGCCGCGCCGTCGGTGGCTGCGGCGATCACCAGGGTGGTGCGCCAGGACCCGGTGCGCGTGTTCGGCTCGATGACGGCGTCCTTGACCGCCTGGTCCATCCAGGGGGCCTGGGTCACCACCACGTCGTTCCACACCGCGTGGCGGAGCTGGGCGAGGATGATGCTGGGGGGGGCGGCGAAGACGTGCACCGGCACCCCGGTCTGGGCGGTGAACCGGTCGGCGACGTCGTGCAGCGCGTGGTTCAGGGTGGGATCGCCGTAGACGATGACGTCTGGCGCGGCGGCATGCGCCGGCATGGCGAGGGCCAGTGTCAGCAGCAGAGCGCCGATGGTCCGTTCCCCTGCCCGTCGCGCCGGCATTGCTGACCTCGCTCAACCTTCTGAGGGAAGACCACGGATGGGGGGGCACGTATCGATATTATCGTATCACGAATTCGTGATCCTCGCGGCCTCGGCTGACGCGGCCTCGGCTGACGCGGGATGCGGGTGCGCCCGGGTATGACCGGGCAACGCCCGGCGTGTCTCCGGAATCTGCGGTGTGCGCGGGCGGATCGGTACGCTGTTCGATTGGGGGAGTGGGAGAAACGATCCGGTGGAACGTGGGGTGGGTGGCGCCTCGCGCGGAGCGCATCGCGGTCATGGCGCGCCCCTGCGATGCGGCAGCGCTTCGATCCTCGGCGTGCTCTGCGATGGGCCTTGCGGGGCGTGGGCGGCCCGGGTCGGTGGAGCGAGGTCCGGTCGTGTCGGTGGAGAACCCCTTTCCCTGCGAGGACGATGGGCGGATGGGGTGGTTTGGTGCCATATGCGCGTCATAGGGGAAGAACGCCATCGACCTGTTGCGGGTCTTGTCCTCCCCGCGCGGGCTTGGGCCGCGAAGCGGCCCAAGCCCGCGCGGGGAGGACAAGAAAGATCGGCACGTCGCACCCGCCCGGTTGAAACATCTCGCGATCGCACGCATATCGCCGGCCGCGAAGGGAGACGCTGGATGAACGACACGACCGTGACTGCGGAGAAACACGAATTTGGGGCCGAGGTCGGCCGCCTGCTCGATCTCGTGGTGCATTCGCTCTACTCCGAGCGCGAGATTTTCCTGCGGGAGCTGGTGGCCAACGCCGCGGACGCGATGGACCGCCGCCGGTTCGAGGCATTGACCAACGCGGCTGCTGCCTTGCCGGCCGACGCCAAAATCCGGCTGGTGCCTGACAAGGACGCGCGCACGCTGCTGCTGGGCGATGACGGCATTGGCATGTCGCGGCAGGAGCTGATCGACAACCTCGGCACGATCGCCCGATCTGGCACCCGCGCCTTCGGCCAGACGCTGGCGGACGCCAAGCCTGAGGATCGGCCCAACCTGATCGGTCAGTTCGGCGTCGGCTTCTACTCCGCCTTCATGGTGGCCGACCACGTCGAGGTCACCTCGCGCAAGGTCGGCACCGAGGAGGCGTTCACCTGGGCCTCGGATGGCGGTGCTTTCACCATCACGCCGGCGACGCGCGAGACGCCCGGCACTGACGTCGTGCTGCATATTAAGTCCGACGCCGAGGAGTATCTGGATCCGATCCGGCTGGGTGCTGTGGTGCGCAAATGGGCCGACCACATCACCGTGCCGATCACCATCGCGCAGGACGGCAAGGACCAGCCGGCGAACGAGGGCACCGCGCTGTGGCGCAAGCCGAAGGCGGATGTGACCGAGCAGGCCTACAAGGAATTCTACCGCCATCTTGGCCATTATTTTGACGAGCCCTGGGCCACGCTGCACTGGAAGGCCGAGGGCGCGCTGGAATATTACGCCCTGCTGTTCATTCCGGGCGCGCGGCCGTTCGACCTGTTCGAGGGCGACCGGGACTCGCATGTGCGGCTGCACGTGCGGCGGATGTTCATCACCGACAAGGGCGAGCTGCTGCCGCATTGGCTGCGCTTCGTGCAGGGCGTGGTGGATACCGAGGACCTGCCGCTGAACGTCTCGCGCGAGATGCTGCAATCGACGCCGGTGCTGGGGCGCATCCGCAAGGCGCTGATCAGCCGCGTGCTGGGCGAGCTGAAGACGCGCGCAAAGGAGGCGGAGGACTACGCGAAGTTCTGGGAGAATTTCGGTCCGCTGCTGAAAGAAGGCGTGTGGGAGGACAGCGAGCATCGCACCGAGGTTGCCGCGCTGATGCGGTTCCGGTCCTCGAAGGAAGACGGCTGGGTCAGCCTGGCTGAATATAGTGCGCGTATGCAGCAGGGGCAGGAGACGATCTATTACCTGGCCGGCGACAATGTGGAGGCGCTGAAGGCCTCGCCCCAACTCGAAGGCTTCCGCGCCAAGGGGTTCGAGGTGCTGTTGCTGCCTGATCCCATCGATGCGTTCTGGCCCGACCGGCTGGACACGTTTGAGGGCAAGAAACTGCGCAGCGTGACGCAGGCGGTGGATGATCTCGGCAAGGATGCCGACCTGCCGGACATCTCGCTGCTGACCTCGGCGCTGAAGGTGGCACTGGAGGGGGAGGTCGACGACGTGCGGGCGACCGCGCGGCTGACCGACAGCGCGGTGGTGCTGGCGTCGTCGGGAAAGGGGCCGGACCTGCAGATGCAGCGGCTGATGCAGCGGGCGGGGCGGTCGTCGATGCCGGGGCTGCCGGTGCTGGAGGTCAATCCGACCCATCCGCTGATCGCCGCGCTGGTGCCACGTCATGCCGATACGGCAGCGATCGAGGCGGCGGCGTCAACGCTACTCGATCTGGCGCGGGTGCAGGAGGGCGATCTGCCGAAGGATCCGGCGGCGTTCGCGCGTCGCGTCACCATGCTGCTGGCCGGCAGTCTGGCGACACCCGGCTGATTGGGTTCACCCGGCAGAGTTTGCCGGGACGGACCTGCCGGACGGCGCGCGGACACAGCGGCGTTCCGCGCGATTGCGGCTGGCATGGCGCATGCTGTGTCGGGTGCAGGTCTGTCCGCAAGAGCATCCGATGAGTGTCACCAGTGTGAGCGCCACCCAGGCCGCGTCATCCGCGGCGACCGTCGTTTCGAATGCGGCCTCAGCAGCAAGCGGCTGGGGCGGGACTTCGCAGTCGCTCCGGCCGGGCAACCGATCGGTGCCAGTGACCCAACCTGGACGGCCTACCAGACCGAGCCGGGGCGTGGCGTGCCAAGCGGTGGGCATCGGCATCATCATCACGGCAGCAGATCAATAGATTCCAGCGGCACTCAAACCGCGAGCCCACAGGGCGGGACAACGGCCACTACGGCTCACACCACGCTGCAAACCTCTGGTGGGCTGCTGCTCAGCGACATGATGCGTGGGCTGCAGGCGTCTGGCGCGACTGTGCCGGTCGGCTGCGCTTAGTGAGTTGGGTGAAGCGGGAACTGGAGACAAAGCGCCTCGGCGCCACCGGCATCGGCGTGCACCAGTAGCGGCGCATCGTCCGGTGCGGCAAACACGCAGGATTGTGGGGATAGCGGGCCGGACCCAGCCGCTGCCATGGTTCCGGCCAGCACGATCCAGAACTGCCCGGCCCCGGTTGCTGGATCGGGGCCACGCAGCACGGCGTTCGGTGGCAGCAGGCAATGCCAAGTCCCCAGCCCGTCCGGGTTTGGTCCCAGGATGGGGTTGCACTGAACCTCGTGGAGCGCGGCCAGAGCGGCCGGGGACAGCGGATGAATACCGTCGGCGACGGCCTCGCGATGCTGGAAGTTCTGCGCCCGCGCGGCGCGTAGCTCCGGGCGCGATTCCGTCATGTACCGCGCGCCTGGATCCCAGCCATTGCGCAGGGTGAACCACGCGAGCCCATCGTCGGCCGCTACGATCGGACCGTAGGCGGAATAGGCGTCGGTGTAGTGCACGGCGATCCCATCGAGTGGATGCAGACCCATCCGCCCGCTGCCGGACATCACCACCTGATACTGGTCGGCGCGATGGAAATGCGGACGCACAATCGCGCCCGGATCCTTCTCCACCAGGAAGGCCATTGGGAACAGCGTGTCGCGGGCCGGCTCCGGCAGGTCGGGATCGCGCGTCCGGCGATTCTCGCCGATGAACGTGGTGTGCCAACCATTGCCGCTCTTGCGGCGCTGCGTCTGTCGCGCGTGTTGACTGTCCGCGGTCTGTACCATGGCCCTGTCTCCATCCGCCCACCGGCGGGCAGTCTCAGAGCGTGGCGCGTGGCTTGTCAAACCGCCCTGGCGGGAACTGGTCGAACCACGCGGGCGATCGGCATATCGCGGGTCACGCGTGTGCCGACCGACGATGTCACCTCGATCCGGGCCAGGCGCAACGTGCGGATCGCGGCCGCAGGCGTAGTACGGGCGCGACGACGTTCCGCCTGCACCAGATGAAGGCGGCGCGATTGCCGGCGCCGATCTGTCACGACGATCGCCGCCACCGCGGTGATCGGCAGAACCGCAACCGGGCCGAACAGCGGGATGGCAACAGCGCCATTTCCCCGATCCGGGCCAGCAAGGGCAGGGACGGGTTAACGGCGCGGTCGGGATCAGGCGGCCTTGGCGGCGCGCTTGGCCTGGGCCCGCTCGATGCGACGCTTCAGCGGCAGCGCCTCGGGCGCGAGCCGGCTATTCGGGCGGCCCAGCAGATAGGCGTCGATCCCGCCATTGTGCTCAATGGTGCGCAGCGCGCGGGTGGTGAGCCGCAGCCGCACCTGCAGCCCGAGCACATCGGACAGCAGCGAGGTCTCCTGCAGGTTGGGCAGGAACCGACGACGGGTCTTGTTGTTGGCGTGGCTGACGTTGTTGCCGGTCAGCACGCCCGTGCCGGTAACCTCGCAACGGCGGGACATCTCGAAAACCCCAAGAATTCAGAAGGCGCGGGTTATGGCGAAGGGGCCCAGCGACGTCAACCCGCACATACGGCTGGGCAGGCCACCAGGAATGTCCCCGGCGACGATCACTCGGCCTTGCCGGCCATTCGCCGCAGGTCACCGGCCCGGACACTGCTGATGGCATTGTTGAGGATGGCGACGATCGCCTCATCGGCGACACTACGCGACAGGATGGCGAGCGCGCCGCCCAGCAGGGAGGAGGCGATCGCCAGGGAACCGATGTCCTGGCCCAGCATGTATTCGATGGCTTTGTCGACGACCGCCCCGGCGTGGCTCAGTTCCGAGGGCGGCGGCTCGGGCGTGGTGGCGTCGATCGGCATGGGTGTCTCCCTGGCGCTATTCGGCGGCCTGCGCGGGCGCCGGTTCCGCGTTGTCCTGCTGTTCGGCCTGCGCGGCCCACATGCGGGCGTACAACCCGCCATGGGCCAGCAAGGTTGCATGGGTGCCACGCTCCGCGACCCGCCCTTCGTCCAGCACGACGATTTCCTCGGCATCAATGACGGTGGACAGGCGATGGGCGATGGCGATCGTGGTGCGGTGACGAGACACCGCGCGCAAAGCGGCCTGGATCTCCTGCTCGGTGGCCGTATCCAGCGCGCTGGTCGCCTCGTCCAGGATCAGGATGCGCGGGTTCTTCAGGATGGTGCGGGCGATGGCGACGCGCTGCTTTTCGCCGCCGGAGAGTTTCAGGCCGCGCTCGCCAACGCGCGTGTCGTATTTGTCCGGCAGCGACATGACGAAGTCATGGATCTGCGCCCGCCGCGCCGCATGCTCGATGTCGGCGTTGCTGGCGCCCGGCCGGCCATAGGCGATGTTGTAGCGGATCGTGTCGTTGAACAGCACGGTGTCCTGCGGCACCACGCCGATCGTCGCGCGCAGGCTTTCCTGGGCCAGGTCGCGGATGTCGATGCCATCAATCAGCACGCGCCCGCCGGTGACGTCGTAGAAGCGGAACAGCAGGCGCGTGATGGTGGACTTGCCTGCGCCGGTGGGGCCGACGATTGCCAGTTTGTGGCCGGCGGGAACCATCAGGTCGACGCCTTGCAGAATGGTGCGATTGGACCGGTAGCCGAATGTCACGCCTTCGAACCGCACCTCGCAGGCAGCGCTCTCGGTGAGATGCGCGGGCAGGGACTTCGCGCCAGGCCGATCGGCGACGTCTTGTGGCACCGACAGCAGGCGGAACAACTGCTCCATGTCGACCAGACCTTGACGGATTTCGCGATAGACGAACCCCAGGAAGTTCAAGGGCTGATAGAGCTGCATCAGATAGGTGTTGACCAACACGAACTTGCCCACAGTCATGCTACCGGCCAGCACGCCGCGCGCGGCCATCAGCATGATAATGCCCAGCCCAAACGCAACGATGCACTGCTGGCCCAGGTTCAGCATGTTCAGCGTCACTTGGCTGCGCACCGCCGCCCGTTCATAGCGCGCCAGCGCCTGGTCGAAGCGGCGTGCTTCGTGACCCTCGTTGCCGAAGTATTTGACTGTCTCGAAGTTCAACAGGCTGTCGATGGCGCGCGATTGTGCCTCGTTGTCGGTGTCGTTCATCGCCCGGCGCAGGCGCACGCGATAGGCGCTGAACCAGACTGTGAAGCCCAGATAGAAGCCGACGGCCAGGAACGTGACGGCGGCGAACCGCCAATCGAACAAAGCCCACAGGATCCCGGTGACCAGTCCCAGTTCCAGCAGCGTCGGGATGATGTTGAACACCGCGAGCCGCAGCACCGACTGCACGCCCTGCGCCCCGCGATCGATCACCCGCGACAGGCCGCCGGTCTGACGATCCAAATGGAAGCCCAATGACAGCCGGTGCAGATGCTGGAACGTCTGCAGCGCCATCAGCCGCGCGGCGCGTTGCTGCACCGCGGCAAACGCCGCGTCGCGCAGCTCCCCGAAGCCCGAGGAAGCCACGCGCGTCAGCGCATAGGCGATGATGAGGGCGATCGGTACCGCCAACGTTGCCGCCGTGCCCGTCTTCGGGGCCAGCGCATCGACCGTGCGGCCGTAGATCACCGGCACATAGACCGTGGCGACCTTTGCCGCCACCAGGCAGCCGGTCGCCACAATCACACGCACATGAGCGACGTGATCGCCGTGTGGCCACAGATAGGGCAGCAAGCTGCGGATGGTCTGCCAGGTGGAGCGTTGCGGTGTCGCCAGGTCCAAAGGGGCGGCATGAGGGCTGGGTCGCATGCCTCGCATGTGGCATGCTGGCGGCCGATTGGAAAGGCGAGCGATGTGACCGATGAAGCCGGTGTCGAAGGATTTCTGCGGCACATCCGCGTCTGCCACAACGCCAAGCTGCCGGGCACCCGGCGGGCGTTTTGCATCCTGGCCGATCAGGTCGGATGGGTGCCGCCGCGGTTGGCTGAGGTGCTTGCCACCTATCCCGAGATCCGGTCGGAGCCGACGCGGGTCACGCTGACTGAACCGGGCGCATTGCCGCGGATCGCGCGCCAACTGTCGGCAGGCGGCTTCTGCCGTTGGCGCGACGAGGCGTTCGATGTGCGTGCGGCGCCGCAGGGGCCGGTGCTGACGACGATCGATCGGGGTGCGTTACCCGCGTTCGGCGTGGCGGCCGAGGGGGTGCATGTCAACGGCCTGGTGCGGCGCGATGACGGCCTGTTCCTGTGGATCGCGCGCCGGGCGATGAGCAAAGCGCTGGATCCGGGCAAGCTCGACCACCTGGTGGCGGGTGGTGTGCCGGCCGGCCTCACCGCCGAAGAGACGTTGGTGAAGGAGGCTGCGGAAGAAGCCGCGGTGCCGGCCGGGATCGCGGCCGGAGCGCGGCGGGTCGGGGTCATCAGCTACGCAATGGAACGGTTCGAAGGCCTGCGGCGCGACCGGTTATCTTGTTACGACCTGGAACTGCCGCAGGATTTCCGGCCGCGCGCGACGGATGGCGAGGTGGACTCGTTCGAGCTGTGGCCGATCGAACGCGTGCTCGCTGCGGTCCGCGACACCGACGACTTCAAGTTCAACGTCACCCTGGTGCTGATCGACCTGTTCTTGCGCCAGGGCTTGATCAGCGGGCTGCCCGCCGACCGCCTGCGGGCGGAACTGTCCAGCGGAC
The DNA here is from genome assembly GCA_035486355.1 of Acetobacteraceae bacterium. Classification (GTDB taxonomy): domain Bacteria; phylum Pseudomonadota; class Alphaproteobacteria; order Acetobacterales; family Acetobacteraceae; genus Palsa-883. The sequence goes on from DATHNE010000236.1 coordinate 8,945, forward strand.
GTCTGTGAGGGCTTCGACCAAGGGTTGTGGGGCTTGACCCATACCCGTCATACCCGCGCAAGCAGGGTATCCATCGGATACCCACCAACTGGTGCTCGGTGCTGGATGCCGGCTTTCGCAGGCCTGACGAACACGGGTCATGATCAACGGCGCTCGGTTTAGCTTTCGGGCGGGGCCGCGGCGATCGGGATTTCGCGGGCTTCCGGCTGGTCGCCCGTGCCCGGAGCCGATTCGTCGCCGTCCCCCTGCATGCCGGGCTGCCCGCCTTCCTCGCCGTTGTACGGCCGACGCTGCCCCTGCTGAACCTGGCCATTCTGCGGCTGGTTCTGCTGCGCGGCCTGGTTCATCGCGTTCAGGATGCGGAAATAGTGCTCGGCGTGCTGGAAATAGCCTTCCGCCATCACCCGGTCACCGCTTGAGGTCGCATCGCGGCC
>DATHNE010000237.1:0-21817 GCA_035486355.1 Acetobacteraceae bacterium
GGCTGGTGTTCACACCGACCGCCCATCAGGTGGCGCCTGGGCAGACCGTCACCACCGGGTTCACCATCACCGACACCGACACGGCGGGGGCAAGCGCTACCGACAGCGCAACAACTGTTAGCGTCACTGCCATTGCCGTGCTGCCGACGATCGGCGGCACCGTGGCTGGCCAGACGTTGACGGATCAGGCGACGATTTCGCCATTCTCCAAAGTCATCATCGGGGATGCGAATTTCGGTCAGATCGAGACGGTGACCGTCACCCTGTCTGCGACGGCGGACGGCACGCTGTCGAACCTAGGCGGTGGCAGCTACAATGCGTCGACCGGGGTCTACACCGTCACCGGTTCCGCGACGGCGGTTACGGCGGCGCTAAGTGGGTGGGTTTTCAATCCGACGCCGCTCGAAGCCCCAGCCGGCCAGACCGTAACGACCAGCTTCACAATCAACGTAACGGACACAGCAGGGAAGTCCGCCAGCAACAACACGACCAGTGTCATAACGACAGAGACAAATAACACCGGAATGATTGGCATCCTCAATACCAATCAGCAACTTGAGCTGATTTACATCGCGTATTTCAACCGCGCTGCCGACGGTGGCGGCCTCACCTACTGGGCCGGGCAAGACGCTCAGGCGCAGGCTGACGGGCAGAGCGCGGCACTGGCATTAACCAACATTGCCAACTCGTTCACGCCACAGCAGGAGACCTTAGCTCTCTATCCGTTCCTCTCCACGCCGGATCTCAATCTGAACACTCCCGCCGCCCAGGCCGGCCTCACCAGCTTCATCAGTAGCCTTTACGAAAACCTATTCGATCGTGCGCCGGATGCGCCTGGCGAGGCCTACTGGGTCGGTCAGCTCACAAGCGGTTCGGTTGCGCTCGGCGCGGCGGCGCTAGAGATCGCGAACGGTGCAACGGGTACCGATGCGATTGAGGTGGAAAACAAGATCGCCGTCGCGCTGGACTTCACAACCAGGACGGCTGCGGCCGGACTGGGAGAAACGGCGACTTTGCCGGCTTCGTTCGTCACAGCCGCCCACACCGTGCTGAACGGTGTTGACGGCGCGTGGCCGAACGACGCGTCGGTGACCGCCGGAATGAGCGCGACGACGGCGTACATCTCCAGCTCGACGACCGGCACCGCAACCACCAGCTCGGTTGATACAAGCATCATCACGATCACCGGATCAGAGCAACTGATCGATCCCGGGTTGGGCAGCCACACAATCCAGTTCCTGGCGGGCGCCAGCGCCGATACACTCGTCCTGCACGCAAACGCCGTGGATCAGATCGCCGGCTTCGATCCCAGGACGGATGTCCTGGATCTTCGTTCTCTCCTGAGCGAGGCGAACGTCGATCTGAATGACCACACCGCGGTTCTGGGAAAATACCTGATGATCACGGTTCGGGGTTCCGACGCTCTGGTCAGTTTCGATCCCACAGGGCATGGCGGCGGTAGTATGGTCGCGACGTTGCAGGGGCTTGGGAGCAGCGAGCCTGAATTGGATACATTGGTCGCGCGTGGTGCGATCCGGGATGCGTTGGGTGCCGGCCACGGAATCGGCGCTGATCGGGTCCTGGTCTGAACCGATTTAGCGAATAAAACAAATTCTCCCGCCTGATACCAGAGGCCTTAGCCTTTGACCGATGCCCAGTGTCTGGTTCCGATTGATGCGATGCGTTCTGGATCGTTGACGAGGAAGTTCCAGGCGTCTTTGCAGGCGTGCACGATGGCGTCGTAGCTGTCCCAGACCAGGCTGCTCAGCTTGTTGCCGCGTAGATAGTCCCAAACGTTCTCCATCGGGTTGAGCTCTGGGGCGTAGGGCGGCAGCGGCAGGAGCGTGATGTTGTCGGGCACGCGCAGGCGTTTGCCCGGCTGATGCCATCCGGCACCGTCGCAGACCAGGACAGCATGTGCCCCTGGTGATATCTGTGTGCTGATCTCGGCCAGGTGCTCGTTCATCGCCTCGGTGTTGACGGCGGGCATGATGATCGCAGCACCGACACCACGACATGGGCAGATCGCGCCGAACAGGTGAACAGAGTCGTGACGGTTGTCCCGCACCATCGGTGGCCGTGATCCGATCGGATCCGAAACGTATTCGAGCGAGCCTTTCTGCCCGACCCTGGCTTCATCAGAAAACCAGACCTCAATGTCTTTCCCCGCAGCCGATGCCGGCAACGCCTCGGCGACCAGGCGCGTGAATTTTTTTATATGCCGCCTGGGCCGCGGCGTCCTGGTTCGGATGGAACGGCCGCGGCTGCAGCCGGGTGAGATCCAGTTCACGCAGCCACTTCGCCACCGTGCGCTTGTGCACCGAGACAGAAAAACGCCCCGCGAGCTTCTCCCGCAAATCGACGCAGCGCCACCGAACCACCTTGTCGATCTCCGGGTCAGGCCCGTTGATCACCAGCTCCCTGAACGCCTCCATCCGGTCCGCGCTCAGCAACCGCGCAGGACCCGAACTGACCCGAGACGATAACCCCGCCAAGCCCGCCTCGTTATAGCGATGCACCCAGTCCCGCAGCGTCTGTCGCTGCATCCCGCTCAGCGAAGCCGCCGCCTCGCGCGCGTGCCCTTCGAGGATCAATGCCAGCGCCAGAAGCCGCCGTACAACCCGGCCATCCCTCTCTCGACGCAACACGGCACAACTCAGCCGCAGACCAATCCAAACGCGTGATCATCACAGCCCGACCCATCGATGCTTCCCTCAGCCAAATTACCGGACTAGGGGAATCACACCGCACCGCGTCGGATAAAGATCAAAGCAGTGAGTCACGTGCTATGGCTCCTGGTATAACACACGTGGCAGTGCGCTGCCGCCCGCGCTGCTCCCGCTCAGTCGCGCTGCAGCGGCGTTGGATGCCCCGACGCGCCCAACGCATGTCGCCACTTCTCCATAAGGCCCCGCGTTGGTAGGCAGTTTCCGTCCCGTCGCGCAGCATGTGCGCCAATGCCGCCTCGGCTATCTCCCACCGGTCATTGGTCGCATCAGGTCCGGCGCAGGTTCCAGAACAGGGCGCCATCGAACTTCGTGTGTCCCACAATGGTCTTGGCGAATGCGGTGTGGATCTGAAACAACCCGAGCGGGATCATCGGCACCGTCTCGAACGCCCGGGCCTGGATCGCGTCGGTGAGCGCGTTGCGCGCGGCGGCGTCGGGCGCCAGTACCCATTGGCGGATCATTTGCTCGATCGTGTCGTCCGTTGCCCAGCCCGGGAAGCCGCTCGCACCGAGGCCGCGGATGAACTGATTGGCGAGCGGCGTCCCCATCACGCTGGGTGGCCCCCAGGTGTGCAGAATGGACCAGCCGCCCTTGTCGATCGGTGCCTTGCTGGTGCGGCGTTGCGTCACCGTGCCGAAATCAGCGGCGTCGAGCTCGGCGTTCATGCCGAGTTTCCGCAGCAGGTCGAACGTCACGTCATCCATCGGGGCGATAGTTGCGACATCGACGGGATGTAGGATGACCACCTTCTCGCCCTGGTAGCCCGCCGCCTTGAGGGCAGCGCGGGCCTTGTCCAGGTCGGCTGGCATCGCCGACGCGCCGACCTCGCGGGCGTAGGGCGTGCCGCAGGTCAGCATGGACTTGCATACGCGATAGGCGTCGGCATCGTTGCCGGTCAACGCGGCCATGTAGTCCGACTGGTCGACCGCCATCGCCACCGCGCGCCGGATGGCGGCATTGTCGAACGGCGCGACGAGCTGGTTGAAGCGCAGCAGGCCCATATAGCCAGCTGCCAGCGCCAGATCGACGGTGATATTGGGATTGCGCCGCAGCAGCGGAACCAGATCGGCCTGGACCTGTTCGTACCAATCCACCTCGCCGGCCTGGAGCGCGGCGGCGGCCGTCGCGGCGTCGGGGATCACCTGCCACTCGACACGCTCGAAATGAACCACCTTGCCACCAGTGGTGCCGTCCGGTGGTTCCTGGCGCGGCACGTAGTCGGCATTCCGCTCATAGACGACGCGCGCACCGGCAACGAACTCGGCTTTGATAAATTTGAACGGTCCGGAGCCGATCGTCTCGATGACCGGTTTGAACGGGTCGGTGGTGGCGATATGCTCGGGCATAATGAAGGGGACCGATGCACCACCCTTGCCGATAAGCTCCATGAAGAGTGGCAACTTCTGCTTCAGCGTGATGCGGATCGTGCGGTCGTCCTGCGCACTCCAGCCATCAACGAACTGGGCGGCGGTTTGGCCGACCACGTCGCGCGCTGTCCAGCGCTGCAGGCTGGCCACGCAGTCCTGGGCGCGGACCGGTTCGCCATTGTGGAATTTCAGCCCGTCGCGCAGCCGGATCAGGTAGCTGCGCCCGTCGTCAGCGGATGCATACCCCTCTGCCATCTGCGGGCCGAAACGATCGTCGCCGGTGATGCCGAACAGTGTGTCGTAGATCAAGTAGCCATGGCTGCGGGTGACCGAGGCGGAGGTGAAAATCGGGTCCAACACGGTCAGGTTGGCTTGCGGGACAAAGCGCAGCGTGCGCGCGCGGGTCGTTTGCGCGATGGCGGGACCTCGCACCGATGCCAAAGCCGTGGCAGCGGCGCAACGAACGAACGTCCTGCGTCTCATCTCCGTCCCCTCCATGTGGTCATTTCGGCCTTGTTATCCCACGGGGACACTAGCCCGCTCCTGGGTCTGATCAACCAGCGGCCTCGCGTGGCGGTCGGGTCCCGCCGGTGCGTTTGCGCCGGTGGTCAGGCCACGCCCCGCTCCTCGAACACCTCCTTGGCGATGCGCGCCGCGGTCATCGAGGCCGGCCAACCGGAATAGAAGGCGAGATGGGTGATCACCTCGGCGATCTCGTCTTGCGTCACACCGTTGTCCAGCGCGCGCGCCAGATGGCCACGGAGCTGCTCGGGGCGGCAGGTGGAAATCAGCGAGGCGATAACGATCAGGCTGCGATCCCGCTTGCTCAGGCCGGGACGCTCCCAGATGTCGCCATAGATGACCTGTTCGGTCACCTCTATCATCTTGGGGACCGTCTTGCGGACGGCGTCGCGTGGACTGGCTGGCTGGCTGGCCATGATTGTCTCCGGTTGTTAAGGTTGCGCGAGCATACCCGATATCGACCCTATTGGACCTAGTGTGGCAAGACCTGTCGGCAGGCACCCTGTCGGCAGGCACCCTTGCCAGGCGAGAACGCGTGACCGAGACTCGGCGCAAGCGGGGGGTATCATCACGGCATGAAACACGGGATCCATTTCATCTCGGGACTGCCACGCTCGGGCTCGACCTTGCTGGCGGCGCTGCTGCGGCAGAACAAGCGGGTGCATGCCGGCATGTCGAGCCCGGTGGGCTCGCTGTTCACCGCGCTGCTGCGGCAGATGAGCCAGGACAACGAGACCGCGGTGTTCATCGATGGCGCGCAGCGCTGGGCGATTCTGACCGGAGCGTTCGACTCGTACTATCACCGTGAGCATCCCACCCGGGTGGTGTTCGACACCAATCGGCTGTGGTGTTCGAAGCTGCCGACGCTGGCGGCGTTGTTCCCGGATGCGAAAGTGAGCTGCTGCGTGCGGCACGTGCCGTGGATCCTGGACCGCATCGAGCGGTTGATCCGCCGCAATAAGTTCGAGCCTTCAAAGATCTTCAACTTCGAACCAGGCGGCACGGTCTATTCGCAGGCGGAGGAATTTTGTTCCGTAGTCGGAATGATTGGCTTCTCGTAGAACGCGCTGCGCGAGGGTTTCTTCGGCGAGCAGTCGACCGCTTGATGCTGCTGACCTACGAGACACCGACCGGCGATCCGAAGCGGGCGCTGGACGCGGTGTATGAATTCATCGGCGAAAAGCCGTTCGCACATGATTTCGACAAGATTCAACACGACGCGGCGGAGTTCGACGCGCGGTTGGGCACACCGGGACTGCACACCGTCGGCAAGGTGGTGCGCGCGCAGGAGCGGGAGACGATCCCGCGCCGCCCGGCACCGGCAATCCGCAGGAGCGCGACAGCGGCGGCACGGCGTTCCGCCTGAGTGGCCACGCGCTGACGGTGGGCGAGCTGTGGCACTTGGTCAATCAAGGCGACAATGCGACCGGATTGCCGGGCACCTACAAGCTCGGCGCCCGGTATGATTCCGGCAACTTCTCTGATCGGCTTTACGACAATACCGGCCAATCGCTGGCCAGTCCGACGAGCACGGGGCAGCCGCAGCGACATTCCGGGAATTACGCGATCTACGGCATCATGGATCAATTGGTCTGGCGCGAACCGGGCAGCAAGACCGGCGGGGTCGGCATGTTCCTGCAGGTGATGGGCTCGCCCGGCGATTGCAATCTGAGCAATCTTTTTATCGAGGGCGGATTGAACTGGATCGGGCCGTTTGCCGGGCGGGAGAATGACACGCTGGGGTTGGGGGCGTCGTATATGGCCATCAGTCCGGCGGCACGTCGGTTTGGTAACGGTGTGATCTTCTATACCGGGTCCGGGACGCCATATTCCGGCAACAAGACGGTAATCGAGCTGACGTATCAGTGCCAGATTGCGCCGTGGTCGACGTTGCAGCCGGATCTACAGGTGGTGGTGAACCCTGGGGCCAACATCCCAACCGCGGCCAGCAGCAAGCCACTGAAGAACGACTTGATCGCCGGCCTGCACACGTCAATAATGTTTTGATATCGGGTCGTTCACAACTAGTAACCATTTGCCCCGGATGAGCGCGTTCAGGCAACAGGTGCCGGGACAGCGGAGCGCAGACGAATGGTAAAGGCTGCGCCGCGCGGGTGGGCATCGGCCACCGCGATGTGACCGCCATGCGCCCGCACGACGCGGGCGACGATCGCGAGGCCGAGCCCGGTGCCGCCGGCACGGCTGCGATCGCCACGCCAAAAGCGCTGGAAGATGAGGTCCCGCTGCTCCCGCGGGATACCGGTGCCGGCATCGCGCACCGTGACGCCGCCCTCCGGTGTGACCGTCACCTCGACGGCGGTTCCGGGCGGGGTGTGGATGATCGCGTTCTCCACCAGGTTGCGGATCGCCTGGAACAAGGCGGCGCCGTTGCCTTCAACCCAGACCGCTTCCGTCTCCTCGCTGATCGCGATGTCCTTGCCGGCGGTGATCGCGACGGGCGCCATGAAGGCCACGACCTCGGTCGCGACCGCGCGCAGGTCAGCGACCTCACCCGGTCTGATGGTCAGCGCATCGGATTCCGCAACCTCGATGAGCTGATTGACGATGCGGGTCATGCCGCCGATGTCGGCAAGCAGGGCGTGCCGCGGGTCCTGATCGGCGATGGCCTCGACCTGCGCGCGCAGAATCGCCAGCGGGGTGCGCAACTCGTGCGCCGCGTCGGCCACGAAATCGCGCTGCATGATGAAGCCGCGCTCCAACCGCTCCAGCGCTTCGTTGATCGCGCGCACCAGCGGCAGCACATCGCGCGGCATGCGTGTTTCCGGCAGGCGAATGTCGGTCTGTGTCGGACCGATCTGTTCGGCGCGGCGTGAGGCTTCGTCCAGCGGGCGCAGGGTGCGGCCGACGATCGCCAGATCGATGCCCAACAGCACGGCGAGAACGGGCAGGATCACCCAGGCGACATGGGGCAGGAATTCCGCGACGATATCATCGATCAGGACGTCACGGTGTTCCTGGTCTTCCCAGACCTGCAACCAGACGGTGTCATTACCAAACCGATATGGGACGCTGGCGCCGAACATCCGCGATTGGCCCAGCGGGCGCTGAAAGAACGATGGGCTGCCGCGGCGCGGATCCTCGGGAAACAGTGTCTCGCCGTTCGGACGTGACCCGAGCAGGACCTGACCGTCGCGCGCGAGCACCGCGTATCCGTAACGGCCGTAGCTCACGGAATAGAGTTCGCGCAGGCCAGTTGGGAGATCGAGCGTCATCCGACCATCGGCGGCCGATCGTAGGTAGGGCGCGATCTGCGCGGCCTGATCGCGCAGCGCGCGCTGGTGCAGATCGGTGGCCGTGGTGTCGACCCGCCAGTATAGTGCCAAGGGCAGCACAATCGCGACCACCAGCACCGCCACCAGGTGCAGCGCGATCAGCCGGCGCTTGATGGAGCCCAGAACGGGCATTCAGGCGATCTCGGGGTCCGCCGCGGCAATCAGGTAGCCGATGCCGCGGATAGTGTGCACCACCACGTCGGCGCCGGCCTCGGCCAGTTGCTTGCGCAGGCGATGCACGTAGACCTCGACCGCGTTGGAGCCGAAATCGGCCGACAGGCCGAAGAGCTGGTCTTCCACAAGTTTCTTCGGCACGACGCGGCCGGCGCGGCGCAGCAACATTTCCAGCACCGCGATTTCGCGTGGCGACACGGATAGCGGACGGGTATCGATGGTGACCTCGCGCGAGATCGTGTCGAGGCGCAGCGTGCCGAGCTCCAGCGCCTGGCCCAACAGCCCGCCGGGCCGACGCAACAGCACACGAATGCGCGCCACCAGCTCCTCCTGCGCGAACGGCTTCACCAGGTAGTCGTCGGCGCCTGCATTGAGGCCGCGGACGCGATCTTCCAGTCCGGCGCGCGCGGTGAGGATGAGAATCGGCAACGTGTCGCCGGAGTCGCGCACCCGCTTCAGCAGTGCCAGGCCGTCCTGGTCCGGCAGCCCGAGATCGAGCACCAATACGGCATAGGAGATCGCGTGCATCGCCGCCTCAGCGTCGGCTGCGGTGGCGACGCCGTCGGTTTCGAAGCCTGCCCGGGCCAGGGCCGCGCTGGTCAGTTGTCGCAGGCGTTCATTGTCTTCAACCAGAAGCAGGCGCATGCGACTGGCCGTACCACATTGCCCCTCGCCGTGCTATGTTTTGCCGTGCCATGTCCGGGCTGGGCGTGCGTGACGTCGTTAACCGACCAGACCAAACTGACGGGCGAGCAGCAGCATGCCTTCCATCATCATGTGGGCGCAGAGATGCGCGGCCATGTTGTTGACGTCCTGCGGCGGGCTGACCGTGTTGAAGTCCATCGCGACGATGTTGAGACCGGTCAGGGTGCGGATCAGTTCGATGCCCTCGCGCGCCGACAAGCCGCCCCAGGTGGGGGTGCAGACGCCGGGGGCGACCGAGGGATCGAACACATCCATGTCCCAGCAGAGATAGACCGGGCGGCCCGCGGTGCTGTCCTTGAACTCGGCCATCGCCTGGGCGAAGCCGCGGCGCAGCAGGTCGTCGGCGGTGACGACGCGATAGCCGAGGCCGGCGGCGCGCAGCAGCACGCCTTGCGCGTAGGTGAAGCCGCGGATGCCGACATGCCAAGAGGCGTTGCCGTCGATGGCGCCCTCGGTCGCGGCGTGGGTGAACTGGGTGGCGGCGCTGAACGGGTATGCGGGTTCCGGATCGTAGGCGTCGGTGTGGCTGTCGACGTGCAGCGCGACGAGGCCGCGATGGCGGCGGCCGGCGGCCCGCATCAAGGGAAGCGAGACGGAGCCATCGCCGCCAACACCGATCGGGACGACGCCCGCGTCGAGGATCGTTCCGGCGGCGGCCTCGATGCGCGGGAACGCCTCGTCGATGCGCCCGGGCGTGAGGACGACGTCACCGCAATCGACGGCATTGAGCAGGGCAGGCACGTCGACGTCGGCGAGGCTGGGGTGGTAGCGGCGGATCAGGCCGGACTGGGCGCGCACATGGCCCGGGCCCTGGCGGGCGCCGACACGGAATGGGTGGGTGCCGCAGTCAAACGGCACGCCGAGGATGGCGGCACGACAGGCGGGGCCAGGCGGGCCTGGGGGCAGGCGCATGAAGGTGTCGGGGGAGTGGAAGAGGGGATGTTCCATGACCTCGGCCGCAGCTCCTGATGTCCGCACGTTCGCGCATCATCGGCCGCTTCATCACGCCTCGCAAACTACAACGCCGGCGGGTGGCGTGATGGACCGCGCCATTCCTATGCCGCCCGGCACGGCCCTTGATGCGTCAACACCGGGTGGGAGATGATCCGCGAGCGGCACTGACCCGGAGGCAATTGACGGTGATGCGACACGCCAGCCTGCCGATGTACAACCTGCCCGAGATGCAGGCGGACAATGCCGCCTTCTGGCAGGCGATCCGGACCGAAGCCGCGCGTCTTGGCGTCACGGATCTTCCGGCCACGCTCGACTTTGCGCGCAAGCCGGTACCGGCACGGATCGAGGCGGAGGTCGTGTTCACGCAGGCCTGCGGCTGGCCGTTGCAGACGATCTACGCCGGGCAGGCGGCGTTGTTGGGCGCGCCGGTCTATGCTGCCGCGCATTGCCATGGCCCGACCCACGCCGGTGTGTTCGTGGTGCGGCGAGGTGCCTCGTTTCACGCGGTGGCCGACCTGCGTGGCTGTGCGTTCGTGTTCAACAGCGTGCATTCGAATTCGGGCATGAACCTGCCGCGCCGGGTGATTGCGGAGTTGGCCGACGGAGGCGCGTTCTTCGGATCGATCACCGAGACCCAGAGCCAGCCCGCCAATCTCGAACGCGTCGCGCGTGGTGAGACGGATGCGACCTGCGTCGATTGTGTGACCTACGCGTTCTTCGCGCATCATCGCCCTGCCCTCGCCGACCGGCTTCGCGTGCTGGATGCTACGCCGCCGACGCCGGCGATCCCGTTCGTTACGGCCGCGGCGACGGAGGCTGCGACGAGAGACGTGCTTATCGCGGCGCTGAGGCGCGTGGCTGCCGCGCCGGAATGGGCGCGAGTGCGGGCCGGCATGAAGCTGCTGGACATAAGATCGCCTGATGAGGTGGACTACCAGATACCATGTCGTTACGCAGCTGAAGCAGTCATGCTGGGCTATCCCGTCCTGCGATGACAGGACGGGAATGGACTAATCGCCGAGCCTCAGCCCGCCGTCACCCAGCTCCAAAACCCGCCTCGTCTGATCGCATCTGCGATCGTTCGCTGGCTTGTTCAAAACCGACGGATCAGATGGTTTCGCTTTCGCGCAAGGTCAGCGGACTCTCCAGCGCGTACCGGGCGATCTCATCCTTGCGCAGGAAGGCTACGCCTGGGCGGCTCTTGGCGTGGCGCAGGAATTCATCCCAGGCGCGCACCATTTGCGGCGAGCCGCTAATGCGATCATGTGCGCTGACCGACATCATGCGGCGGCGGTGACCAGCCTCATCATACAGCTGGTCGAAATCCAGCTTGATCTGATCAACAAACTTGCCCGGCGAGTAGTTGCGGCCCTCGATCAGCAAAATGTCATTGTTGCGCAATGTGTAGGGCACGACAACGAAGTCCTTGCCGTCGACCGGCTCGATGAATGGCTCGTCGCGGCTGAGATCGTCTATGTGATAGAGATAGCCGAGCTCCTGCAACAGCGACAGCGTATTGGGCCCGCGCCGCAACCAGTTGCAGTTGTAGCCGACCGGGCGCTGCCCCGTGACGGCTTCGACCATGTTGCGAGCCGCGACCAGGAACTGCCGCTCTTCGTCGCGGCTCATGGCGTATTGCGAGCTCCAGCGTGGTCCGTGGCCGGCGGCCTCGTGGCCACGTGCGACGATCTCTCGCGCGAGTTCGGGCTGACGCCGGGCGGCCTCGCCGATCATGTGCGATGTGACTTTGGCGCCGTGACGGTCCCACAGGTCCAGCATGCGTGGGATGCCCTCACGGTAGCCATAGGCGAACCAGGTGTTGGCCGCGGCATCGGCGGATACGGTCTCGGGAAAATCGACTGGCGGGAACGGGCTGTCAGTGCCCTTCAGCGGCTGGCCGCCCGCCTCGAATTGCATCGAGATAGAAACAACCAACCGAATGCCGTCGGGCCAGAAACGGTTTGTCACGGTATCGCTCATGGACGCGTTCCTTATTGGGCAACGAGGCCGAGCTGCTGCAGCAGGGTCAGGTTGTCTTCGAGGTGCCAATTATCGGTGATCCGTCCATCCGCAACGCGGTAGATGTCGGTGGCTATGAAGTCGATTGACCGGCCGTCGCCCGGTTTCTGCCTGAAGTGTCCGGTAAAGTGGCCACGAAAGTGCAGATGCGTGACGACATGGTCGCCAGCGACAATCATCTGCTCGATGTCACGGGTCATGTCGGGGATCGCCGCACGCATCAGCCTGGAGGCATCGAGTGGCCGGGCGATTCCCGGCCGGCGTCTGGGAGGAAGGGTACGATCCGTGAAATCGGGGGCCAGCGCGGCATGCGCGAGCGCTTCATCACCGGAATTCCAGAATGTGTCGTAGCGGCGTGCCGCCTGGACCTGCGCATCGATCTGCGTCTTGGGCAGACTCCGATCGAACACGATGACACAGGCTGCACCGGACCGGTGTCCGCCGTTCGCGCGACTGCGGAGACGTTATGGTGCATCAGTGCGAATACTCTCAACAAAAGCGCCACGGTGGTGCCCCACCAGGAGGCGGGCGAAGCACCGCCCGAACCCTGAGAGCGGTGCATGAAGGTGCCCAAGGGTCGCAGCATCGGTCCTGCCAGGCTCTTCTTCGACGTTGGTATTGGAATGCGCGTCCCTGGCTATCGCGGAGCATCGTCCGCGGCTTGTAGGATCGAGACCTAATTGGACAAACTCGGATGCCCATGGATGCGGTGTGAGCACACAGGGGGGTTGCTGATGCCAACAATGGCGCCACCATCGCGGCTCATTCCCCCACCGTCACCCGCCAGACCGTCAGGGATGCTTCAACCGGCGCAAGCATCTCTGCGGGAGCGCGCTTGCCCATCTGAGGAGCCAGTCGATCAATGCGCGCGAAGGTCAGTTCGCCCCGACCGCATCGCCCAGCGTGTCGCCGATCGACTGATGCACGACCAGATCGGCGACGCGATCCAACCCGGTCTCCTCGCGATTCACGATCACCAGCTTGGCGCCGTTGTATTTCGCCATCTCGGGGAAGCCCGCCGCCGGATACACCACCAGCGATGACCCCAGCACGATGAAGAGATCCGCCGCGAGCGTTTCGGCCTCGGCACGACGCATTGGCAGTACCGGCATCGACTGACCGAAGGAGATCGTCGCGGTCTTCACCAGCCCCTCGCACTTCATGCATAGCGGCAACGTGCCGTCGCGTTCGAACGCCGTGCGGATCGGTGCCAGCTCGTGCCGCGCGCCGCAGTCCAGGCACGTGGCATAGGTCGTATTGCCATGCAGCTCGATCACCCGCTGGTCCGGCACGCCCGAGGTTTGGTGCAGCCCATCGATGTTCTGCGTGATCACCGACGACACGCTGCCACGACGCACCAGTGTGGCCACCGCGCGATGGCCGCGATTGGGTTCGGCGGCACGGAACATGTCTTCCATCGCGAAGCGGCGGCGCCAGGTCTCGCGCCGCATCTCCTCGGCAGCCAGGAAGTCCTGAAAGTCGATCGGTGCCATGCGCGTCCAGATGCCGCCGGGTGAGCGGAAATCGGGAATGCCGGATTCGGTGGAAATGCCGGCACCGGTGAACACCACAGCATAGCGCGCCGCGTGCAGCAGCGCGCGCAGCTCGGCAACGCCGGCGCGGTCGCTCATCGCGATGGCTGTGTGGCGAGGATCTCGCGGATCTTCGCGTTGGTGCCGTTGATGTCGGGGAATTTCTCGCCCTTGGCGACGCGGGCGAGCGCGACCTTCTCGCCGTCCTGCATGCCAATTGCGCGCCTGGCCGAGGTCTCGATGTCGGACGGCGGCATCACCAGCACGCCGTTCTCGTCGGCGAACACCACGTCGCCCGGCGCGACCGCGACGCCGCCACAACTGATCGGCACACAGAACTCGCCGCCGATGAAGCGCGGCTTGCAGGTGATCGGCGACAGGCCGCGCGCCCAGACCGGCATGGCGTAGGCACGCAGCTCCTGGATATCGGTGGCGACGCCGTCGATGATGATGCCGATGCAGCCGGCCTCGTGCGCGGCGAAGGCGACGCCACCACCGCAGCAGGCGTGGCGCGTGTCGCCGGCGCGGTCGATCACCAGGACGTCGCCGGGACGGAGCTGGCCGAGCGCATAGTGGACGATGGAGGTATCGTCGCCATCGAAACGAACCGTCACGGCGGTGCCCGCGATGCGGCGGTCGGACCACAGTGCGCGGATGCCAGGGTCCATGAAGCCGACCTGGCGAAAGTGGCCGATGGTGGCGGGTTCGGCGCGTGACAACAGCGCAAGGCGGTCGGGTGCGATCTGCGGCGGCGGGTCGTTGACGACGAACATGCGCGGGGTCTCCGGACTTTGGGCCGGAGGGTAACGCCGACCGGTCGGCGCGCCAACGGTCGGGCGCGACGCGGCGCTGTCCGGGGCATCCTGGATGCCTGATTTCACAGTCATGCCGGGGATGGACTACGCCGAGGGCGGTGCGGCGCCCTGGATCTGCGTGCGGTGCATGATGCGGCGCGAACCGGCATCGAACGGGTCGCGCCGATGCATCGTGCAGCGGTTGTCCCACAGCACCAGGTCGCCGACCTGCCACACGTTGTACCACGTCAGTTCATCGTGCGTGGCGTAACCCCAGATCTCGTCCAGCAGTGCCTCGGAGTCCGCCAGCGACAGGCCCTCGATATAGGCATTGCGGCGACGGCCGAGATACAGGCCCCGGCGGCCACTGTCGGGGTGCGTGCAGACCAACGGATGAAACGTTCCGGGTGCGTCGATGGGATTGTCGGTCGGCGTAACACCCTGGCGGACGTAGCCGCCGCTGTTGTAGGTGCCGTCGTGCTTCACCCGCAGGCCAGTAATCCGCTGCCGCAATGACGCGGGCAATGCCTCATAGGCGCCGTACATCGTGCTGAAGCCGGTGTTGCCGCCGCTGAGCGGGATCTCGATCGCATAGAGCATGCTCGCCTTGGGCGGCGCATCGAGATAGGACATATCGGTGTGCCACACCGCCTCGCCGGCGCCCAGGCTGCCGATCGCGACACCATTCTCGATCACGTTCGAGACAACATAGATCTCGGGATAACCGTCGACGAAGCGACGACCGTTCTCCTGGATCGGCGCCTGGTCCAAATCGCCGAAGCGTCGGCTGAAGGTGATCAACGCATTGTCATCCAGATGCTGGTCGCGGAACAGAAGCACCTGATGATCGATCCAGGCGCGATGGATGGTAGCGAAATTCGCGTCATCGATCTCGCGCAGATCGACCCCGCGCAACTCGGCCCCAAGCGCGGCGCCAGTGGGGATGATCTCGATCGTGGCGGCGTGAGCGGCGGCTGACATGGCGTTGCTCCCCATTTTCCAGCAGCCTAGCACAGAGCGTCACGGTCACGCGATGTCACAATTCGACAACCTCGCGCCATGGAATTGCCCTGAGCTGTGATCCAGATCGCCTCCATGGACGCTGCGCGGTTGCATAGTCCGCGCACGGACACGGAAGCAGGTCGAGGGAACCATGACCCATATGTACACCGCGGATGCGCCGCTGATGCTGGCGCGACGCCAGTTCGATGCGTTCAACGAGATCGGTCACGGTATCGCGATGACCGAGGAGCGTCGGCGCCGGCTACTGTCCATGTCGGCCCAGGAATGGTCGGCGTGGGAGGCATTCGCGCAGGACGGTGGCACACCGCCGCCGCTGGAAACGTTGCCCGAAGTACTGCTGCGGCTGGCAAATGCGAGCTATCGATTATCGGTGCGTACCGATCGCGAGCGCCACACGCACTAAGCCGGTGTCATGCGGCGGCATCCAGTGACGCATACGCCTTCAGCGCTTGCATGACGCAGGCTTCAAAGGCGCCAGGCGTTGGACTGGATGCCGCGAGCTGCCGCGCATCCCAGGTTTCGACGATGCGGCCATTGGCGAGGAACATCGCGCGATTGCACAGGCCCGGCACTGTCTGCACAATGTGTGTCGACAGGATGATGGCGTGGCGCCCAGTCGCTGCCAGGTCCGCGATCATGCGCTTGACTTCCCACACCGCCACCGGGTCGAGACCATTGAGCAATTCATCGAAGATGAGCAGTGGCGGCGCCCCGAGCAACGCGGCGGCAATCGAGACCCTCGCCCGCGTGCCGACGGAATAGTCGGCGATCGGTCGATCGAGCCAGCGCGAGAGGCCGAGACATTGCACCACATCGCCGCACGGCCAGTGGTCCGCCGCACAGGACCGGATGGAGGCAACCAGCTCAAGATATTGCCTGCCTGACAGCGCGGTCGGCAGGTCCGGGGCATCGACGGCCAGACCGAATGCCGCCTTCGCTTGCTCCGGTGCGCGGGCCATGTCGATGCCGTCGATTGCCACGCTGCCGGTCCAGAGTTGTATCTGCCCCGTGACGGCTTTCAGCAGCGTGGATTTCCCAGCGCCGTTTGCCCCGAGCAAACCGAGGATGTCACCACGGCCGAGCGTGAGATCGATATCGGTGATGATCCGCCGGGCGGCGTAGCCCGCGCTGATGCCGCGCAGGTGCAACAATTCGGGCGTGCCGGCGTGGGTCAAGCGTTCATCCATGGTAGAACCTCTTGCGAGCGCGATGCCAAAGCAGGGCGAC
Organism: Acetobacteraceae bacterium; assembly: GCA_035486355.1. Taxonomy (GTDB): domain Bacteria; phylum Pseudomonadota; class Alphaproteobacteria; order Acetobacterales; family Acetobacteraceae; genus Palsa-883. Next base: position 16,340 of record DATHNE010000237.1, read on the forward strand.
CAGAGCTGCAAATCCGATCAGCACGGTGTTGCCGTATTCCAGATACTCATAGGTGGCGTAGGCAATGGCGGCGAGGAAGCTCGCTGCGGCGACGATCGGTGCGGTCATGAAATACGCGGCGAACACGGCGTAGATCCCGTTCAGGATCAACAGTCCGAGGCCGCTGCCGACCGGCATCGCCCAGACCGTCGGTTGCGCCGCGAGCGCCGCGCTCGCCGGCAGGATGAAGAACATCACCGACAGCACCATTGGCAGGCGCAGCAGCCGGGCCCAGGCACGGGTGAAACTCAAGGGCGCGGCTCTCAGCACTGGCGCGCCCAGCGGATGGCATCGCAGGCTGAGCATGAACACGCCGACGCCGCCGATCACGCTGGCGAGTGCCGCGGGGCCGGCCTGATGGCGTGCCAGGCTGGCGTCGATCGACAGCAGGGCCGCGAGGCCCAGCACGCCGGTGGCGCTCAGCATTCGTCCCGAGGGATGCAGGCGGCCAGCGCGCAACCCCCAGGCCCAGGCGCCGAACCACGCCAGCCCGCGGCGATCGAGCTGACTGAGCCAGGGGATCTGGAACCCTCGCGACGGTCTTCGTGACGGCTCGGCAGTCGGATCGATACCAATATGGAATGCGACGGACAGGCGCCTGAACGTCATCGCAGCAAAGCCAAAGGCGAACATCGCACCAGCGGCAAGACCCCATGCCAGTGCGCGCGGTTTCGCGATCAGGACACAAGCCGTGGCAATGACCGGGGCCACGCTCACGCAGAGCAGCACGCCGATCGACAGGACCGCGCGACACGCCATCGCGCGACGTGCCTTGAGCGACAGCGGCAAGGCCTTCAGGAACGGCGCACTGGCCCGTGCGATCGCCGCGTTGGCAACGGCGAGGCCAACCGCGGCGCCCAACGCGGTCGACGTGACCGGTAGGCCGATCGTCCACAGCACCGACGGTTGATGCAGCGCCGCCGCGTGTGCGCGCAAGGCAGTCACGACATCGGCCATCCCGTAGGCGAGCAGGAAGCCGCCCCCAAGCGTCAGGACCACGGCGTCAGATTTGCTCACGCCAGACAGGGCGTGCCGCAGCTCGCGCCAGAGCAGGATCAGGGCCAGGTTCTCAGGCCGTCGCATCCTCAGGGGTCGATGCGGGCCGTGGCGGTGCCGTTCAGGACCTCCTTGCCGTCCTGGTTGATCGTGGAGAGAATCAGGTCGGCGTAGTGCTGGCCGCCTTCCTCACGGATTGCCGTGACGGTCGAGGTGGTATCCAGCGTGTCGCCTGGCCAGACCTGGTTGGTGAACCGGACCCCGAACTTGGTTAAGCGGCCGTCGCCGACATAGTTGGTCAGCATCTTGCCGGCCAGGCCCATGGTCAGCATGCCGTGTGCGAACACACTGGGATAGCCGATCATCTCGCGGGTATACAGATCGTCAGTGTGCAACGGATTGTAATCGCCGGAGGCACCGGCGTACTGCACGATCTGCGTGCGGGAAAGGTTGTCGACCACGCGTTCACTGTGCATGTCGCCGACTTTCAGGTGCGCAGCGGATAGAGCCATCATCGCCTCCTTCAACCGCGGTCGACGGCACGTTCGGGGATCACGCTGACCCCGCGCGCGGTGATTACCAGCTCGCCATTCTGGTCGCGGTACTCGGCGATACGCTCACGGAACGTCAGCGTGCCTGCGCGCTTGCTTTCCTTTTCCCAGGTCTTGCCGGGTTTGATCTCGACGGTAAGGACGTCGCCGGGGCGCAGATGGCGGTGGTACTCGAAGTGTTGTTCGGCGTGCAGGCCGCCGGCGGAGGGGGGCTTGCCCTCGATGCCGCTGGCCGTCCTGCCGGAACCGAACCATGTCTGGCCGGGCTTGGGACGCAAATGATAGTCGGGATCGAACTGGGCAACGGCCTGCGGGAAGGTGGGCGGCGCGATGATGCCGCCGACTTCGGTTTTCTTCGCGGCCTCGGCGTCGGCGTAGACCGGGTTGGGATCGCCGACGGCGCGCGCGAACATCAAGATATGCGTGGCCTCGACGGGCATGGTGATCGTGGGCAACGGTGTCCTCCGGTCTTGGTTGGGTTACCGGAGAGTAGCTTGGCGCTTTCCTGCTGTCATGGTCCGCGCAGGCGGACCATCCAGAACCTGGGTGTGGCGGCGAAGGAAGTCGTGGGTGGCCCGGACCAGCCGGGCCATGACGCGTCGTACCAGCGGTGATGCGCGGGACGTTACGCCGGCACCTTGCCGAGGCTGGGGCGCTTGGGGTCGTAGGTCCAGCCGGGGACGAGGTATTGCATCGCCATCGCATCGTCGCGCGCGCCGGTGCCGATCTTCTTATACAGCGCGTTGGCTTTTTCGAGCTGCGCCATGTCGATGTCGAGGCCGAGGCCGGGGCGGTCGGGGACCGCGACGCAGCCATCGATGATCGGCAGCGGCTCCTTGGTCAGGCGTTCGGTGGCTTCTTGCCAGATCCAATGCGTGTCGATCGCGGTGATATCGCCAGGCGCCGCGGCGGCGGCGTGGGTGAACATCGCCAGTGATACATCGAAATGGTTGTTGGAATGCGAGCCCCAGGTGAGGCCCATCGCATCGCACAACTGCGCGACGCGGACAGAGCCTTGCATCGTCCAGTAGTGCGGATCCGCCAGCGGGATGTCGACGGCGTTCAGCAGCAACGTGTGGCTCATCTGGCGCCAGTCGGTGGCGACCATGTTGGTGGCGGTGGGGATGCCGGTGGCACGGCGGAATTCGGCCATTATTTCGCGCCCGGAATAGCCATCCTCGGGGCCGACCGGGTCCTCGGCATAGGCCATAGCGTGGCCGTGGGCCTTGCACAACGGGACCGCCTCGGCGAGCGGCCAGGCGCCGTTGGGGTCCAGCGTGACGCGGCCCTCGGGGAAGCGCTTCTTCAGCGCCACCACGGCCTGCATTTCGTCGACGCCGGTCATCACCGCGCCCTTCAACTTGTAGTCGTTGAAGCCGTAGCGTTCGGTGGCGGCCTCAGCCTGGCGGACGATGGCGTCCGGCGTCAGCGCGGCTTCGACGCGCAGGCGGGTCCAGGCGTTGGGGCCGCCGACGGGTTCGGGGTACGGCAGGTCGGTCTTCTTGCGGTCGCCGACATAGAACAGGTAGGCGAGCATCTTCACCGCGTCGCGCTGCTGGCCGTCGCCGAGCAGGGCGCACACGGGCACACCGAGATGCTGGCCGAGCAGGTCGAGCAGTGCGGCCTCGACCGCGGTAATGACGTTGTCAGTGCGCAAGTTGATCTCATGCGGCTGGCGCAGGACGCGGGCTTCAGACTCGCTGGTGACCTGATGGACGATGGTCTGCCTGGCGGCGCGGGCGCCGGGCAGCGAGGCGCGGATGGCGTTCAGCGTGGCGGTGTAGGCGCCGATCGGCTGGCCGACGACGAGGGGGATGGCACGTGCCAGGGTCTGGCGGATCCCCTCCCCGCCCGGCACCTCGCCCACGCCGGTGTTGCCGGCGTTGTCGCGCAGCACGACGATGTTGCGGGTGAAATACGGGCCGTGCGCGCCGCACAGGTTGAGCAGCATGCAGTCGCCGCCGGCGACGGGGACGACCAGCATCTCGGTGACGGTGGGGGTGCGTGTGCCGGCGGTGTCGATCATGCGTCGGGTTTCCTCGTGTCCTGGCGGGGGTGAGCCGTGCCCGCATCCTACATGCCGATCGTCGTCGTGCCGAGCGCGCGGGTCCTCGTCGTGCCGAGCGCGCCGGTCGTCGTCGTGCCGCGCGCGGCAGGATCATTATCCCGCTATCAGCACAAACAGGTTGACCCACGGGCCACGACAGGGGCCATTGATTTTCGTTGCGCCCGGCCGAAATAAAGCCGGGGGCATGACGGTTCCGGGTCGCGGAACCGCTGTCCATCGCGCGGACAGTGGTTGGCAGGATGGCATGGGCGGAACCAAACCCTTCCAGAACGGAGCTGGCATGCATGAATGACGGTAACCCGCAACGGTGGACCGCATGGCGCCGCCGCGCGCGACGCCTGGGTATGGTCCTGCTGCTGCTGGGGCCGCCGGTCACCGGCTGGGCGCAGGGTGCACCGCAGGTGACGGTCGCCGCGCCGTTGGCCAGCCGCGTGGCGCAATGGGACGAGTTCACCGGCCGGTTCGAAGCGGTCGAACGGGTCGCACTCCGCGCGCGCGTCTCGGGCTACATCACCGAGGTGCATTTCCGCGATGGCGCCAGCGTCAAGCAGGGCGACCTGCTGTTTACCATCGATCAGCGGCCATTCCGGCTTGCGGTGGAATCGGCGCAGGCCGACCTGGAACGGGCCAAGGCGCAGATTATTCTGGACGTCGCCGAGTACGAGCGCGCGCAGCAACTGGTCAAGACCGCGGCGACGCCGGTCAGCGTGCTCGACCAGCGCAAGGCGGCCCTGGATACCGCGCGCGCCCAGCAAATGTCGGCCGAAGCGGCGCTGGAGACCGCCCAGCTCAATCTGGAGTGGTCCGAGGTGCGGGCACCGATCGACGGGCGGGTGTCCGACCGGCGCGTCGATCCCGGCAATCTGGTGTCGGGCGGACAGGCGGACGCGACGCTGCTGACCACGATCGTCAGCCAGGCGCCGATCTATTTCGTGTTCGATGGGTCGGAAGCCGATTACGTCCGCTACCGGCGGCTGGACGCCGAAGGGAAACGCCCGTCCTCGCGCGATGCGCCGAACCCGGTAAAGGTGCGGCTGGCGGATGAGACGGGTTGGCCACATGACGGGGTGATGAATTTCGTCGACAACGAGATCAACCCGCATACCGGAACAATCCGTGGGCGGGCGATCTTCGCCAACACGGATGGTTTCCTGACGCCGGGCACGTTCGGGCGGCTGCGTTTATACGGCGGGGTGATCGACGCGATGCTGATCCCGGACGCCGCGATCGTCTCGGACCAGGCCAGCAAGGTGGTGCTGCTCGTCGGGCCGGACAACAAGGTGATGGCCAGGCCGGTGACCCTGGGCGGCGTCGCCCGCGGGTTGCGCGTGGTCACGGGCCTTGGCACCAGCGATCGCGTGATCATCACGGGACTGGCCAATCCGTTTGTCCGGCCGGGCGCGGTGGTGGTACCGAAGCCGGGCGAGATCCAGCCACAAGGCGGTGCCAACGACTGACGAACGGGCGCGGGCAACGCGCCGATCGCGCCGCCAGGGGGCATTCGCATGCGATTCTCGCACTTCTTCATCGACCGGCCGATTTTCGCCGCGGTGCTGTCGATCGTCATCACAATCGCCGGCGCGCTGGTGCAGCGCGTGCTGCCGGTCTCGGAATATCCCGACATCGCGCCACCCACGGTGAACATTCGCGCCACCTACCCCGGCGCGTCGGCGGAGGTGCTGGCCGAGACCGTGGCGACGCCGATCGAGCAGCAGGTGAACGGTGTCGACGACATGCTGTACATCACCTCGCAATCGGTCGGTGATGGCACGCTGTCGATCGACGTGGTGTTCAAGCCGGGCACCGATATCGACAAGGCGCAGG
>DATHNE010000238.1:0-3334 GCA_035486355.1 Acetobacteraceae bacterium
GTCATTGTCGCCGTCGGTAACGATCAGCAGTTTCGACAGTTCTGCGCCGTGATCAAGCGGCCGGAGCTCGCCACCGACCCGCGATTTCTGACGAACGCCGACCGAGTCGGAAATCGCCCGACTCTGATCGATGCCATCACGATGGCCCTCCGCTACGTGACCCGCGCAGAGCTACTACCGGCGCTTGAAGCGCGCGGCGTCCCGTGCGGCCCCATCAATTCCGTGCCCGAAGCCTTCGCCGAACCGCAAGTTCTCGCTCGCGGCGTACGCATCGACCTGCCGGCCCCCGGCACCCCCGGCGGCGCGATCCCCTCAATGCGCACACCAATCGTATTCTCCGATGCCGCCCTGGCGTTGCAGCGCCCCTCCCCGCGCCTAGGTGAACACACCGACGAGGTGAAACGCGAAATCGGATATTCGTCACCGCATCCTTCGGCTAAGTGACCCCCGCCGCGCGATCAGGCATGATCGCCGCCCACCATGAACTGGCTAACCTCGCTCTTCATCGCCGCGGTCGTCCTCAGCACCGCCCTCGAGCTATGGCTCTCGCAGCGACAGATCGCAGCGGTCGCCACCCACCGCAGCCGCGTCCCTGAGCCTTTCGCGAACGCGGTCAGCGCCGAGGAGCACGCGAAAGCGGCGGACTACACCATCGCCAAAGCCCGCTTCGGCCGCGTCGCCGAAATCATGAACGCCGTGATCACCCTCGCCCTGACCGTAGGCGGCGGAATCGCGGCGGTCGATGCGCTGTGGCGCCGCACCGGCTGGAGCCAGCCCTGGTTGGGCGTTGCCGTGATCGGCACCGTGTTTCTCATCACCGGCATCATCAACCTGCCGCTGTCGATCTGGAGCACCTTCAGGCTCGAAGCGCGCTTCGGCTTCAACCGCATGACCCCGGCACTGTTTGTCGCTGACCTCGCGAAGAGCCTCCTCCTGGCCGTGCTGCTGGGCGGCCCGTTGCTGCTCGCAACGCTGGCGCTCATGGAACGCGCCGGCCCGCTCTGGTGGGTCTGGGCGTGGGTGCTCTGGCTGGCGGTGATGTTCCTCATGACGTGGGCCTACCCCGCCTTCATCGCGCCGCTCTTCAACAAGTTCTCGCCGCTGAAAGACGAAGTCCTCAAAAACCGGATCGAAGACCTCCTCACCCGCTGCGGCTTCAAGTCGCAAGGCGTCTTCGTAGTCGACAACTCGCGCCGCTCATCCCACGGCAATGCTTACTTCACCGGCATCGGCACGAACAAGCGCATCGTCTTCTTCGACACGCTCCTGGAGCGCCTTGCGCATCCCGAGGTCGAAGCCGTACTCGCCCATGAGCTCGGCCACTTCAGCCTGAAACACGTGCGCAAACGCCTGCTGGTCTCCATCGCGACGACCTTCATCGCGCTGGCGATCCTCGGCTGGCTGACCGGCCAACAAACCTTCTATACGGCGCTAGGCGTACCGACACCCTCGACGCACGCGGCCTTGTTGCTGTTCATTCTGGCAGCGCCCTTCTTCACGTTCTTCATTACGCCGCTGAGCTCCCTCTGGTCACGCCGCCATGAGTTCGAGGCCGACAGCTTCGCCACCCAGCACGCGAGCGCGAACGAACTGGCCGCGGCACTCGTGAAGCTCTATAGGGACAACGCCAACACCCTGACCCCCGACCCGGTGTACGTCGCCTTCCACTACTCGCACCCGCCCGCGCTCGAGCGTATCTCGCGCCTCAGGGCTGCTACCGTGCCTGGTTACGGCCTCGGCGGCGCCACGTAATACAACTCGATCGTCTTCCCGACCGACTCAATAGGCTTATACGCATCGAGCCACGCGTAGCCCTTCGGGTCGTGCACCTTGGCCAACGCCGAGATCGCCACCCAACCCGTCGCCGGCTTCCACGGTGGCATGATCACGAACGGCGGTAGCTTCTCACGGGCGAGGTCCGCGGTTCCGCGATAGGCGAGATTCAACTTCGGAATCTTCATGGCAGCGGCGCGCTGCTCGAGCCGCCACAGGTCCTGCCCCCAGTCGAGATCAGAATCGACCAGCACCTGCTCCGGGTGCGCCACCGCCTCGTTGAAGTACGGCAGATAGTCGGGATTCGCCGTCCACAACGGGAGCGCCTGCCAGGCCACCAACACCACCAGCCCCCCCGATCCCACGACCGCCAGCGGACCCAGGGCGGGCTTGTGCAAAGCGCGCCAACCGAGCGCGATCAAGTGCGCAGCGCCGAGCGCCATGAAGGGATACAGCACGAGAACGTGGCGGATGCCAATGTTGATGTGACTGAAACCGCTCGCGAAAATCAGCACCGCCAGAAACGACAGCAGCGGCGCCATGCGCCAGCCGTCCCCGGCCTGCCAGCCTTCCCGGGCCAGCACGACCATGCCGATCGGCCCGGTGACCAGCAGCGGTATAGGCGTCTTCGCCGCCAGTGCCACGAGATAGAAATACCACCATCCCGTCGAGCGCTGCTGCCCCAACAGAAACGACAGATGCCCCGAGTCGTTGTGCGCCTTGATGGCAATGATGCCCTCAAAGAAACCCTTCACCCAGGTAGGCAGCCAAAGGTGTTGCAGCACCACGCCCGCGTCGTGGGAGATCCCCTGCTCGCGCAGTAGAAACGCAATCGCCCACTCGAACTTGTGTGCCACCACGTTCGCGCCCGGCGAACGCAAGCCATACGCAATAAACAGAGGCACGGCGGCCATCAAAACGATGATCGCCATCCCAACCAGACGCGGCCGGGCAGGAACACCAGGCCTTCCGGCGCCCAGCGCGACGCCGGGATCCGGCGGGGCACGCCGCACTCCCGCTCCCCCGCCGCCCGCCGCAGTCCGCTCCAACACCCACTGCGCCCCCGCCAGCACCACAAATCCCACCGCCAAAAACGGAATCGCCGAAAACTTGGATCCGACCGCCACCCCCGCGGTAACCCCAAAAAACACCGCATCCCGCCACCGCGCGCTCTCGAGCCAACACTGCAACGCCTACAGCGCCAGCAACACCGTCGCCGCCGCCGCCACATCGAGCGTCGCCAACGCCGCATGCCCCAGCACCGGTGGCACAGACCCCAACAACAGCACGGCCAGGAGCGCCTCGCCCTCGGAGCGCGTCAGCCGCCGCGCCCACAGCCACACCGAGAACAACAACATCACCAGAAACGGCAATGTCCCCAGGCGCGCGAGAGTCAGATAAAGATTGTAGTGGCCGCCGGCATAAAGGATATCGAGACCCTCCTGCACCCCATCCGGCGGCGGCGTACCGAATGAGCGCGCACCCGCCAGGTAGGGGCCCAGGGCCATGAAAATCCGCACAATGGGGGGATGTTCGGTGTCGTACTCGTAGCGCCCCTTAT
>DATHNE010000239.1:0-13739 GCA_035486355.1 Acetobacteraceae bacterium
CCGGGGGGCGCGCTGGCCGACATTGTCGATCGGCGGACTTTCCTGATTGTTACCCAGGCGATGACGATGGTGGCGGCTGGTGCGTTGGCGGTGCTGACGGTGCTGCACCTGACCACGGCGTCGACGCTGCTGGGATTCACGTTCCTGATCGGCGTCGGCTCGGCGCTGACCGCCCCGGCCTGGAGCGCCTCCGTCCCCGAGCTGGTGCCTCGCTGGGACCTGGTTCAGGCCGTGGCGCTGAACGGCATCGGCTTCAATCTGGCGCGTGCGGTGGGGCCAGCGCTGGCCGGGTTTCTGGTAGCATTGGCGGGATCGGGCCTCGCCTTCTCGCTGTTTGCACTGACGTTTCCGGCGATGATCGGGGTGTTGCTGATCTGGCGACGACGGCCGCACAGCTCCGGTCTACCGCCCGAGCATCTGATCAGTGCGATGCGCGCCGGCATGCGCTTCGTGCGCAACACGCCGGCGATGCAGAACGCGATGCTGCGGGCCTTCACATATTCGATCCCGGCCGCGGCGCCCTGGGCATTGCTGCCACTGGTCGTACGGACGCAACTGCACCTTGGCGCGTCGATGTACGGCGTGATCCTGGGGCTGATGGGGGTGGGTGGGGTCACCTCCGGCATGCTGCTGCCGCAGTTACGCGGACGGTTCAGCCGCAGCGTGATCGTGCTGGGTTCGTCGCTGTGCTCCTGCGCGGGCGTGGTGGTGCTGGCGCTATCGCGCCATTGGGTACCTGCCGCGGGTGGTATGCTGCTGTTCGGGCTGGGCTGGGTCGCCGCGTATTCGACCATGCAGGCGGCGGCTCAGTTGAGCGCGCCGCCCTGGGTGCGGGCACGCTCGCTGGCGATCTACCAGTTGGGGCAGAACGGGGCGCTGACCATCGGGTCGTTCGGCTGGGGCTGGTTGGGCGACATGATCGGATTGTCGCCGGCGCTGCTGGTGGCAGGCCTCAGCGGCGGCGCCTTGGCCCTGTTGGTGCGCGGCTTCTCGCTGGACCATCAGGCTCTTGCGCCGCTGCGCGGCGCGGCACCGGTCCCGGAGCCCGAGGCGCCGGCACCCGAATTGATGCCAATACTGCGCAGTGCCAGCGCGCGTGTGATGGAGATGGTGCAATACCGTGTGCGATCCGACGAGCGCGAGCCCTACCTCGAGGTGATGGAAGAGGTGCGGCTGGTACGTGGGCGATGCGGCGCCTTGCTCTGGCAGCTCTATGAGGACGTCGCACATCCCGAGGGCTGGCTGGAGGTTTGGTCGGTAGAAAATTGGACCGACCATCTGCGTGAGGTCACTCGGTTATCGGCGGAGGACAGGGCTGCGCTGGCGCGAGTCGCCGTGTTCCAGCGCGATGGCACGCCCCCGGGGCGATACCTCGCGGTGGATCCGCCGCATCACGTGCGTGGCTGACGCCGCGCGTCACAGCCGAGCGGTGTGATTGTCCACAACAGACGCGGTGGCGATCCGATCAGCCTTCCGTATCATGTCGCAACAAGCGCCTCCGTTTCGGCGACCCGTTCTGGCTCGGGCAACAAGGCGCTTTTGCGATTTGTCCGGCCGACGTCCTGAGCGGCAGGATACGGTCAGACCGGCGGTGATCCTGGGTCATGTGCATCGCGGCGGAATAGTTAAGAATCCGACAACGCGCATGTAGCGGTCCGGGATGATGGGCCGCATCGTGCTGATCATCGGGGGTGCGTGCCTTGACAGGGCCGGGTCACGCGCGCTGAGACTCCATAGAACATACGCCAGGCGTCGCCACGAAAGCGATCCGGCGGGAGGGAGACGACCATGAACAGCGAGACGACGCGGTCCATTGCGAGCCGAAGAGATGTCATCAAGGGCGGCATGGCTGTCGCCGCGGCAGCGATGCTGCCGGCGGGCGTGGCCGAGGCGCAGCTAGCCGAGATCCCGCGCAACAAGACGATGACGCTGATCGGCATCAACAGCCGCGATGGGCGTTGGGTCGATTACGAGCTGTGGAACCCGTATGCGGTCGGCGCCAACCACCAGAACGGGTCGAATTTGATCTATGAGCCGCTGGCGTATTACAGCGCTTTTGCCGACAAATGGTATATGTGGTTGGCGGAAAGCTACCAGTTCACACCGGACTTCAAGCAGCTCACCATCAAGACCCGCTCCGGCATCAAGTGGAGCGACGGCACGCCATTCAGTGCCGACGACGTGGCGTTCACGATGAACAGCCTGCGTGATCTCGGCCCCAAGGCGAAATGGGGCATCGACGTCCACCAGGCGCTGGACGAAGCGACCGCCACCGATCCGAACACGGTGGTGCTGAAGTTCAAAATTCCGTCACCGCGCTTCTTCTTCTTCGCCAGCTACAAGTATGACATCGGTATCTACATCGTGCCGAAGCATATCTTCCAAGGGCAGGACTGGACGACGTTCAAGCACTTCGACGTCGCGAAAGGCTGGCCGGTGACGACCGGACCGTGGAAGGTTGTCGCGTCATCGCTGCAGCAGAAAGTGTTCGACCGCCGCGAGTCCTGGTGGGCAACGGAGGCAAAGCTCGCGCCGATGCCGCAGATCATGCGCAATATCTGGCTGCCGATGGTGGGCGAGCAGGAGACGGCGCAGGCGCAGATCACCAATAACTCCGACTTCGGCGGCGCGCTGCAGCCGGCGACGTTCCCGACCGTGATCAAGCAGAACCCCAAGGTTACCACCTGGCCGGGGCGGCAAGCGCCGTGGGGCTACGTCGATTGGTGGCCGATCTCGCTCTACGTGAACAATGAGGCGAAGCCGTTCGACGACAAGGACGTACGCTGGGCGGTGAGCTACTACCTCGACCGCAAGACGATCATCGATGTGGGTTATCTCGGTGCCGAGACGGTCTCGACGTTGCCGATGCCGCCGTACAAGCCGCTGTTGCCATATTTTGACGCGGTCAAGGACCTGCTGGTGAAGTACAACACCATCGAGTTCAACCCGCAGAAGGGTGACGCGCTGTTGGAAGGGAAGGGGTTCAAGAAGAAGAACGGCATGTGGGAGATGCCGGATGGCAAGCTGTTTACGCTCGATGTCATCGGCTTCGGCGCGTCAGGTCCGGCGATCGGGCCGGTGCTGACGACGATGCTGAAGCGGCATGGCATTGCGTCCAGTATGGGGTTGCCGCCGAATTTCGACGACCGGTTCCAGAAGGGCGATTTCACCGGCTCGATCTACGGCCATGGCGGCAGCATTCGTGAGCCGTATGACACGATGCGGCTGTATCAGAGTCAGAGCATCGCGGTGCCCGGCGCGCATGCCGTGAACTTCAGCCGGTGGAAGAACCCTGAGTACGACAAGATCGTCGATGAGGTGTACATCACCGATCCCGAGAATGTCAGCAAACTGAAGGAGTTGTTTCGCGCCGCGATGGAGATCTGGCTGCCCGATCTGCCGGACGTGCAATTGGTCCAGAACTACCATCGCATCCCGCTGAATGAGACCTACTGGAAGAACTGGGCGACGGAGGCAAATCCGATCGTCAACAACGCCTCCTGGCATCTCACTTATAATCTGGTGCTATGGAACGTACAGGCGGTGTGACAAGCCGTTAGTGGAATGACCGGGTCGCGTCCGCGATGTGAGGGTACATGCATCTGCTCTACATTGTGCGACGCTTTCTGGTTTTTCTGCTGATTGTCTGGCTGGCGGCGACGCTGAACTTCTTCCTGCCGAAATTGTCCGGGCAGGACCCGGTGCGCACCAAGCTGCTTGAGGAGGCCTCGCTCGGCGGCTACGTGCAATCCGGCATTGAGGACATGGTCAAGGAATACCAACAGAAGTTCGGACTGGATCAGCCACTGTGGCGGCAATATCTCAATTACGTCGGCGACGTGTCACATGGCGATCTCAACTATTCGATCGCCAACTATCCCCGAACCGTGGTGGGCCTGATTGCCGACGCGGTGCCGTGGACGGTCGGACTGCTGGGGCTCACCACACTGTTTTCATTCGCGACTGGCACGATCCTGGGGGCGTTGCTGGCCTGGCCAGGCGCACCGCGCTGGATGCAATGGCTGATGCCGCCGTTATGGGCGTTGCACGCCATTCCGTTCTTCCTGCTCGGCCTGGTTCTGATGTACTTGTTCGCCTTTCAGTTCGATTGGTTTCCGATCTTTGGCGGTTACGGCGCCGGTGCCAGCCCGGCGCTGACCTGGACATTCGTGCTGGACATCGTGCGCCATGCGGTCTTGCCGGCGCTCTCGATCGTGTTGGTGTCCGTCGGCGGCTGGGCACTGGCGATGCGCGGCATGATGGTCACCACGATGGGCGAGGACTACGTGACCTTCGCCGAAGCCAAAGGACTGCGCAACGCGACGATCTTCACCCGCTACTGCTTGCGCAATGCGATCCTGCCGCAGACCACGGGTCTGGCGCTGGCATTGGGGCAAATTCTGTCGGGCGCGGTGCTGGTGGAGGTGATATTCGGCTACCCAGGCATTGGCACATTGCTGTACCAGGCGATCAAGGAGAGTGATTTTTTCTTGATCCAAGGCATCGTGTTCACGGTGATCATCGCGCTCGGGTTTGCGACCTTCCTGTTGGACATCATGTATCCACTGCTGGATCCGCGCATTTCGTACCGGCGGACGTGAAGCCGATGTGGTCCAGCTTCCATTGTTATTGCGAGGAGCGGAGCGACGCAGCAAACCCGTGCCGCACGGCATCGAGATTGCTGCGTCGCTCCGCTCCTCGCACTGACAGATGCTGAGGGCAAGCCATGCTGTCCTATCTCCGCCGCAACAGGTCGCTAGTGGTTGGCGCGGTTCTGTTGGGTATCCTGATACTGTTCATGGTCGTCGGCGCCTTGGTCGTCGATACCGAGAATGCGCAGCCACTGTCGGTGCCGACGCTACAGCCACCCTCGTGGGACTATCCATTCGGAACCGACCGCCAGGGTCGCGACCTGCTGGCGGTGATGGTGGCCGGTACGCCGCTCACCCTGTGGATTGGTTTCGTGGCCGGTTTCATTGGCGTGGGTGTCGGCGCGGTGCTGGCCTTTACCGCCGCGTATTACGGCGGTTTGGTCGATGCGGTGATCCGCGGCATAGCCGATATCGGGCTGACCGTTCCCGGCCTGCTGGTGCTGATCATTATCGCGGTGTCGCTTAAGGGCAGCCTGACGGTGAACCAGATGGCGATCGTCGTAGCCTCACTCGCCTGGCTCAATCCCACGCGTACGATCCGCTCGCAGGTGCTGACGTTACGACAGCGCGGCTACGTGGAGATCGCGCGGCTGAGCGGCATGAGCGGGCCGGAGATCATCGTGCGGGAGCTGATGCCGAACCTGTTGCCGTATCTGGCGGCGACGCTGGTCAGCAGTGTGTCGGCAGCCATCCTCGCGTCGATCGGGTTGGAGGTATTGGGGCTGGGACCGATAGACTCACCCACGCTTGGTATGACGCTGTACTGGGTGTTCTTCAACGCGGCAATCATCAACGGCTGGTGGTGGTGGTGGAGCGCGCCACTGGTGGTGATTGTGATGGTGTTCCTCGGCTTGTTCTTCCTGACGGTCGGGCTGGATGAGATCGCCAACCCCAGGCTCCGGCGCACGGTATGACCACGAACGACACCGTTCTGCGCGTGGAAGGGTTGCGCGTGGCCTATGATCATCCGCGCGGTGTCGTGCGCGCGGTGGACGACGTGAGTTTTTCGCTGCGCCCGCGCGAGCGGTTCGGGCTGGCCGGGGAATCGGGGTCCGGCAAGTCCACTATGGCGCTAGCGATCCTGCGCATGATCAAGCCACCCGGCCGCATCGAAGGTGGCGAAGTGTGGTTGGAAGACGTCGCGTTGTCCCGCCTGACGCCGGAGGCAATGCGGCAGCTCCGCCTGGCGGGCATCGCAATGGTCCCGCAAGGTTCGATGAACTCGCTCAACCCTGTGGTACGGCTAAGGGATCAGATCGGTGATGCGCTCGCCGATCATGGCGAACGCCTGCCGCGCCGTGCGCTGACAGATCGCGTGCGTTTGCTCCTGAGCCAGGTAGGGCTGCCAGCGGAGGTGGCCGACAAATACCCACACGAACTGTCCGGCGGCATGAAGCAGCGCGCGTGCATCGCCATCGCGATCTGCCTGCGGCCGAAGGTGATCATCGCCGACGAACCGACTAGCGCTCTGGACGTGGTCGTGCAACGACAGGTGATGGAGACGCTGGGCCGCGTGCAGGCCGAACTGGGTGCGGCCATCATCCTGGTCGGCCACGACATGGGGCTGATGGCCCAGTTCGTCGACCGGTTGGGCATCATGTATGCCGGCCGCCTGGTGGAGGTCGCGCCCATCGCCGACATCATAGCCGCACCGCGTCATCCGTACACGAGATTGCTGATCGAGAGCCTGCCATCCCTGGAACACCGAGAAGGATTGCGCGGCATCGCGGGTCTCGCGCCTCTCCTGCGGGAGCTACCGCCTGGCTGTGCCTTTCATCCACGCTGCCCGTTGGTGGGCGCCCGTTGCCGCGTGGACAAGCCCGCCGTGCGGGCCGTGGCGCCAGAGGCGACCGTGGCGTGCCATCTCGCATGACGGCCCTGATCGAGCTGCGCGCGGCGGGCAAGAGCTTCACCGGCGGCACGCTGGGGCGCGAGCGCAAGGTCGCGCTGGAACCGTTCTCTTTTGCGATCGATCCGGCGCGGCCGGGGATCACCGCGGTGGTCGGCGAAAGCGGCAGTGGCAAAACCACACTGGCGCGGCTGCTGTTGGGACTGATCCGGCCGAATGTGGGGGAGGTGCTGTTCAAGGGGCGGGCAGTGCACCGATTGAACGCGGCCGGGCGGCGTGACTTCCGCCGCAGTGTACAGGCGATCTTCCAGGATCCGTACGAGGTATACAACCCGTTCTATCGCGTTGATCATGTGCTGACGACGCCGGTGCGGAAGTTCGCGCTGGCCGGCTCGGCAGCGGAGGGCAGGGCGCGGATTGAAGCCGCGTTGGAGGCTGTCGGGCTTCAGCCCAGTGAAATCCTTGGCCGCTATCCGCATCAGCTGTCGGGCGGACAGCGGCAACGCATCATGGTCGCGCGGGCGCTGCTGCTGAGACCGAAGCTGATCGTGGCGGATGAGCCGGTATCGATGGTCGATGCGTCCCTGCGCGCCACAATCCTGGGCAGCCTGCGCAAGCTGCACGAGGAACACGGCATCTCGATTCTCTACATCACGCATGACTTGGCGACAGCGTATCAAGTGGCGGACCGCATCCTGGTGCTGTATCGCGCCGCGGTGGCGGAGGCTGGCGACGTGGAGCCCGTGGTGAAAACGCCACAACATCCGTATACGCAGTTGCTAATTGGTTCGATCCCCAAGGTCAGCACGGTGCGGGATTGGGCGGTGGAGCAGAAACAGGCGGACCGGACGGTGACGGCCGCCGGCTGCACGTTCGCCGACCGCTGCCCGTCCGCGATGGCGCGGTGCCTGACTGCTACCCCGCCGCTGTATCAAACCGCGCCGAACCGTGCGGTTGCCTGTTTCTTGTACGAAACGGCACCGACGCTGGCGCAGGGCGACGTGGGACGCGTACTGGTGTCGGTGTAAGCCGTCTCTCGCGGGAGTGGCCCGCTGAGCGTTGCAGCTTACCATCGTCGTCATGCCCATCACGCCCTCATACCCCAGGGTCCATGTCCAATCCGTTGTGCGGGCCGGTCCGCCGCTGGTTGACGGACCAACCTCGGTGACCGCGTTCATCGGTCGGGCCAGAAGGGGGCCACTAAGTACACCGATACCGTTGAATGGTTGGACCGATTCTCAGCGCTGATTTGGCGGGCTGTCGGAGGAGAGCTCGGTCCCATCAGGTCGCGGCCTTCTTCGAGAATGGCGGTGGCAGGCCGTGATGGTACGGCTGTTTGAGCCACCAGCGGGCACAACGACGGAGAACGCAGCCGCGAATGTCACGATCGAGGGAACCACCTTGGTTGCATGTTCTCCGGGTGAGTGGGGCAACCATCTGGCCGTCAGCGTGGCGACGGCTGGCACCACCGCGGGTGTGGCGCAGGTGCGTGGCGTCGCGCCCGCTGATCTTGGCGAATTGTTCAATCTGTCCGTTACGTATACGGATCGCAGCGGCGCATCAACAGTTGAACGGTTCGACTGCGTGATGCTCCTGCCCAGATACCCAGCACTTTTCTTGGGCGCTGTCCTCGCCACGCAATCGTCCTTAAGTTACATCTCGGCACAGCAGTTTCTGCGCTGCCGGCCGCGGCTCCTCCGGTCAGGGTGCTGGTGGTGTGGACTCCCTGCCGGTAGCGCCATCCACGTATCTTGGCGATCCGGCCAAAAGGGCGGGCCGCTACGCCCTGGAGCAAGCAGAGGGGTTCAACATCCTGCGCATTCCTCCGGACCTGATCGACGGCGACACCCCGCCCGTCGTGTATCAGACAGCCGCAACAC
This sequence comes from Acetobacteraceae bacterium, assembly GCA_035486355.1. GTDB lineage: Bacteria > Pseudomonadota > Alphaproteobacteria > Acetobacterales > Acetobacteraceae > Palsa-883. The sequence continues at coordinate 8,382 of DATHNE010000239.1, forward strand.
ACTGCATGGCGCGCAGGGCGATGCTGATCATCGATCCGCCGAACGTGTGGCAGGACGCGTGTGCACGCAGGGCCATCAACGGCATCACGCCAGCGGCTTTGGACGCGTTCAGTCTCGATGCGGCACGAAATTCCGCGGTCTATTTCCCACGCGTGCCGGTGCCGGACCCGCTGCGCAGCGGACAGGTGCGTACGTTTCCCAATAGTGGCTATCTGGCCGGCATTTGGGCACGCGCCGACCTCAGTACCGGGGTGTGGAAAGCATCGGCTGGCTTGTCTGCGGGCCTTAACGACGTCATCGCGCTAGCGGACCCGCTGGACGACGCAACAAACGGTGCGCTGGACGCCCAAGGCATCAATTGCCTTCGCAACTTTCCGATCGGTGGGATCGTGGCCTGGGTGCGCGTGCCCTCGGTGGCACCGATGCGGCTGACGCCTATGTCGACATTCCAATCCGCCGGCTGATCCGGTACCTGGAAACCTGGTGCTGCGAAACACCACATGGGCGGTGTTCGAGCCGAACGATGAAGCACTGTGGAGCGCGCCGCGGCTGTAGGTCACGCGGGAACTGACGCGCCTGTGGCGGCAGGGGGTGTTGTTCGGCAGCGGCGCGGATCAGGCATTCTTCGTCCAGTGCGATGCCACCACCATCACGCCAGCCGATATCGCGGCGGGAGTCGTCACCATTCTGATCGCCTGTGCTCCGGTAAGGCCGGCAGAATTCATTATCATCTCCATTCAGCAGCTCGCCGGGTAGACCGCCTGACCGGATTGGCCCGACAGGGCCTAGGGGCGCGGACGGGAATGCGATAGGGTTGGCCGCAGCTTGTTATTTCATCACCACACGACGAGGTCCCCATGTCGCTCACTAACGCCCCCGATCCCGAGATCCGAGCCGCCGTGGTGCGCCAGGACCTGAAAAACGTCTTGCACCCGATCGTGCAGCACAAGGTGCTGGAGACGCAGCAGATCGTGGTCAGCAGTGCGCATGGGTCGACGATCTATGACCAGGACGGCACCGCCTATCTCGACGCCATGGCCGGCCTGTGGTGCGTGAACATCGGCTATGGCCGCGGTGAGCTCGCCGATGTCGCCGCCGACCAGATGCAGCAGCTCGCCTATTTCCCGCACACCCAGATGAACATTCCCGCCGCGGCGCTGGCGGAGAAGGTCAACACACTGGTGGGCGGTGATTACCACGTCTACTTCGTCAACTCGGGATCCGAGGCGAACGAGGCCGGATTCAAGATCGCGCGCCAATACCAGAAGCACGAGAAGCCGGGCGAATTCCGTTTCAAGACGGTCAGCCGCTACTACTCATATCACGGCACCACGCTGGCCACGCTGGATGCCGGCGGCATGGGTGACCGCAAGGGCAAGTTCGAGCCGTATTCCGGCGACTTCCTGCATGTCGCTGCGCCGACCTGCTATCGCTGCCCATTCGGCCTAAGCTACCCGAGCTGCAACCTGGCCTGTGTGAAGAACATGGAGGCCGCGATCGTCGGCGAGGGGCCGGAGACTGTTGCCGAAATCATCATCGAGCCGATTATGAGCGGCGTGGGCGTTGCCGTGCCGCCCGACGAATATCTGCCCGAGGTCGAAAAGATCTGCCGCAAATACGGCATCCTTCTGCACATCGATGAGGTCATCAACGGCTTCGGCCGTACCGGCAAGATGTTCGCGCACCAGCATTACGGTGTGGAGCCGGACATCATCGCAATGGCGAAGGGTATTGTGTCGGCCTACCTGCCGATCGCCGCCACGGTGGTGAAGAACAAGGTGTTCAACAGCTTCTATGGCGAAGCGTCGGAGAACCGACAGGTGTTCCAGGTGAACACCTATGGCGGTCATCCGGTGTCGTGCGCTGTGGCGCTGCGCAACATCGAGATCATGGAGGCGGAGAAGCTCGCTGATCGGGCTGCCGAGATGGGCAAATACCTGATCGACGGGTTACGCATGCTGTTGAAGCATCCCGTCGTCGGTGATGTTCGCGGCAAGGGGTTGCTGATCGGTGTCGAGCTGGTGAAGGACCGTGCGACGAAGGAGCAGGCCGATCCGGCGACGGTCGCCGCGGTGGTGGATTATTGCAAGAGCCAGGGTGTGATCGTCGGCCGCTCGGGTGGCGGGCGGCGGCACAGCAACACCATCGTGTTCTCGCCGCCATTGGTGATCACCCGGGCGGAGTGCGACCGGCTGGTGGAGACACTGGATCGCGCACTGACATCGCTGCCGGCCTGAGCCGGTTAATTACCGCCGCTCTGGCTTCCACTCAGCGAGGTTGGGCAGATAGATCCTGCAGGGGTCCGGACGATCATCCGGTTCCAGGATTGTGATGCGTTCGCGGGTGTAGAGCCGGCGCGCGCGCCGTCTTGGAACTGCGGTTCGACGCCCTCGTCGGTGTCGCGCTTGGCGATGTCCTCGGTGGTGAGGCCGGCAGCAGGAAGCCTGGGATGTGTCGGTGCACACCAGGTAAGGCCAGCCGACCTCCCGGTGTCCATAGCCCGGCAGACGGGCCGGTATGGCGGGACAGGGGCGGCCGGAACCTCGTGCACCCAGGGCGGGGTCGCAGAGCGTGCCGCAGACGAACAGGTCTTCGTCAAGCTCCATCTTAGGGCCCCTTGCAGCGGGGCGGAACGGTCACCAGCGTTCTTGCCCGGCGCGGCACCGGTTGGCTAGGCTGGCCGTCGCGATAGGAACACAGCATGAACGATCTGTTCGGAACCACGAAGGCCGGCAAGGACGCTGATGCCTACTCCGCCAAGGACATCGAGGTGCTGGAGGGGTTGGAGCCCGTCCGGCGCCGGCCCGGGATGTATATTGGCGGGACGGACGAGACGGCGTTGCATCATCTTGCGTCAGAGATGCTCGACAATGCCATGGATGAAGCGGTTGCCGGGCACGCGAGCTTTATCGATGTAGCATTGGAGGTCGGGAACTACCTGACTGTGCGGGATAATGGCCGAGGGATTCCTGTTGATCCGCATCCAAAATTCAAGAATATGAGCGCATTAGAGGTCATTCTTACGACGCTGCATTCGGGTGGAAAATTCTCGGGCAAGGTCTATGCGACGTCGGGCGGATTGCACGGCGTGGGAGGTTCGGTCGTCAACGCCTTATCTGAAAAGATGGAGGTTGAGGTTGCCCGTGATCGCGTGTTGTGGAAGCAGAGCTACGCGAAGGGCAAGCCGACCTCGAAGCTGATCAATGGCGGGGCGGTGCATAACCGGCGCGGTACGTCGATCCGCTTCAAGCCCGACACAACGATCTTCGGCTCGCTGGCCTTCAGCCCGGCGCGGCTGTACCGCCTGTGCCGCTCCAAGGCTTACCTGTTCCGTGGCGTGGAGATCCGCTGGCTGTGCGATCCGGCGCTGCTGAAGGGTTCGGACATCCCTGTCGAGGCGGTGCTGCATTTTCCTGGTGGCCTGCGCGACAGTCTGTTGGACGATATGGGTGGCGGCGGCCAGGTGCTGGGCCAAGTCTGGGCTGGCGAGGCGGCGCTGCCGGGCGAGGCGACCGGCAAGTTGGAATGGGCCGTGTCGTGGCTGGAGGACGGGGAGGGGTTCCTGCACTCCTACTGCAACACGGTGCCGACGCCGTTGGGTGGCACGCACGAGGCAGGCTTCCGTGCTGCACTGCTGAAGGGGCTGCGCGCCTGGGGCGAGCACCGCGGCAACCGCAAGGCGGCGCAGGTAACTGCCGAGGATCTGTTGACCCCGATGGCCGCTAAGTTGTCGGTCTTCATTCGCGAGCCGCAGTTCCAGGGGCAGACCAAGGAAAAGCTGACCAGCCCGGACGCGACACGGCTGACTGAGAACGCTCTACGCGACAGGTTCGACCATTTCCTCGCCGGTGATCCGACCCAGGCCGACAATCTGTTGGCCTTCGTCATCGAGCGCGCCGAGGAACGGCAGCGGCGGAAGGAAAGCAAGGACACTGCCCGCAAGTCGCCGACGCGCAAGCTGCGCCTTCCCGGCAAGCTGACCGATTGCACGCGCGAGAACGCCGCCGAGACCGAAATCTTCCTGGTGGAAGGCGACAGCGCCGGCGGATCCGCCAAGCAGGCGCGCAACCGCGAGACCCAAGCGGTGCTGCCACTGCGCGGCAAGATCCTCAACGTCGCCAGCGCGTCAGCCGACAAGCTGCGGCAGAACCAGGAGCTGAAGGATCTGATCGAGGCCTTGGGCTGCGGCGTGGGCGAACGGTTCAATCGCGACAAACTGCGCTACGGCCGCGTGATCATCATGACGGACGCCGACGTCGACGGTGCGCATATCGCGTCATTGCTGATGACGTTTTTCTATCGCGAGCTGCCGGAACTGGTGCGGCACGGGCATGTGTACCTGGCGCAGCCACCGCTGTACCGGCTGACACACGGGGCCACCTCGGTCTACGCGATGGATGATGCGGATCGTGAACGGAAGATCAAGCAGGTGTTCAAGGTCGGTGCGAAGGTGGAGGTGAGCCGGTTCAAGGGACTGGGCGAGATGCCCCCGTCTCAGCTCAAAGAAACCACGATGGACCCGGCGAAGCGCACCCTACTGAAAGTGGTGACGCCGACCGAGGACCGGGCGAAGACGAACGACCTCGTGGAAAGCCTGATGGGACGGCGGCCGGAGCTGCGGTTCGCCTTCATCCAGGAGCATGCGGGGAGTGTGGTGGAGCTGGATGTGTGACAGCACGGCTGCGGATTTCCATTAAAGAACCGCATTGATATGCTCGTCTAATGGGTGGCGCATATCGCTCGATAAGCCCTGGGCCAATGGGTGCGCGCGCGGATGAAAAGGCTCGTCTGGCGTGGTGTCGCCACGATTCTGGTGGCGCTGCTGTACGGCTGGATCAATCTTCTGCGCGCTGGAGTTGGTGAAAGCAGGCCTATCGCCAACCGTGGCCGCTAGGCAGCTCGGCTTGGGGCGCTCGACCGTTAATCGCGATGTCGGTCGCGCCGGTATCGCGCGATAGCATGCTTGAACCGATTAATGGGGATAAGGGGGTGATGGCCGCCATCAATCTCGGTGCAATACATTGGATTTCAGCACTCAACCCCGCAGGACAAGACCGTGCTTGGCGGCGACGCCCCAACTGATAATGGATGCCCCGGCAATGTCGATCGATATCGCCGATTGGCTGCGCGGGCTGGGACTCGAACAATACGCTCCACTTTTTCGCGACAATGACATCGATGGCGAGATCCTAGGCGGGATGAACGCGGAGGATCTAAACCGAGCTTCCCGTCGCTTTTGCGGTGAAGTTGTTGAAAGGACTCGCGATGCCGGCTAATTTCGTCCAAATCGTAGCCATGTAATATCATATTTGGGACTTGTACGTTTCCACTGGATGTGCGTAAGCTTCGCCATGTATA
>DATHNE010000240.1:0-41804 GCA_035486355.1 Acetobacteraceae bacterium
CGGAGGCCTTCTGGCCCGCCGTCAGGGCACTGCCCTCGGAGGCCTTCTGGCCCGCCGTCAGGGCGCTGCCCTCGGAGGCCTTCTGACCCGCCGTCAGGGCGCTGCCCTCGGAGGCCTTCTGGCCCGCCGTCAGGGCACTGCCCTCGGAGGCTTTCTGCCCCGCCGTCAGGGCACTGCCCTCGGAGGCTTTCTGGCCGGCCGTCAGGGCGCTGCCCTCGGAGGCTTTCTGGCCGGCCGTCAGGGCGCTGCCCTCCGATGCCTGCTGGGTTGTGCAACCGGTGCCCTGCGCGAATGCCGCGGTGGAGCCAAGCGCCAGCCCCAAGCCAACGGCGATGATGGCAAGTCTCATATTGTTGATCCCCTTCTCTGGTCGCGAACTGACGTCGCTCTGATTAGCAGACACTGCATGTGGCGATCCGTTACAGCAAGAACAATAGCGTGTGCGACACGGCTGCCCGGCCTCAGGGCGCGGCGACCTGCAGCGCCATCCATCTAGGGCCCGGCATGTCCTGTTTCTTGGGCAAGATCAATGCGATAACGAATGATCGCTTATCGGCCCGCGCGGCGTCGATCGCCGCTTGCACCTCTTCCGGTGTGCGCACGGCGGCGTCCTGGACGCGCAGCAGCACGTCACCGGCCACAAGGCCACGGCGCGCCGCATCGGTTCCGGCGGCCACGCCGGCAACCAGCACGCCCGGTTGATGCATGGTCAGACTGTAGCGGGCCCGCAGGTCATCCGTCATCGGCTGAAGGCTGAGACCCAGATTGCGTGGGATGTCCAGTTTGGGCGCAACTGTCGTCTCAACCGGATTCAGCATGGCCCAAAGTTGCGGCGGCCATTTCGTGATGGTTACCTGAAGTGTCTGCGTGGTCGCGCCGCGCCGTATCACCAACGGAACGACCTTGCCGATCGGGGTCATCGCGATCTCGCGCAGCAGCGCGCGCTCGTCGGACGGGGTCTTGCCATCATAGCTCAGGACGATGTCGCCCACGCGCACGCCGGCGACCTCGGCCGGACTGCCGGGATGAATTAAGGCGACGATGGAACCCTCAGGTTCCGCCATGCCCAATGCCTCGGCCATGTCCGACGTCACCTGCTCGACCTTGATCCCTAGAAAGCCTGGCTGCACATGGCCGAATCGGATGAGCTGATCGGCGCAGAAGCGTGTCTCGTTCGACGGAATGGCGAAGCCGAGGCCGACCGATCCGGTGGTGGGTGAGACGATCGCGGTGTCCATGCCGATCACCTGGCCCTCGCGATTGAACAGCGGACCGCCGGAATTGCCGTGATTGATCGCCGCGTCGGTCTGAATGTAGTTGTCGTAGGGTGAATCCATGATGTTGCGGTTCAGGGCGCTGATGATGCCGGAGCTGACCGATAGGCCGATGCCAAGCGGGTTACCGATCGCAAAGACCGTGTCGCCGATTTCAACCTTTTCGCTGTTGCCCCAGTGCGTGACTGGCAGGGGATGGCCGATGTCCACTTTGATCACCGCGATATCCACACCTGTCGCGGCGCCGACCAGCGTCGCGGGCACGCGGGTGCCGTCAGCGAACATGACAGTGATGGCGTAGGCGCCGGCGATGACGTGGTAGTTGGTCACGATCATCCCCGAGGGGTCGACGATGAAGCCGGAGCCTTCCAAGCTGTTCGACTTGGCAGGCGAACTCATCGCCACGCGCGCATCGGAGCCCGGCGCCGGAACCGGGATTCCTACGTCAGAATGGATGTTCACCACGGTTGGCAGCAGGCTGTGGATCAGCGCCGCCTGGCTAGGCTCCATCATCTCCATCTGCTGCGCGGCTGCGGCATGCGGCCAGGCCGGAAGGGCCAGCGCCAACAGAACAAGTACCGCGCGGCACGTGCGTGAAATCATGATCCAGGCCCCCGTCTAGCGCTTGGAGAAATCCAGGATCGCCGCGTAGCCGGATTCTGTACCGAAGGCCAGGAACGCACCATCCGGGCTCCAGCCCAGGGCCGAAACCGGTCCGTGCTCCGGCGGCGCAATCGGCAGCACACGTGACGAGCTGATATCCGCGACCACCACAAGTCCATCATTGAAGCCTCCCGCAACGAGATCATCACGCGGGTGACTCGCGACCTGTGTGCAAATTACATTGTCGCCGCCGGCGAGTTCCAATGGTGCCTTGCCCATCGGGCCGCCGCCGAAGAACGGCCAGACCACCATCGCGTCGGCCCCGCTGCTGGCCAGCCACTTGCCGGTGCGTGTGAAGCTCATCGCCTGCGTTTTCGCGGGGTAGCCGCTCATGCGCATGTGCTGCCCGTCCGACAGGCGCCAGCCGTGCAGGGCGTTTTCCTGCATCGCCGTCACCAGCGCCTCGCCGTCGGGGTGAATGGCGATGCCGATATGGCTGCCCTTCCATTCCAGCCGGCGCGGGCTGTCGGTCTTCGCCGCGACGAACCACAGCGTCGCGCCGTTGTAGTGCGAGGCACCGATCCGCTTGCCTTTGCCATCGAACGCCAGGCCGGTGACGGTGGATGGATGGTCGAGCGTCTTCAGTTTCGTCCCGGTGGCGTCGAACACATGCGCCTGCTTGCCGACGGCGCAGGCGAGCAGCCCCTTTTCGCCGGGGTAACTCGCCACCTGCTCGACCCATTTCATCATGCCGAAGCCGGCGATCTCGGTCACCGCGTCATCGGTAGCGATGCGGCGAAACGTTCCATCATCGCCGCCTGTCACGAAGCCACGTGGCCCGGTGTCAGGCGACAGGGCCAGCAGCGCACCGTCATGCGCCGTGACCTCCCGCCAGGTCCCGCGGTCGGCCAGGTCGATCACGCGCAGTGTGCCGTCACCCAGCCCGAACGCCGCCGTCCGACCGGCGCGATCGAACCGCGCCGCGACAACGAACGCGCCGAGATCCCGCGTGGTGCCACGCTGCTCGACCAGGAAATTGGCGGTGACGGTTTCGCTCACGCGGTCAACCCGCCACCTGGCACGATTCAAACCCGCGACGCAGTTGCGGGCGGTTCAGATTGCGGCCGATGAACACGATCCGGCTCACCCGCTTCTCGCCGTCCTTCCAGGGCCCGATGAAATCACCATCGGCGATCATGTGCACCGCCTGGAAGGCGAAGCGGCGATCCTCGTTCGCGTACGACAGGATCCCCTTGGTCCGCAGCAGATCCGGCCCCTTGTCCTGCAGCAGCAGGCCGATCCAGGCATTAAAGCGCTCGGGATCGATCGGCTTCTGAAGCTCGAAGCTGACCGAGGTCACCTCGTCATCATGCTCGTGCTCATCCTCGCCCTCGAGGAAGCCGGGCTGCAGCTCCAGCATCCGCTTCAGGTCGAACGCCCCGCGCCCCAGCACCTCATCTATCGCCACCGCGGAACGCTGGGTGCGGTGGATGGTGGCGAACTTGTTGATCGCGCGGATCTTGTTTTCGACCTCGGCCAGTTCCTCGGGCGTCACCAGGTCGGTCTTGTTCAGCACGATCACGTCGGCGAAGGCGATTTGGTCCGCCGCCTCGTGGCTGTCTTCCAGCCGCGCCGGCAGGTGCTTCGCGTCCACCACCGTCACGATCGCATCGAGCCGTGTCTTTGCTCTCACGCCCTCATCGACGAAGAAGGTCTGCGCCACCGGGGCGGGGTTCGCCAGGCCGGTTGTCTCGATGATGATCCCGTCGAACTTATCGCGCCGCTTCATCAGCCCGCCGACAATGCGGATCAGGTCGCCGCGCACGGTGCAGCAGACGCAGCCATTGTTCATCTCGAACACTTCCTCGTCGGTGTCCACGACAAGGTCGTTATCCACGCCCAGCTCGCCGAACTCATTGATCACCACCGCGTATTTGCGGCCGTGCTGCTCGGTCAGAATGCGGTTGAGCAAAGTGGTCTTGCCGGCCCCCAGATAACCGGTGAGCACCGTCACCGGCACCAACGGGCCCGCGTCAGCGTCCGACATCACACTGTCTCCTGCCTTATGTGGCCCCAAATATAGGTTGCCCGGCGTAACGCAACCACTGGGCGGCATGGAGAGCAGCCGTGCGGACGGGTTGCCACCGTCCCGGCGCCGGGCCAGAAGCCGGCCCATGTCCCACGCCCGGTCCGCCGCCATCGCGCCCCTCATCGATCGCTGGGTCCCGGCGGTGGTGTTCGCGGCCCTGCCCACGCTGGGGCTGGCCGCCGGGCCGTCTTACGCGGCGCTGGTTTTCGGGCTGGCCGCGATGCAACTGCTGGGGGATCTGGCCATCGGGCGCGGCATCCCGGCGATCGACCGGCCCCTGGCGGCGCTTGCCGGGGGGTTCCTCGTGATGTGCTGGGCCAGCGTTGCGTGGTCGGCTGCGCCGGCGGACAGCCTACGGGGCGCCGGGCAGGAAACCGCGATCCTTCTCCTGATGCTGGTTGTCTGCGCGCCGCGCCCGAACACCGACACGCTCGCGGGCACCGTGTTTCCGATCATGCTGGTGGCTTGCGTCGTCGGTGTGGTGCTGGTCGGTCTCGACATGACCCTGGGCTTCCACCTGGAATCATTGATCAGCGGCAAGCCGGGGTTGGCCGCGGCGACGAAATATAATCGCGGTCTAGACTATCTGGCGCTGATCGTGTGGCCGGTGCTGGCGTATGCGGTGTGGCGCCGGTGGTGGTGGCAAGCCGGCTTGCTGCTTGCTGCGGTGATAGCCGCGGAAGCCATCGGGTTGAGCCTGGCCGGACGGGTGGCGGCGGTCGTGGGACTGGGGGTGCTGGTGCTGGCGTGGGCCTTCCCGCGGCTGCTTCCGGCGTGCCTCGCAATCGGAACCGGCCTGTTCGCGGCCGGATTGCCTTTTCTGCTGCACGTCGTCGCGGCACGCCGCGCGCCGCTGGCGCCATTCCTGAAGACGTCCGGCGTGCACCGGCTGGAGATCGCGGACTACATGACGGCGCGGGTGTTCGAACGGCCCCTGCTTGGATGGGGGCTGTTGAGTGCCAAGTCGGTGCCGATCCATCCCACCGAGCTGGCGCGGTATACATTTGTGGATCCCAAGGGGGTCTACCCGCACAACCAGTGGCTGGAGCTGTGGGTGGAGCTGGGGGTGGTCGGCGCGGCCTTCGGCCTGGTCTTCGCCGGCTTGGTGTTGTGGCGGATCCGGCGGCTGCCGGTGTCGGTCCGGCCATTCGCCTACGCCACATTCGCCTCCGCTATGGCCGTGGCCTGCGTCAACTACGAGATCACCACCGATTCCTGGTGGGCCGCGCTGGGGGCAAGCGCCGCGCTGTTCGTCCTGCTCGGACGCCATGTCGCCAGCCGGCCTCCGGACGGAGGGGCTGTGTGACCCCCTATCTGCCGACCCCGCATGATCTGGTGGGTGCCGTGGGCCTGGTGGCGACGCTGCTGCTGTTCCTGGCACTGGGCGCGCTGATCACTGCGCGCCGTGGGCTGCCCGAGGTCGCACTGATCGCCGGCTGGGGTCTGGTCTGCGTGGTCCTGACCGTCTGGGGCGTGGTGACCCCCGCATCGCTGCGGCTTCCGGTGGGTGGGCTGGCGGTGATCGCCGTGGCCGCTCTTGTGGTGCCGAAATGGCGACACCGCATCGGCACCCTGGGCGGCATGGGACGCCTGCTGCTGCTCACAGTGCCATTGTGGCTGGTGATGCTGCCGGTGCGGCCGTCGCAGGTGGATACCTGGCTGAACCTGCTGCCGAACGCGGGCTACCTGTTCACCTACAATATGCTGCCGACTGCCGCCGGGCCGCCCAGCTACTCGTTCCTGCCGGTGGCGCCGTACAACACGCAGTTCGCCACCTTCATCGCCTCCGTTGCGTCCGGCGGCTTCGCCGACAGCACGATGGCGCTGTTCAGCATTGCGCTGCAGTGCGCCGCGGCGCTGCTGTTGGCCCGTGTGCTGGCCGGACGCGGCGAACCTTTGCCGTGGTGGGCCTGCGCGTGCGGGCTGCTGTTGGCGGTGCCGTTGAATCCGGGCTTCGTGCCCCGCGTCTTCTTCGCCTCCTACGGCGAAGCACCGCTGGCGGTGACCACGCTGTTCGCGGTGTGGCTGTCGGCGGCCCTGATCGAGGAGCTGGTGGCCGGCGCACGATGGCCCCGCAGTGCGATGGCGTTGGCATGGGTCCTGGCGGCGTTGATCAACATCAAACAGTCGGGCGTCGGGTTGCTGCTGCCAATCGGCGCGACACTGCTGGCCGTGGTGCTGGTGCATCCGCGCGTGCCGCGCCGGCGCGGGGTTGGCGTGGTTCTGGCGGCGTTGGTCCCCGGCCTCGCGCTGTATCTGATCTGGCAGGTGTTTGCGGCGCGCAGCTTCGTCGCCGGGGAGCTGGAGCCGCTGCCATTCCAGGATTGGAATTTTCTGCTGCTGCCGCAGATCCTGCACGCGATGCTGCAAGCCATTATGCAGAAGGCGACGCTGTTTCTCTGCCTCGGTGTGGTGGTGGCCGGCGGCATATGGGCGTTCTGCCGCGCGCGATGGCATCGCGACGGTGTGCTGTTGATGATGGCCGCCGGGGTCACGGTGCTGTTCAACGCGTTCCTGGTGTTCACCTATGTTGCGCACTTCCCGCCACCGATGGCGGTGCAGGCGCATTCCTATTTCCGCTATGCCACGCAACTATCGCTGCTGGTCATGTTGGGACTTGTGGTGATGTTGCGGCCGATGGTGGCGCAGTGGGTGAGCCGGTTGGGCGATCGCATACGCCATGCGCGGTGTGCTGCGGTCGGGCTGATCCTGGTGCTGCCGCTGGTATTGGTGCCGGCATTGCGGTTCGACCTTGAGCCGCCGCAGCCGGTGGTGTGGCAGCTCGGGCATCAAGTGGCGAAGCAAATTGCTCCGAATGCCCGTTTGGCGATTGTCGTGCCGGCCGATACCGATGATGCGGTCGGCAGCATGCTGCGCGGCGTGTTGCTGTTCACACCACCGGCGCGACCATTTCTGGATCTGAAGACGGAAACAACGGCCGACCCGGCAACACTCGCCGCCTTGGCTGCGTCGGGCTATGGCTTGGCGTTGGTGAGTTGCACACCGGCTGGGCTGCAGGATGTACCCACGCATGTCGCCGCATTGTTGCAGTACGGCGCGGATGGATGGCGCGCCGTGGCAACCTGGCCGTACCCTGCGTCGTTACGACATCAACGTTTCACCGCTCTGCTGGCGCAGGCGCCGCTCTGCGCGGCTGCGCCAGCCGGTTGATCTGGCCCACCGATGATCGCGCGCCGGGTCGTCATTGCGGGCACCGTAATCTGTGTCGCGAGTGGATTGATCTGGTTGCTGTGCCTCGTGCTGGCGCCGGGTGGCTGGACCCTGGCTAAGCTCGTCATGCTTGTCGGACTGACAGGCACAGCGCCTTGGACAGGTCTATGCCTTGCCAATGGGTTGAGCGGCTTCGCGGCACGGATGTTGCGGGGTGCCACGGCGGACGCGCCGCCGCCCACTGATCTGCCACCCTTGGTGATCGCGGTGACGCTCCGCGATGAGGCGCTTGCGCCCGTGCTGGTCGCGCTGCGCCGGCTGCACGATGCGCTGGCGACGATCTGCCCGTACTGGACTGTGACTGGATTCATCCTGTCGGACACAGCGGCCCCAGGTGCCATTGCCGACGAAGAAGCCTGCATGGCCAGCCTCAACCAAACCGATCGTCGGCGCATCCGTTATCGTCGGCGCAGCGACAATTTTGGTTTCAAGGCCGGCAATATCATGGAGTTCCTCGATCATCACGCCGAGGGCTTCGAATTCATGCTGATGCTCGACGCGGACTCTGTGATGTCGCCCGACGCCGTGTTGCGGCTGGCATCTCGGCTTCAGGCCGATCCGCACCTGGGGATTGTTCAGCATCTCACTGTGGGCGTTCCCGCGGCGTCACCCCTTCCGCGCTTGTTCCAGTTCGGCATGCGCGCCGGCATGCGCATCTGGGCGGCGGGCCAGGACTGGTGGCAGGGTGATGCCGGACCCTACTGGGGCCACAACGCGATGCTGCGGATCGCGCCATTTCGTGCCCACGCGCGTCTGCCACTGCTGCCGGATGGAAGGTCCATCCTGTCGCACGATCAGGTGGAGGCAGCACTGCTGTGCGGTGCCGGCTGGGGCGTGCGCGTGGTGGCCGACGAGGATGGGTCCTGGGAGGCGTTTCCCCCGGCGCTCCCTGAGCATCTGGGACGCGAGCTGCGTTGGCTGGCTGGCAACCTGCAATACCGGCACCTGTTCCGACTGCCGGGAATGCATGCAATGGGCCGTTGGCAGTTGCTGCAGGCGATTCTGTTATTTGCTGGCGCGCCATTCTGGATGCTGTTCCTGCTGGGGGCCGCCGGTGCTGCGGCGACCGACCACGTATCCACGTTCCCGATGACGCCGGCACTGGTCCTGACGCTGGCGTGGGCCGGGGCACTCTACGCGCCGAAGCTGCTTGGCTATCTCGAAGTGCTGCTTCTGCACGAACACCGCGCGCGTTATGGCGGTGGCGCGCGGTTCATGCGCGGCATGCTGGCCGAAACGGTCTTCACGTTGCTCTACGACGCGATCGGTCAGGTCAGCAAGACGATCGCGATAGTGCGGCTGGCATGCGGTGCGCACGCCGGCTGGGCGCCACAGAACCGCACCGACCGTGGTGTCGGCTGGCGGGAGGCGACGCGATTGTGCGGCGCGCACACCGCGCTGGGGTTGGTGGTGTTCGCCGCGTTCGCATGCGCTGGCTGGCATGCCGCGCTCTGGGCGGCGCCCCTTGTCGGTGGATTGCTGGTTTCGATACCGTTCGCAATGATCACCGCGGATCGGCGCTTCGGACGCTGGCTGCAACGCCGCGGCATCGCAATGATTCCCGAAGAAATCGAGGACGAAGCATTCAGCCGCGCTGCCGTGACGGCGTAACCCCGACCAGCGCCGCAATCGATGCCATGCGATGCGCGTAAGTGTGTTCTGCCAGGACGCGCTGTTGTCCGGCCAATCCGATCGCCTGTGCGCGCGTGGGATCATGACGCAGCGCCGCGCAGAGCGCATCCAGCTCAGCGGTATCGTGATACACCAGCATCTCGTGGCCGGGTTCGAAACAGCGCGCGACATCCGGTTGTGCGTCGGTCACCACCGGCGCGCCATAAATGTATGGCGCGAAGTGCCGCTGATTCAGGCCATGCAGGACGTTGACCTCGTGGCGGATGTTCAGCACCCCGATATGGGTTCGGTAGATGTCCGCCAGTTCCGGCGCGCGAATGCGGCGCGCGTCGCTGTGGTGATGCGCAAGGTCGGGGGCGTCGTGCCAGCCACGGCCGAACAGGGCGATCGGTTCGCGGAGCTGTGCTAAGAACGCCAGTCGATCCGGCGTCGGTGTCGCAACAAATGCCAGGCGGGGGATTCGCTCTGCCGTGGGTGCACTCAATCCCAACACGCGTCGTGACGCCGCTAGCGGAACAAATGCGGGCGGGGTGCGGAACCCGAACCGCGCGTGCAGATCCATCAGGCCGGTGTCGGTATAGGCCACCAAATCGAACAGATTGGCAGCCGTCGCATCGTGTTCGGTGAACACGTCGCCGATCCAGGCGACCATCGGCGGTCGGCCGGACACTTGTGACAGGCAGCGAAACAGCGGCACCGGCAGCCACCGCAACGGCCCGAATGCCACCACCAGATCCGGCGCAAACCAGCGCATGCGTTGCGCGATCCACGCGGCAAGCGGCGCCCCAACCGACGGCGACATGAGGAATCGCTCGACCGACTGCTTGATCCGGATATTCCGGTATGGGATCACCGAGACTGCGTGACCCGCCAGACGCAGGTCCTCAGCCGTCTCCTCCACCAGCCGCGTAACGCCGCGGCGTTTCCCGAGCAGCAGAATCCTCATCGCACGATCGGGCACGCATGGCGTGACGCCGCGCTCTGCCGGTAGGTGTTGCTATCCAGCGCGCACCAGCTTGCCCGGTGTGGCGCCCGTATACACGCCCTGCTCAAACACCGCCGTACCGGCAACAAAGGTCGCCACATATCCATCCACACGCTGCATCAGCCGACGGCCACCGGCCGGCAGGTCATGATACACCTCTGGGATATGCAACCGCATCGCCTCAAAATCGATGACGTTGACATCGGCGCGCAGCCCCGGCGCCAATCGCCCACGATCCGCCAGCCCGAAGAAATCCGCCGTCTCGCTGGTCTGCCGCTTCACCAGCAGCTCCAGCGGCAGGCCCGGTCCGCGCGTCCGGTCACGACCCCAATGGATCAGCATCCAGCTCGGCACGCCAGCATCCACCACCGACGAACAATGCGCCCCGCCGTCGCTCAATCCGAGCACCGTGGCGGAGTCGGTCAGCATGGTGCGGATGATGTCGAGATTGTCTTCGGTGTAGCCGACGATCGGGAAGAACAGGAACCGATTGGCCGCGGTGGCGAGATAATCGTACGCCACCTCATCCGGCGAGTGATTGCCGCGCTTGGCGATGGCGGCGACGCTGCTGCTTTCCGCCGGCTCGTAATCCGGCGGATCGCCCATCACGAACATGCGGTCCCACCGCGTGGTGATCTGTTGGCGGAACTGCGACAGCACCCGCACCAGCTCCGCTGACGGCGCCTCGCCGAGAATCTGCGCGCGCATCGCCGGATCCTGCAGCCGCTTCAGCCGATCGGCTGCCGGCAGTTTCAACAGGTCCTGGTAGCTCGGTCGGATTGAGAACGGATTGAGCGCGGTGTCCACGCCCATCATCACACCGACCGGGCGACCTGCCACCTGCGCGGTGATCATCGCGCCCTCCGCACGCGCGGCGTGCACGCCCTTCATCAGCCGGCGCCAGCGCTGCGGGTCGGACATCCGGTCAGTCAACAGGAACCACACCGGCCGGCCCGTCTCGTGCGCTAGCCGCGTCATCCATTCCAGCTCTTTCGTCTCGTCATCGAAATCGCTATTCATACCGAAAGCGCCATAGCCGAGGCCCTTCAGCGCCCGGCCGATGCCCATCAGCTCGTCGACCTCGGAATAACGGCTGGGCACCATCTCGCCGGTCAGTGTCTTGTGCGAGTTGGTGCGCGAGGTGGTGAAGCCGAAGGCCCCCGCCTCCATCGCTTGGCGGGTCAGCCGTTGCATCTCGGCGATGTCGCCGCCGGTCGCCGGTTCCAGATTAATGGCGCGCTCGCCCATCACATAGACGCGCAACGGATGGTGCGGGATCTGCGCGCCAATATCGATCGCGTGCGGGATACGCTCCAGGGCGTCGAGGTATTCGGGGAAACTCTCCCAGTCCCACTTCAATCCTTCCGCCAGCGCGGTGCCGGGGATTTCCTCAACTGCCTCCATCAGGCCGATCAGCGATTCGTGGTGCTCCTTGCGCACCGGCGCGAAACCGACGCCGCAATTGCCGAACAGGATGGTGGACACACCGTGCCACGACGACGGCGCCAGCAGCGAATCCCAGGTGGCCTGGCCGTCGTAATGTGTGTGCACGTCGACCCAGCCGGGGGTCACCAGCCTGCCATCGGCGTTGATCTCGCACTTGCCCGGCCCGGCCTTGCCGCCGACTTCGGCGATGCGGCCGTCCTTGATGGCGATGTCGCCGGTAAAGCCGGCCTTGCCGGTGCCGTCGAGAATGGTGCCGCCGCGGATGACGGTGTCGTGCATCGCCTGCTCCCCTTGGTCGTTCCCGTGGGGATCGGACGCCTCGGAGCAAACAGCGTCAAGGGTGACGATCCAACGCATACCCATCCGTCATGGCCCGGCTTGTCCCGGCCATCTATCGCCGCAGGGTGCCCTAACAGATCACCGGGACAAGCCCGGTGATGACGATTGGAGAGGGGGTATGCGGCTTACGCCGCCTTCTTCCGGTTCAGTTCCAACCGTGCGTCGACCAGCGCAACGGTCTTGTCCAACGTCTCATTCCGCAGGCCGAGTTGTGCGGCGATCTGCTGCACCAACCGGTCCGCCCGCTCGATGTTTGGCGCACCATTGAACAACGCACGCGCCGCCGACGAGGGGCGGGTCAACTCGTTGGCCGCCGCCGCGTATTTCTCGAACGGCACGAGATCATCCGGCGCCGCACCAAGCTTCACGCACAGGTCGCGCACCCAGTTGTAGATCTGCGCCGAGGCAGCCAGATCGTTGTGCACCGCATCCTTGATGTTGATCGCCGCGTCGGGCGTGACGCAGCGGTAGTTGCCGGTCATCAGCATCGCCCACTTGGCCAGCGGAACGAAGATCGAGTCGTGCACCTTCAGCTTCACCGGCAGATCAATCGCGCCATCGCCCGGATCGTAGCGGATGGCATCAATCTCCTGCTCGAACTGGCGCAGGATGGCGGTGTGCGCATCGGAGGCGAAGCGCGCTGCCTTGAAGTTGGTCGGCAGCGTGACTTGCAGGACGTTGATCTTCTCCTCCGGCGGGCGGATCGCCTGCGGGTCCGGGCTGCACAGCGTCAGACAGCCGGGATCGAAGTTCCGCCATACCGTCGCATCGGTGTAGCAGCCGGTCAGTGCCTCGGTGTTCAGCCCCGGGATGCGCTTCAGATAGGGCAGCGGCGGCATGTTCATGATCGACATGCACGGCACGCGCGACAGCGCCACCGCATCCAGCAGCTCGCGCGCGCCCGGCGAACGATACTGCGGCTCCTGCATGGCCAGCGCGATCAGATCGTAGTCCTTGGGATTGACCGTGCCGGGTCCCGCCGCCAACAGATGGCCAGGCAGCTTGCGTGAATCCAGCTCGATCTGGTCCTTGCGGCCACGGATCGGCATGCGGACACGGATGCCTTCACTGTTGATCGCCTCGACCTCGGCCGGTAGGCAGACCAGCGTGATCTTGTGGCCGCCGAACAGCAGCTTGCTGGCAAGCAGCGAGCCGTAGGACGCGCCCATGATCAGGACGTTGCGTGTCGTCATCCCGTTCCCTCCTCCCTGGGGCGTCCGATGCAACCTCGGTCCCCGTGTTGGCGGCGCTTCTGCCCGCCCTCGTGACGCAGTCTGGCACAGACCTGCGCGGAGGTTAACTGCCCGCCCGGATCGCGCCCCCCGGATCGCGCCCGCCCGGATCGCGCTGGACGTCGCGCCGCCGAGATGAAACGCTGGGCCACGAAGGGGGCTTCATGAACAGGACCGGACCCGCGCTGGACCCAGCTGCGTCAGGTATCGTCTATCCGGAGGACCGGCTGCCCTGGTCGCAGACGCTTGCGGCCGGCTTCCAGCATGTCATTGCGATGTTCGGCGGCACCGTGCTCGGCCCGCTGCTGATGGGCTTCGATACCAATGTCGCGCTGCTGTTCTCCGGCATCGCTACGCTGATTTTCTATGGGCTGCTGCAAGGACGGATCCCCAGCTATCTCGGTTCAAGCTTCTCCTTCATCGGTGCGGTAATCGCGGTGACCGGCTGGACGCCGCAGAGCACGGGCCTGAACCCACACATCGATGCGGCGCTGTCCGGCATCATCGCCGCTGGCGCGCTCTACGCCGCGATCGGTCTGCTGGTCATGGCAACGGGCACTGCCTGGATCGAGCGCCTGCTGCCGCCGGTGCTGACCGGCACGATCGTCGCGATCATCGGGCTGAACCTGGCGCCGGTGTCGGTCGGCGATATTGGCAAGACACCGTTCGACCAACTCATCGGGCTGCTGACGTTGCTGCTCATTGCGGTGCTGGCGGTCTATTTTCCGCCCGGCAGTGTGCGCCGGCGGATGTCGATCCTGATCGGCATCGTGATTGCCTATGTTGTGTATTATCTGCTGGCGAATCTGGGTCTGGCGCACGCGATCGGGTTGATGCCCGGTGCGCGGATCTCGTTCGATGCCGTGCGCGACGCCGCGTGGTTCGGTCTGCCGCGCTTCACCACGCCCAGCTTCAGCACCACTTCGGTCACGCTGATCGCGCCGATCGCCATCGTTTTGGTGGCGGAAAATCTCGGTCACATCAAGGCGATCGGCGGCATGCTGCAACGCGACGGCGTGTTCAACGGACTGATCGGCCGCGCCTTCCTGGCGGACGGGGTCGCCACCATGGTCTCGGCCGCCTGTGGCGGCACCGGCGTGACGACCTATGCCGAAAACATGGGCGTCATGCGCGTGACCGGCAATTTCGCCTCACGCACCTTCGCCGCCGCTGCCGGCTTCGCCATTCTGTTCGGCCTGTCGCCCAAGCTCGGCGCGCTGATCCACACCATTCCACTGCCGGTATTGGGTGGGCTGTCATTCGTCATCTTCGGCATCATCACCGCGGTCGGCGCCGGCATCTGGGTGCAGAATGGCGTGAGCTTCACCCGCTCGCGCAACCTGATCACCGTGGGATCGGCGTTGGTCGCTGGATCGGCGAACCTGACCATCACGCTGGGTGGGCTGTCGTTCGGTGGCATTGCGACCGCAACCTTTCTCGCGATCGGGGTCTATCACCTGCTGGGGCTGGTGGAGCGCGAGGCGTGACGATCGCCGGAAATCTGCTGGCTGACGTGCCGACCGCGCTGGCCGAGGAAGAACTGCGCGTGCTGCTGGCCACGCCGGGGCTGCGGATCGCGCGGATCGTCTCCACCGGCCAGGCCAGCCCACCGGGGTTCTGGTACGATCAGGACCAGGCGGAATTCGTGCTGGTGGTGGCCGGGCGGGCCGGGTTGCTGATCGAGGGTGAGGCGGCGGCGCGAGAGCTGGGGCCGGGCAGCTACGTGCATATGCCAGCCCACTGCCGGCATCGGGTCGAATGGACCGATCCCGTGACGCCAACGGTGTGGCTGGCTGTCTATGTCGATGCATCTGTCTGATGGCGCCCGCTGGGGAGCACCGGCCATCGCGGCCAAGGATTTCAGTCGGGAGGGTTGCGGGCTGTCATCGTGGGTGAGTGAGTCATTTTAAGCGTTTGGAGTCACAGAGAGTCTCGGGAGGCGGGACGCGCTAGGAGCTGATTCCTCTTTAATTGCTATTTTGTTCGCTATAGGTTCCAGAAATTGGCCCCATGCTTGCCTCAGATGCCCTCGTCCTGCACGACCTTCACACCCGGATCGCGCGCCTGTCGCGTCCCCCGGGCAGCTGCCGGCCGCCCGTCTTGCGTTTTGCCCTGCCCGCGCTCGACGCCCATCTTCCCGAAGGCGGCCTGCCCTCCGGCGCGCTGCATGAGATCGCCGGCACCGGCCCGGAGACCGAGCATGCCGCGGCGGCGGCGCTGTTCGCTGCCGGGGTGCTCGCCCGGCAGCGCGGCCCCGTGCTGTGGGCGCTGCCCCACGACGACCTGTTCGCCCCGGCGCTGGCCCGCGTGGGGCTGCACCCGGACCGGCTGATCCTGGTCGAGGCGGGCCGGCAGGTGCTGGCGGTGATGGAGGAAGGCTTGCGTCATCGCGGCCTGGCCGGTGTGGTCGGCGAGCTGGAGGGCAGGCTGGGCCTGACCGCCTCCCGCCGGCTGCAACTGGCGGCCGAGACCTCCAGCGTCACCGCCTTCGTGCTGCGCCGTGCGCGCCGTCCCGACGATCCCGCCCTGGTCGCGCCGAACGCGGCGGTCACCCGCTGGCGGATCGCGGCGCTGCCCTCGCCTCCGCCGCTGCCGCACGCGCCGGATGTGCACGGCGTGGGCCGGGCCCACTGGCGCCTGACGCTGCTGCGCTGCCGCGGCGGCGAACCCGCAACCTGGACTGTGAAGGCATGTGATGCGACGGGTCATCTCGCTCTGGCTGCCGAACTTCCCGACCGATCGGTTGCGCCGTTGCCAGTCCGATCACCCCGCTGGCGCGCCGTCGCCTGACACGCCGTTCGTCACCTCGGCGCATGACGGGCATCGCCGTGTCATCGCCGCGGCGGATGCGGCGGCGCGGGAATTGGGGTTGCGGCCGAGCTTGCCACTGGCCCAGGCCCAGGCGCGGCTGCCTGGCTTGGCGGTGGCCGAGGCGGATCCGGCGGCGGATGCCACGGCGCTGGCCCGGTTGGCCGGCTGGTGTCTGCGCTACGCACCGCTGACCGCGCCCGATCCGCCGGACGGCGTATGGATCGATGCTACCGGTGCAACCCATCTGGCCGGTGGCGAAGCGGGGCTGCTGGCCGATCTGGTGGACCGGCTGCGTGAGGCCGGGTTCGCCGCCCGTGCGGCGATCGCGGACACGCCAGGGGCGGCAAGCGCAATGGCGCGGTTCGGCCAGAGCGAAACCACGATCGTGCCTGCCGGCAGTCATGCGGCGGCGCTGGCGCCGTTGCCCATTCGCGCGCTGCGCCTGCCCGAGGAAACCGTGGACGCGCTGAACCGTCTCGGCCTGACCCGCATCCACCAGCTCGCCGCCGCACCGCGCGCGCCGCTGACCCGTCGTTTCGGCGCCACCTTGCTGCGCCGGCTGGATCAGACGCTGGGACATGTGTTCGAGCCGATCGTGCCTATTCCACCGCCGGAACTGATCAGCCGCCGTCTGACATTCGTCGAACCGCTGTCCACCGTCGAGGCGTTCACCGCCGTCATCGGGAAACTGGCGCGCGCGGTCTGCCGGCGGTTGGACCAGGGCGGGCTGGGCGCCCGGCGGCTTGATCTATTGTTCGAACGGGTCGACGGCAGCATCCAGGCACTTCGTGTCGGCACCGCGCGGCCGGTGCGTGATCCGGCGCATCTTGCCAAACTGTTGGATGAACGGTTGGAGACCGTCGATCCTGGCCTGGGCGTCGATGCCATGCGGTTGAACGTGCCGCTGACCGAGGCGTTGACCGCCGATCAGGCGACGATGCTGCGGGAGGATTCGGACGCTGTCGATCTGTCGGCGTTGGTGGATCGGCTGACCAATCGGCTGGGCGCGTCGCGCGTGTATCGTGTGGCACCAGTGGAGTCCGACGTCCCCGAACGCACGGTCCAGCGCATCCCACCGCTTGCCCCGCCATCACACCGCGCCTGGCCGACGGAGCTGCCGCGCCCCGTGCGGCTGTTCTCGCCGCCGCAGCCGGTGCGGGCGCTGGCGCCCTTGCCGGATGATCCGCCCGTCGCCTTCACCTGGCGCCGCCAGCGCTTCCGCGTACGCCGCGCCGATGGGCCGGAGCGTGTCCACGGCGAATGGTGGCGGCGCGATGCCGAGCTGTACGCGGTGCGCGACTATTTCCGGGTCGAGGACGAGGACGGGCGACGCTTCTGGCTGTTCCGCCGCGGCAACGGCGTGGATCCAAAGACCGGCGCCCTCGACTGGTTCCTGCATGGCATCTTCTGACTCCCGCGGCGTCAGGTCACGGCCGCGGGCAAACCGTTTTTGTCTCCGGCCGGATCAGCCCCTTGGCACGGAACTCCGGCGTCAGGCCAGCGCGCCGCGACCACCTGGGTCAGGAAGATAACGCCGAACAGCACCAGAAGGCCGATCGTGGTCCGAGGCGCTGGTGCAGCCGATACGTCCTGCACATCCTCGCCGTCGGCCGAACCGTGAATCGAGCTCATTGCTATATCGTTCTGGACTCCGTCGGTCAGGGCAATGCCGGCGTCGGTTTTGGTGCCGCATTATGGTGCCGCCGCTTGGCAGCCGAATTGTTAACGGCAATACTGTGAGTTGGGGGACGCCGGCTCGGTCGTCCGAGGGGAGACTTTCATGATCGGTCTGGTGCGCCTCGCCTTGCGCCGGCCTTACACGTCCGCGATTGCCGCGATGCTCGTCGTCCTGCTCGGTGCGTTGTCGGTCACGCGGATGATCGTTGACATCTTCCCCGTCATCGACATCCCGGTCGTGATGGTGGTGTGGAACTACCCGGGCCTGACCACTGAGGACATGGAGCGCCGCGTCGTCTTCATCAGCGAGCGCGCCTATTCCACCACTGTCAACGGCATCTCCCGCATCGAATCACAGTCGATCCCAGGCATTGGCATTCTGAAGGTGTATTTCCAGCCGGGCACCGAGATCGGCGGCGCGATCGCGCAGATTTCCTCAGTCAACAACACGATCCTGCGCAGCGCGCCACCAGGCATGCAACCACCCGCGGTGATCCAGTTCAACGCCTCGAACGTACCGGTCGTGCAAATGACACTGTCGTCGAAGACGCTGACCGAGCAGCAGATCTACGACTACAGCCTGAACTTCATCCGGGTGAAACTGTTCACCATCCCCGGCCTGTCCACGCCCGGCCCGTTCGGCGGCAAGCAGCGGCAGATCAACGTCGATGTCGACCCCGTTCGTCTGGCCGCCAAGGGGTTTTCGCTGAACGACGTGGTGAACGCACTGCAGGCCTCGAATGTCATCGTCCCCGCCGGCACGGCACGGCTGGGTGACCGCACCTATAATGTGCAGCTCAATTCCAGCCCGCCATCGGTCGATCGCTTCAACGCACTGCCGATCGGCGTGTTCAACGGCGCCCCGGTAACCATCGGCGATGTCGGTCGTGTCAGCGACAGCTTCGCCACGCAAACCAACATCGTGCACGTCAATGGGAAGCGGGCGGTCTATCTGGCGATCCTCAAGCACGCCGATGCCTCGACGCTGGCCGTGGTGGATGCGGCCCGCGCCGCACTGCCCGAAATCCAGGCGGCGGCGCCAGGTGGGTTGGAACTGAAGCTGGATTTCGACCAGTCCGTGTTCGTGCGCGCCGCAGTGGAAAATGTGGTCCGCGAGGCGATCATCTCCTCGATCCTGGTCTCCGCGCTGATCCTGATCTTCCTGGGAAGCTGGCGCAATACGGTGATCGTGTCGGCGTCGATCCCGTTGTCGATCTTCGCCGGTCTGATCGGGTTGTTCCTGACTGGCAACAGCATCAACCTGATGACGCTGGGTGGCCTGGCGCTGGCGATCGGCCTGCTGGTCGACAACGCCACGGTGACGATCGAGAACATCCATCGCAACCTGACGCACGGCAAACCCTTGACCGTGGCAATTCTGGATGGCGCCGGCGAGGTGATTCAACCGTTGACCGTCGCCACTCTCGCGATCTGTATTGTGTTCTTTCCCGTGGTGATGCTGTTCGGCGTCGCCCGCTTTCTGTTCATTCCGCTGGCCGCCACGGTGGTGTTTTGCATGCTGGCGTCGTACGCGCTGAGCTTCACCGTAGTGCCGAGCTTCGCCCGTTTCCTGCTGGCGTCCGGTGGCGATCATCATGCACCCGCGAAAGGGGTGTTTGGCCTGTTCGATCGCGGCTTCGAACGGTTCCGGAATGGCTATGGTTGGCTGCTGGAAGGCACGTTACGGCACCGGGTCTTCGTGCTGGTCTGTTTCGGCGGCCTGCTGGTGGTGACTGGCGGTGTCGCCAGCACGATCGGGCTCGACTTTTTCCCCAGTGCCGACGTCGGGCTGATCAAGCTGCACTACCGTGCGCCGGTCGGCGCGCGTATCGAGGAGACCGAGCAACAGGTGCTGCGTGTCGAGGACGCCATCAGGCGGATCATTCCCGCCAATGAACTCGACACCATCAACGACACCGTGGGCGTGCCGTCTTCGTTCAACCTGGCCTTCGTACCCAGCGACAATGTCGGCGAGATGGATGCCGAGATCCTGATCTCGCTGAAACCGGGCCATCATCCGACGATCGGTTACATGCGCGCGATCCGCACCGACCTGCCGCCGCGGTTCCCCGGCAGCCTGTTCTATTTCCAGACCGCCGACATCGTCAGCCAGGTACTGAATTTCGGCTTGCCCGCCCCGATCGACGTGCAGATCCAGGATGTCAACTTCGATCGCTCTTATGTTCTGGCCCAGCGCCTGCTGCGACGGATGAAGCTGATCCCGGGCGTGGCCGACCCGCACCTGGTGCAGGTATTGAACTATCCAGCGTTGCAGATCGACGTCGACCGGCTGCGCGCGGCCAAATTGCAGGTCTCGCAACGCGATGTGGCCAACAACATGCTGGCCTCGCTGTCATCCTCGGTGCTGGTGGCGCCGAATTTCTTCCTCAATCCGCAGAACAACGTGAATTACTCGGTGGCGGTGCAGACGCCGATCAACCAGCTCAATTCGGTGGCGGATCTGATGGACACGCCGGTGAGCGCGCCCAGCCCGCTGGCCGCGGTGGACCCGGCGGCGCTGCCCGCCGCCCCGGTAATGCGGCTGGGCGACATGGCGACGATCTACCCGCGGTCCAGCCTGGAATCGGTCAACCACTACACCGTCCAGCGCGAACTCGACATCGCCGCCAACGTGGACGGCCGCGACCTGGGATCGACCGCGGCTGACATCCAGGCGGCCATTGCCGACATCAGCAAAGGCCTGCCGATCACCACGCATATCGACATCCGCGGCCAGAACGAAGTGATGCAGGCGTCATTCCGCAGCTTGGCGTTGGGCATGATCCTGGCGGTGATCCTGGTCTATGCGTTGCTGGTGATCCTGTTCCAGTCTTGGGTCGATCCCTTCATCATCATGATGGCAGTGCCGGGCGGCTTGTTGGGGATCATCTGGATGCTGGCGCTGACTGGCACCACCATCAACGTCGAATCGCTCATGGGCTCGATCATGACGATTGGCATCTCGGTGTCGAACTCGATCCTGGTGGTCAGCTTCGCCAATGATCTACGCGCGCGCGGCTCGCTCACGGTCACCGAGGCCGTGATGGGCGCCGGCACCATCCGGTTGCGCCCAGTGCTGATGACCGCGCTGGCGATGATCATCGGCATGGTACCGATGGCGCTGGGGCTGGGCGAGGCGGGCGAGCAGAACGCCCCGCTCGGTCGCGCCGTGATCGGCGGGCTGGTGATGGCCACCTTCGCCACGCTGTTCATCGTGCCGATCTTCTATACGCTGCTGCGGCGCAAGCCGCCGACCCTGCACTTGCTCGATACGCGCTTTGCCGCGGAAGCCGCTGGTGCGGCCGATGCCGGCGCGCCGCCGTCCGGAGAACCGCATCATGGCTAGACGAAGTCGTTTCGCGAGCTTTCTGTTGTATGTCGCCGGCATTGTGCTGATTGGTGGCGCGGCGCTGGGCGGATGGCGCATGTGGCATGACACAAATATTGCGCTCACTGCGTCGCGTGAGGCGCTGGCCGATGTGATGGCGCGCGGCCCGGTGGTGCAGGTGGCGATGGTGACGCAGGGCCCGAAGGAGCGGCTGCTCCAGTTGCTGGGCGATACCAGGGCCAACCAGGTGGCAACTTTGTACAGCAAGGTCAGTGGCTACGTGACCTCGATCAACGTTGATCGCGGCGATCACGTCAAGGCGGGCGACCTGCTCGCCGAGGTGGCGTCGGTGGAGACCGACCAGCAATACGAAAGCGCGCTGCGTGACCTGGCGAACAAGAAGCGCAACTGGGATCGGGCGAAGGACCTGGTGGTGCATGGCTGGACCTCGCAGCAGGCCGCCGACCAGGCACAGACGGATTTCACCATGGCGACGGCCAACGTGGCACAGCTCGCAACGATGAAAGCCTATGAGCAGATCCGCGCGCCGTTCGATGGCGTGGTGACGTCGCGGTTCGTCGATATCGGCGCGCTGGTGCAGAATTCGACCACCAACAAGGTCAGCAATCAGCCGGTGGTGACGATCGCGGACGAGACCAAGCTGCGCATCGATGTCTACGTGGAGCAAAGCGATCTGCCGTTCGTGCATGTCGGTGACCTGGCCGATGTGGCCGACGGCGCCAACGCGACGCGCAAGGTGCAGGCACGTATTGCGCGCACCTCCGATGAGTTGGATCCGCGGACTCGCACCCTGTTCGTCGAACTGGAAGTGGACAACAGCGGTCATTTCCTGGTGCCTGGCAGTTTCGCCTATGTGACGTTGCATATTCCAATTGCCAGCTATCCGCAGATCCCGGTGGCCGGCCTGATCGTCCGCGGCACGCGCACGTTTATCGCCGATGTGGGCGGCGACAAAACGGTGCACCTGCAGCCCGTGAAAGTGGCGGGGACGGATGGGACAAATGCCACGCTGGCCGAGGGGGCGAGCGTCGGCCAGCGTGTCGCGCTCAATCTGCCGGATGAAGTTGGGGACGGCGGACGCGTGCAGCCGATGACGACCGGTCAATAGCGGCGTTCGCTATTCGGTGGCCGGCCCAAGTGGCTTTTGCAGGAACGTGCGCGACCGGCCGGTTGGAAAATCCTTGAGTTCGCCGAATACGCGATAGCCTTGCCGCTCGTAGAGCGTCCGCGCTGCCGGATTGAACGTGTCCAACCACGCGCCATGACAGCCGCGGCGTCGTGCCTCGGCTTCGGCCTCAACCAGCAAGCGCCCGGAAAGTCCCTGACCGCGCAATACGTCAGCCAGCCAGACTTTCTCGATGAACAGCCATCCCCAGGCGGTGAACCCGCTTAACCCGCCTTGCGGTCGTCCGTCCTCCGCGCTCACCACGACAGCCAGCGCACGCCGCTCAGCAGGTCCGACCAATGCGGCGTTGAAGGCGAGCAGACCGTCCAAGATGCAGGCAAGCGCTGCTTCACTCGGTTGGTCGGTCACCGTGATGCGCGGTGATGGCGGACGATCGTGCGGCGGGTCCTGCATGGCTCATGCTCCTGGGTGCAAGTCCGTTGATCTGTGTTCCGGAGTTGCCCGGTATATACCGGAACAACGATGCCCTGAGGGCGCCCGGTCCAATCAAACCGGTCGAATTGGACCTCGTTACAAACCCGCATGCCGCTATGTTTGCGGCGATGAGCGATGTCACCGAACAGCCGTTCGTGCGTACCCCGTCGGGCGAACCTGTCATCCGCACGCCAGGGGCACTGGTGCCGGCCCGCACGCCGTTGATTGGTCGCCATATCCGTCTGGAGCCGCTCAACCCCGAACGGCATGCCACCGCGCTGTATCAGGCGAGCCACGGCTCCGACGCGGCACGTCTTGTGTGGGACTACCTTCCCGCTGGCCCCTGGTCGGACGCGGCGGCCTTCACCGCCTGGCTGCGCACCCAGGCCGCGCTATTCGATCGCGTGGCCTTCGCGTTGTGCCCGACGCAGACCAGCGTGGCGACCGGCATGGCGAGCTATCTCGACATCCATCCGCTGGATGGCGTGATCGAGATCGGCAGCATCTGGTTCGCACCTGCCTTGCAACGAACCCGCGCCGCGACCGAAGCGCTGTTGCTGCTGTTGACCTACGCGATGGACGAACTCGGCTACCGCCGCATGCAATGGCGCTGCAACGCGCTGAACGCGAAGTCGCGCAGTGCGGCACGGCGGCTGGGGTTTCGTTTCGAGGGGGTGTTTTACAACCACATGGTGGTCAAAGGGCGGAACCGCGATACCGCGTGGTATTCGATTCTGGATGAAGAATGGCCTGAGCTGCGGGAAATCATCAGTACTTGGTTGGACGACGCGAACTTCGATGCTGACGGTGCGCCACGGCGTTCGCTCGCCGCGCTGACAGGCCAGCGTCGCGTCACACGCTGACGGCACCAGGAATCACCGATGCCAACACGGCGTTGAGTGCGGCCTCATCCTCCCACACCAGCGTGACGCCGATCACCTGAACCTTCTCGCGCGCGCCGCCCGGCAGCCGCACCGCATCTTTCGGCGTCGTCACCAGCACGGCGTTCAGGCGCG
Source organism: Acetobacteraceae bacterium (assembly GCA_035486355.1). Lineage (GTDB taxonomy): Bacteria > Pseudomonadota > Alphaproteobacteria > Acetobacterales > Acetobacteraceae > Palsa-883. The sequence goes on from DATHNE010000240.1 coordinate 23,285, forward strand.
CGGCGTTCGCCAACAACGTGCGCAGGTCGGTTTCGGTATAGGGATGGTGATCGGGGAACGGCCGTCGCGCGACGACCTCCACGCCGGTTTGCGTCAGGCCATTGAAGAACTTATCCGGCAGCGCCAACCCGGCGAACGCAAGCACGCGGTGGCCGATCAGACCGGCGACTTCCCGCCCAGGCTCCAACCGTGCATGGAGTTGTGTCAGGTGCGTTGGCAATTGCGCAGCCGCGCCGGTCGCATCGGGACCAATCAGCACCGCGGCCTGACAGCGCGCCGCAGCAGCTGCCACCGTCTCACGCAGTGGCCCAGCCGGCATCACGCGACCATTGCCGAAGCCGGTTGCCCCATCCACCACCAGCAACGATAGGTCCTTCACCAGGGTCGGGTTCTGCAGTCCGTCGTCGAGCACCAAAGCCTGCGCGCCGGCGGCAATCGCCGCGCCCGCGCTGGCGGCCCGATCCGCGCCAACCCAGGTTGGCGCAACCTGCGCCAGCAACAGGGCCTCATCGCCCACCAGTGAGGCTGCGTCCGCGGCAGCCACGCGATGCGGGCCGCGCACCGTGCCGCCGTAGCCGCGCAGCAGAAAATGCACAGCCACGCCGAGCGCCGACAGTCGTTGCCCAAAGTCCAAGGCCACGGTCGTCTTACCCGCGCCGCCGACGGTGACGTTGCCGCAACAGATCACCGGCACAGGTGCGCGCCATCCGGTTTGCGCGACCCGGCGCGCCGTGATCGCCGCAACGATCGCGCTAATCGGCGCCAGCAGCGGTACCCATGGCGACCGCACCGCGTGCTGCCAGAATGCGGGCGGACGCGGCATCTCAGGTCCGGCCTTCCGACATCAGATCGAGCAACGCTTCAGCGGTCCGCAGCGGCAGGTCAACGTAACGTCCCGCCGCCGCGATCCCGGCCTCACTTGCCGCCACGCGTCGCACCGGGTCGTCCAGCATCGTCGCGACCCAGGCCGCCAGACCGGCAACATCGGCAACGCGCGTCAAGGCGCCAGCCGCCTCGAGCGCCTCGACCGCCGCGGTGAAATTGCCGGTGTGTGGTCCCACTCCGACCGCGCAGCCAAGCCGCGCCGGCTCCAGCGGGTTCTGTCCTCCGCCGGGCGGCAACAGGCTGCGGCCGACAAAGACGACCCCCGCCAGGCGGTACCACAGCCCGAGCTCCCCCAACGTGTCCGCCAGCCAGATACCGTGCTCGGGCGGCATTTCTCCCAGTGCTCGCCGCCGCAACACAATACCCGCCGCCGCGGCGGCGATGGCGGCGCCACGTTCCGGATGCCGCGGCACGAGGATCGTCAGCAGCCCGGGATGTGCCGCGGCCAAGGTCCGATGCACCGAGAAGGTCAGCACCTCCTCACCCGGATGCGTGCTGGCCGCGAGCCAGATGGGTCGTCCCGCCAACACCATCCGCAGCCGTTCCAGCTCAGCAGCGTCGACCGGCAACGGGGGCGCGGCGAACTTCAGATCACCAGGCACGCTCACCTGTCGCGCACCAAGCGTGCGCAGCCGTTCCGCGTCCGAGTCGGACTGCGCGCGAACCTGGGTGATGCAGCCCAGCACGGTGCGCGCCAGCCCAGGCACCCGCCGCCAGCCCGCAAAACTGCGCGCCGACATGCGCGCGTTCAGCAGCATCACCGGTACCGCGCGTCGACGACACCCCAGCAGCAGGTTCGGCCACAACTCGCTCTCGACGAACACCGCCGCATCGGGCCGCCAGTGGTCGAGGAATCGCGCCGCCCAGGCAGGCACATCCAGTGGCACGAAGCGATGCAGGATGCGCGCCTCCAATCCAGCCTCCAGCCGCCCGGCGAGCAAACGCGCCGAGGTGACCGTGCCCGTCGTCAGCAGCACCGTGAGTTCTGGAGCGTGCTCACGCAACGCGGTCAGGACCGGCAGCACGGACACCGTTTCGCCCACACTTGCCGCGTGCAGCCATAACAGCCGCCCCGCGGGGCGCGGGGTTGCGTCAATGCCACGCCGCTCCGCCAGTCGGCCGGCGAGTTCCTTGCCACGGCGCAGCCTCAGCCACAGCATCACCCGCAGCGCCGGCGCTGCCACGGTCGTCGCCCCAGCCCAGAACACTGCCAGCGCCGTCATGACCCGCACAGAGCATCCGCCCGATCTGCCGCCGCGGTGAGTGCCGCCGCGATCGTCGGCAGCGCGGCCTCCCACCCGTCACGCGGCACCGTGATCGGCGGCAGACAGACCAGTACGCCGCGTCCGAACGGCAGCGGCACGACCATCCTGTCCCAGCTCCGTAGCACCCGCCGCCGCGAGGTCTGCGCCGCACAGGCCAGCACGGGAACCTCGGCCAGCGCCGCGACATGCGCTACGCCCGGCGCGGCCTGCCGCCGCGGTCCGCGTGGGCCATCGGGTGTGATGACCAGATGTTCGCCGCGTGCCAGAAGCGGCAGCGCCGCCAGCACACCCGCCGCGCCGCCGCGACGCGAGGACCCAAACACCACGTCTACCCCGAACCGTCGCATCACCGCACCGATCAGCCGTCCGTCGCGATGTTGGCTGACCAGCACATGGCCACGCTGCGCCGGATCCATGCGCCGCAGTGTCATCCACAGCATCGGCATCAGGGCCAACCGCTCGTGCCAGAACGCCGCGACCGTGGTGCGTCCGGTGGCGGATGGTGCCAGATGCTCCGCCCCGTCCAACACCCAGCGCGTGGTCCGCAGGGCAAACAGCAGATACAGCCCGCCCAGCCACGCCAAAGCCGCCTGGATCGCCTGATGCCGCAGCACGCGCTTCATGCGCGCGCGGTAGCATGCGGAACGAAGCCGAGAAAGCTATAGGATCTTCGCGCGCCGCCAGGTGCAACAGGTCGCCCACCATCTCTCGCCAGGCGGCAGCGGCCTCAACCGGTTCAATCGGCTGATGTGGCGTCGTGATCAGATGGCCTAACGTGGTCGTCAGTTCGATCGCTTCAGGTTGGCAAAGCGTGGCCAGCTTCGTGTCCTGCAATTGCTCGGTCCGGCCGCCAACCCGCGTTGCCACCACCCGCCGGCCGGATCCCAGGGCCGTGGCCGCGACGCCGCCCTGGGCGGCCTCGGTGTAGGACAGCACCGGGGCGCCGGGCCAACCGAACAGCCGGCCGACCTCCTCCTCGGGCCCCCAGCGGTTCTTGACCGAGACACCCGGCGGTGCCCGCAGCACCGCCAACGCCGGGGTCTCAGGTCCGCCGCGACCCGGCGAAACGCCGGCGTTATGGCCAACGCCGGACGAGGTTTGTTTCGGGATTAGCTGGGATCAGGCGGGATCGAGTGGGACGCGCGTCCCTTCGTAAGTCCGAACGATGCGTTCCACGATTGCCAAGAACTCAGACCCCCCGATCGGATCAAGGTCGCGCCGGGTCCACACGCCAGGCACATGCCACCAGTGATGATGCCGGCCCACGTCGTCCAGGAAGTCTGCGGCGGCTTCGATGCCTTTCGCGTCGCGCATTGGGGCGCCTCCTGTTGGTCACCCACCATCACCGGAAAGATAGCTCAACCGCGAGCGGCCCAATTTCAGGGGATCGGCGGCAACCGACCTTGTTGCGGTGCGCGAAGCCCCTGTGTTGAACAAACTGTGGTCGGGGACACCGCTTGCTGCCGGTGCCCGCCCGTATAGACTGCCCCTATGCGCCCCGCCACCGAACCATCTTTGCTGACCACCACCGAGCTGCTCGCGCGGCTGGTGGAATTCGACACCACCAGCCGCAATTCCAATCTGGAGCTGATCGGTTTCGTGCGGGCGTATCTCGACAGCCATGATGTGCCGTATCGCGTCAGCACGGATCCGACCGGGCAGAAGGCCAACATTCACGCCGTCATTGGCCCGATGAGCGCTGGTGGGATCGCGTTGTCCGGCCATGTCGACACCGTCCCGGTCGATGGCCAGAGCTGGACCAGCGATCCGTTCGCATTGCGCCGGCACAATGGCAGGCTGTATGCGCGCGGTGCGGCCGACATGAAGGGCTTCGTTGCGGCCTGTCTTGCCGCCGTGCCGGAGATGCAGGCGCGTCCTCTCGCCAAGCCGCTGCATCTGTTCATCAGCTACGACGAGGAAGTCGGTTGTGACGGTGCGCAGCGCCTGATCGTGGATCTGGACGAATCCGGATTGAAGCCGGCGCTTTGCGTGGTCGGCGAGCCCTCCGGGATGAAGCCGATCCTGGCGCATAAGGGCAAGCTGAACCTGCGTGTGAAGGTGCGCGGCAAGCCGGGCCATTCCAGCGAACCAGGTAAGGGCGTCAACGCAATCTTCGCCGCTGCCCAGGCGGTTAGTTACGTGGCGGACGAAGCCCGCCGCTTCGCCCAGGAGGGCCCGTTCGAGGACGGGTTCGATCCGCCACACACCACCATCCATGTCGGCACGATCCAGGGTGGCAGCATCCTCAACATCATCCCCGAACATGCCGAATTCATCATGGAATGGCGTAATATTCCCGGCGATGACATGGCACGCCATGTCGAGCGGCTGAAGGCGTATGTGGTGGAGCATATCGAACCCGCGATGCACGCGGTCGATCCGGCCACCGGCTTCAGCTACAAGGTGCTGAACGTCATGCCGGGCATGGCGATCGCGCCGGACCATGCGCTGACATCCGTGGTCAAGCAGATCACCGGGGCCAACAGCGCCGGCAAGGTCAGTTACGGCACCGAAAGCGGCTATTACCAGGCCGCCGATATCCCAACCATCATCTGCGGTCCCGGGCATATCGCTCAGGCGCATCAGCCCGATGAATGGATCGCACAGGAGCAGCTCGATTCCTGTGACGCCTTCATTCGCGGCCTGGCCGAGAAGCTCCTCGTCTGAGCCGTATGCATGGGCCAGCGCATCAACCAGCCCCCTGTGCCGCCGTTCGAAGTGCGCATCCCGGTTCCGGATATCGCCCCTTGGCTGGAGGGCAACACCGGCATTCGCGGCTTTACCACGCATGCCGCATCGACACCCGGCCAACATGTCGCGCTGCTGGCCCTGACGCATGGGAATGAGATTTCCGGTGGCATCGTGCTGGATCGGCTGCTGCGCGCAGGCGTTAAGCCGGTGCGCGGTCGCCTGACCTTCGGCTTTGTCAATCTGGAGGCCTTTCAGCGCTTCGATCCACGTCAACCGACCGCGTCACGATTCGTCGATGAGGACATCAATCGTGTTTGGGACACTGAGGTGCTGGATGGTCCCCGACACTCGATCGAACTCGAGCGTGCTCGCGAGATCCGGCCCTTGGTAGACACGGTGGACGTGCTGCTCGACCTGCACTCGATGCTGTGGCCCTCGGATCCGCTGACGTTGTGTGGTGAATCCGAATCGGGCAAGCAACTAGCACTCGGCATCGGCGTGCCGGCGTTGGTCGTCGCGGATCGTGGCCATGCTGGCGGCAAGCGCATCGTCGATTATGACCGCTTCGCCAGTCCCGACACGCCATTTGCTGGCAACCTGATCGAGGCCGGGCAGCATTGGGAGCGCGCGACAGTTGACATCGTGCAAGAAGCCGTCTCGGCGCTGCTGCACCAATTGGACATGGCGCCGCCCTGCACCCTGCTGCCGCCGCGCTTGCCGCGCCGACCACCGCGTTTCGCGCGAGTGACACGAGTCGTCACCGCGACGACGGCGAATTTCAGTTTCGTCCAGGCCTATCGCGGCGGAGATGTGATCGTGAAACGCAACACTGTCATCGCGCTGGATGGCACCACCGAGATCCGTACGCCACACAATGACTGCCTGCTGGTGATGCCGAGCCTGCGGCCCAGTCGGGGTCATACCGCGGTGCGACTGGCGAAGTTCGAGTAATACCAAGGGCAGTTGCGCCTGACCGATCCCCGTCGTGCCGTGGCCTGGCCGCGCCATCCACGGCTTGCCGCGCTGAAATCAGCACAGTCGCGGACAGCCGGCATTCGCGGGCCATGCCGTTGGTGCTGGCGCCGAGGCCTCATTGCCGGCGACGGTTGGTATCAGTGCCTCAGGCACGGAAGTGCAGCGCCAAACCACCGGCCGCTTCCGGTAGCACGGTCAGACGATTCCTATCGATCCGGTGTGCGAGCGAAACCTGTTGCATAATCCGCGCGATAGCGGCGTTGCTGTCGTCGGTGCGCAGCGTGACGCTGACGATGGCCGGTATTGTCAGTGCTGGAGACGCGTCCGGGGGCAGCAGCCGGATCTTGCCGCGCAACAGGTCAAGCGCGAAGCCCCCAGCGGGATCCGGCACCACGGCACATCCGGACAGGCGTGAAAAACGTTCCGCGGTCACCATCGGTGCGGCGACGGCGAGCGTGACATCGTCCAGCGCAATGGCGTGATTCTGGTGCGTAAGAAGGTGCGGCTGCCATAACAGCTCCGGGCTCATATGCTGGATCAGAGCGATCCGTGCTTCCGGCTGCTCTGGAATCGCCAGATGTGCGAAGCGAGCAAGCGGCCCACCTCTAACGGCATCGACGGGTCGCTCCGATTGTTCGACACCCGGACTGTCATAGCCAGCGTGCCGCAGGCGGATGCTGGTGGCCGCCAAATCATCGACACTCAGGGCAATGATATGTGCGCCTTCGTGGCGCGCCAGGAACTGTTCCAAGGTCGCGCTGGCACCCCCCGGTGCCAGTGCCATCAGCTCGAGATAGCCCTGGCGCAGCATCGCGCAGCGGTTGACAATGCGCCCACCCGCCGTAGGCACGCGTGGCGTCAAGGTGAAACCCAGCCGCTCATACAGCACTGCCATGGCGTCGAGGTCGTGGCCGACCACGCCAACGTGATCCAGTACGATCGTCGCGGTCATCCGGCCGTTTCGTAATCGGGTAACAGCCAGTCATCCGGCTCGGCGGCTGCCGCATCGTGCCAGGCAGCAACGAGGGGATGGGCGCGGACGGCGTCGCAATAGGCTTGGGTTGTTGCAGTTATCGGTGGTTGCCAGCCCAGAAATCGAGTGACCACCGGTGCGTACATCGCGTCCGCGACCCCCATCGCACTGCCAAACAGGAATGGCCCACCGTTGCCGAAACGATCGCGCGCTTCGGCCCATAGCGCCTCGATCCGCGCCACATCGGCCAGCGCCTCGGGCGTACGACCCAATCCCGCGAACGTGCGGCCCAGGTTCATCCACATCGCCTGCCGCAGTCCACGGAAGCCAGCGTGCATCTCCGCGGCGATCGAGCGGGCGTACGCACGTGCTACCCGGTCTACCGGCCACAGTCTGGGTTCAATCTCGGCACAGTACTCGCAAACGGACAGCGATTCCCAAACGCGCGCGCCGCGATGCTCGAGATAGGGCACCAAACCGTTAGGCGACGCACGGGCGATCGCCTCCGTCGGGCCAGGACGACTGAATGGGATCAGTTCGACATCCACATCCAACCCCGCCAACCGCACCGCCAGCCAGCCGCGCAGCGACCAGGACGAATAACGGCGGTTGCCGATTACCAGACGGCCTTCCGACATGTGCAAACTCCTGAGAATGGCGTGGCGCGCAGGGTGACAGATTGTGGTGCGGCGCATCCAGACATGCTGATCATTCTGGTCCCGCTGTTCCCTCGCGGGTCTGCGGCAATTTCCAGCCGAGCACTTTGCCGGCCACGAAGGTGCGCAGCACCTGCGCGGTGCCGCCACCAATGGTGAACATCCGGGCGTCGCGTACCATGCGTTCCATGGGTCGGTCACGCGAGTAGCCGCGCGCGCCAAATAGTTGCAGCGCATCATTGGTTACGCGGATCGCCATTTCCGATGCGAACAACTTCGCCTGTGCCGCCAGTTTCGGGTCCGGGAAAGGATCGGCACTCGCGGCCGCCTGATGAATGCACAGCCGGGCCGCGTTGAGTTGCGTTGCCATGTCGGCGAGCATCCACTGCAGGCCTTGGAATTCGGCGATCGGACGACCGAACTGATGACGCTGTTTGGTGAACTCGGTGGCCGCTTCGAACGCGCCCTGGGCGATGCCGAGCGCCACGGTGGCGGCACCAACGCGCTGGCTGTTGTAAGCGTCCATCAATTGTCCGAACCCGTGTGGGTGACCGGCATCGTTGCGCAACACCATGTCGTCGGGGACCATCAGATCCTCAAAGCTCACCTCGGTCTCCGGAATGCCGCGCAGGCCCATCGTGGGTTCGCGCCGACCGATCGTCAGGCCCTCGGGGCCGCCGGCGGGATCACGCACCGCGATGAAGCCACCGATACCCTGCCGGCGTCCGCCTTCATCAAAAATCCGCGCGAAGATCAGATGCAGGCGAGAGACGCCGCCGCCCGTGATCCAATGCTTCTTGCCGTTCAAGACATAATAGCCATTGCGTCGGTCGGCCCGCGTGGTCATTTCGGTCGCGGCGGAGCCGGCATCCGGCTCGGTGATGCAGATCGCCGGCTTGTCGCCCCCCAGCACCAGCTCGGCGGCGAGCTGCTTCTGCGCCTCGCTGCCATACTGCATGATCGCGGAGATCGCGCCCATATTGGCCTCGACAGCGATGCGGCCGGTCACGCCGCAGACGCGCGCCATCTCCTCGATGATCAATGCGGCGTCGAGGAAACTGCCGCCGCTGCCGCCATATGCGCGCGGGATGGTGTAGCCCATCAGGCCGGCATCCCGCAGCGCGGCGACATTGTCCCAGGGATAGGCCTCCGCGCGGTCGACGTCAGCCGCACGCGGCGCGATGACGCTGTCCGCAATGCGGCGCGCCTCGCTCTGCAAGCGAAGCTGATCGTCGCTCAGCCGGAGGTCCATCCCCTTCTCCCTAATCGAACAATTGTGCCGGTGCTGGCGCGTCGCGCGAATAGTCAATCGCACAGTACCCACCACCCATATACCGTTCCTCAACCGGATCATTACTGGTCTTGCCGGCCAACTGACCGGCGAAGGGATCGGCACTGTCCTGCGGCGTCCAGCCCAGCGCCTCGCGCGCGTCGGCACGCCACCAGGTCATGCGCTCGTTGGCCGATGCCCCCCACACCACGCAGCAGCCGACCTTGTCCGTCATAACGCAGCGCACCACCAGGCGTGACAGGTCCGGATAGGACAGCCAGGTCGCCAGCATCCGCGCATTCACCGGTTCCGGAAAGCTGGAGCCGATGCGGATCGCGACGCTCTCGACCGCATGCTTGAACCAATAGAGCCGTCCCATCAGCTCACCGTAGGCTTTTGACAGCCCATAGAATCCATCCGGCAGGAACTGCGTGTCGGCGCCGATGGTTTCGGTGCGTTCATGAAAGCCGATGGCGTGATTAGATGAGGCGAAGATCACCCGCGCCCGTTCGCGCCGCGCCGCCTCATAGACATGATACAGGCCGCGGATATTCGGCCCGATCACTTCCTCGAACGGCCGTTCGGTCGACACGCCCCCCAAATGCACGATCGCCTGGCAGCCCTCCGCCAGACGCAGAAGCGTCACCCCATCGCTGAGGTCGGCCCGCGCGAAGCTCGCATTCTCCGGTACCGCATCAGGGAACGGCGAAATATCGGTCAGCCGCAAGGTCCAGCCCTGCGCCGCGAGGGAGTCGGCCAGCATGCGGCCCAGATTGCCGGAGGCGCCGGTGATCAGTACCGGTTTGGCGGGTCGGTCAGTCATCATGCTTCCTTCATCGTCAGGACTTACCAGGGGCAGCGGGGCGTGCTTCCGTCTCGCCCGAATGCGGGAGGACCATGCATGACCAAGGTGGCGTTGTCAGGTGCCAGCGGCGGGATCGGCGCGGTGCTGCGCCCCGCCCTGCTCAACCATGGATTGGCCCTGCGGTCGGCCGGCGGCCGGCGCGCCCTGACCCCGGTCGCACCGGAGGAGGAGGTCTGTCACGGCGACCTGCGCGACGCTGCCTTCGTTGACACGCTGCTCACCGGCGTCGACGTGCTGGTGCACATGGCGGCGACCAGTGTCGAGCGCCCCCTGCCGGAAATCATCGAGAACAACCTGGTCGGCCTGCAGTCGGTCTACGAAGGCGCGCGCCGTCATCGCGTCCGCCGCATCGTGTTCGCCAGCTCGAACCACGCGGTCGGCATGCACAGCGTGAGCACCCAACTCGATCTCGACTGCGACCTGCGGCCGGACGGTTGGTATGGCCTCAGCAAGGTCTGGGGCGAGGGGATGGCGCGGATGTACTGGGACAAGCACGGCATCGAGGGCATCTCGGTCCGCATCGGGTCCGCGATCCCCAAGCCCACCGAATTTCGCCATCTGAGTACGTGGCTGGGTCTCGACGACCTCGTCCAGCTCATCACCCGCTGCATCACCGTGCCGGATATCGGCTACATGGCGGTGTGGGGCGTCTCGGCGAATATCCGCAGCTATTGGAACAACGAGGGCGCGGAGAAGTTGGGCTATCGGCCTATGCAGAACGCTGAGGACTATGCGGCCGAGATCGTCGGCAAGCCCAATCCGCTTGATCCGGTGGCGCAGCAATATCAAGGCGGCGGCTTCGTCACGATCGACTACACGCCACCGGCGCAACGTCCCGCTCGTCTGGGCGCATGAGGGAAGCGATACCATGCAGACCATCGCGCAGATCGCCCAAGCTCTGGCCGAAGGCAGCACAACCAGCCGTGCACTGATTGAGGAAAGTCTGTCGCGGATCGCCGATCCAGCGGGTGAGGGCGCACGCGCGTTCATCAAGGTGAATGCGGATGCCGCGCGGGCCACGGCGGACGCCATGGATGTGCTGCGCAAGGCCGGTCGCGCGCCTGGTCACTACGCCGGCATACCCATCGGCCTGAAGGACCTGTTCGACATCGTCGGCGAGCCGACACCTGCCGGCTCGCGCGTGCTGGCCGACGCGCCGCCGGCCAGGTCAAACGCACCGGTTGTACAACGAATGCTGGCTGCCGGCTTCGTTCCCATCGGTCGCACCAACATGACCGAGTTCGCCTTCTCGGGCCTCGGCATCAACCCGCATTACGGCACGCCGCTGTCACCCTGGGATCGCACCTCGAGGCGCATTCCAGGTGGCAGTTCCTCCGGCACCGCGGTTGCCGTCGCGGATGGCATGGTCGCCGCCGCACTCGGCACGGATACCGGCGGATCCTGCCGGATCCCTGCGGCGTTCTGCGGCGTGGTTGGCTATAAGCCCACCGCACGGCGTGTGCCGATCGACGGTGTGTTGCCGTTGGCGCCAAGTCTTGATTCGGTTGGTCCCCTCGCACCGTCCGTCGCATGTTGCGCGATCATCGACGTGATCCTGGCAGGTGAAGCGCCGGTCTTGCCAGAACCCGTGGCGCTCGCGGGCTTGCGCCTGGCGGTGCCGGAGAATTTCGTGTTCGATGGCACGGATGCGCATGTCGGCGCCGCGTTCGAGCGGACGGTGGGTCTGTTGTCCGAACTGGGCGTGCGAATCATCCATAACTACTTCGCAACGTTCGACGCCATCCCGACGGTCAATTCCAAAGGCGGCTTTGCGACCGCGGAAGCTTATGCCTGGCATCGCGCATTGTTGGCGGCGAAAGGTACGCAATACGATCCGCGTATCCGCTTGCGGATCGAACGCGGCGAGAAGCAAAGCGCCGCCGACTATCTCGATCTGCTTGTCGCCCGCCGCCGTCTGATTACCGAATTCGATGCCGCCACGCGTCCATTCGACGCGGTCCTGTTGCCGACGACGCCGATCGTGCCGCCGCGCCTCGCAGAGCTGGAGGATGAGCGGGAATACAACCGGCAGAACCAGTTGATCCTGCGCAACACGGCGGTGGGCAATTTCCTCGATCGTTGCGCGATCAGCCTGCCGTGCCATCGTCCCGGAGAGCCGCCAGTCGGGCTGATGTTGATGGGAGAGACCCTTGGCGACGCGCGATTGTTCAGCATCGCGGCAGCGGTGGAGGCGGCGCTGGCGTGAGCGCACGCAGGTCGGATCTCGCACCGCGACGTTGTCGCTGCCGCTTCGTGCCGCGCTGAAAGGCACCGACCTGGGGCGGGGTTCATCTCAGCCTCGTCTTCGGGTCACGGTCACAGCATCGCGCTTTACTGCGACAACCTCTTGGGAACCGCGCCTTGGCGCGTTTCGCGTAGCCAGGAACGGCACGCAATTTCAGGGACCTGCTTCGGGTGATCGATGAGTTGCAGGGTACCGACGTGCCGCAAGACGCGGTGTATCCGATCCGTTAGGCGATCGAGCTAGCTGCAGGCGCGGCCCGCCCGCGACAGATCGGGCCACTGTGATTGGCCCGTCGAGCCGGTGGCCGGACTGGCTTCGATCAGACGTCGGGCTGCGGTGCTGCGCCAGGATCCAGGAACGTTGCCAGGTCAGCCGGCGCGGCCTCTTCCGCATCGGCGCCGATCGCCTCACCGCGCGCCTGCTTCTCAGCCTCTTCCTGGCTGCGGGCGACATTGACGGTGACGGTGATCGACACTTCGGGGTGCAGTACCACGCGCACCTTGCTCAGGCCGAGCATCTTGATCGGATGCTCCATCACGACCTGCTGGCGCGCCACGCTCAACCCACCCGCGGTGGCCCCGTCGGCAACATCGCGCGCCGAGACCGAACCGTACAGGCTGCCTGACTCCCCGGCCTGACGGATGATGACAACAGTCAGGTCACCGATGCGCTCGGCAACACGTTCGGCTTCCTCGCGGCGCTTTAGGTTCTGCGCCTCGAGCTGGACGCGCTCCTGCTCGAACCGGGCAAGGTTGTCCTTGGTGGCGCGCAACGCCTTCTTCTGCGGCAGCAGGTAATTGCGGGCGAAGCCGGGCTTCACCTTCACCTTCTCGCCCATCTGTCCCAGCTTTTCGACCCGCTGGAGCAGGATCAGTTCCACGGCGGCCATGGGTCGCTCCTCAGGTCAAGACGTAGGGCAGCAATGCCAGGAAGCGCGCGCGCTTGATCGCGACCGCGAGTTCCCGCTGCTTCTTGGCTGACACGGCGGTGATGCGGCTTGGCACGATCTTGCCGCGCTCCGACAGGAAGCGGGACAGCAGGCGCACGTCCTTGTAGTCGATCACTGGCGCGTTCGGGCCCGAGAACGGGCAGGACTTGCGGCGGCGATAGAACGGGCGACGGGCACCGACAGCGGCGCGGCGAGCGGCCGGATTGACTTCGCTGGTGTCTGACATCGCGGCTACTCCTCGATCCCGGGGCGGAACTCGTCGCGGAACTCGTCACGCGCGCGAAACTCCTCGCGGTCGTCGAAGCCGCGCCGGCGGCCAGATTCGAAGCGGCCGGCCGGCTTGGGCCCACGGAAGCTGCGATCACGATCGCGGTCATCCGAACGGCGCGACAGGATCGACGAGGGGGCCTCGTCGATCGTCGGTACGCGGATCGTCATGAAGCGCAGAACGTCTTCGTTCAGGCGCAACAGGCGTTCCATCTCGGTGATGAAATCCGGCTTGGCATCGAGCCCGAGCAGCACGTAATGCCCTTTCCGGTTCTTTTTGATCCGGTAGGCAAGGCTGCGCAGGCCCCAATACTCACGCTTCTTTACAGCACCGCCCTCGGTCTCCAGCTGGGCGCCGATGCCATCCGCGATGGCGTCAACCTGCTGTTGCGTGACATCGTTGCGTGCAATCAGCACGCATTCATACAGCGGCATCCATGTCTCCCTTCGGCTTGTCTCCACCCCGGCCCATCGACTTGGGGCCTCGTCCCACCATGGGACGCTGGGCATAGCCGGGGCATGGAGCCGTCGCCCCGGCAGGGAAGGCGCGGCGTAAAGCACGGATCGGAGGTGGATGCAACGCCGCAACTGGGTCGGATGGGATGCGTAAAATGGATGCGCGAGACTCGGCGGCGTGGTACGAATGGCCGCTCACGCATTTGTGAGTGCGGTCGAACCGACAAAACGGCCACCGCGGCTCCTATTCGGCGGGCTGGGTCGCAAAGCTGTCGATCAACTGGGCGATCAGCGTTGAGTCACCCTGTTCCATCACCCGGCGTGCCAGCCGTGTGCAGGCGTCGATATCCACGGTACGAACCACCTGTTTCACGCGCGGGACGGACGCGGCACTCATACTGAAGCTGCGCAGCCCGAGGCCGAGCAGGAGAGCCGTGAAACGCGGGTTGCCGGCTATCTCGCCGCAGACGCTGACCGGTTTGCGCGACCGCAACGCCGCTTCGGTAGAAAACTGCACCAGCCGGAGTACGGCCGGGTGGAGCGGATCGTAAAGCTCCGCCACATCGGTCTCGCTGCGGTCAACCGCGAGCGTATATCCGGTCAGATCGTTGGTCCCGATCGCGAAGAAATCCGCCTCCAGTGCCAGCGCGTCAGCGGACAGCGCGGCACCAGGGGTCTCGATCATGATGCCAAGCGGGGGCAGCTTCTCGGGCAGCCGCTCGCCACGACGACGCAAACGGCGCACCACGCGATCGTACACTTCTCGGCCAGCGCGCACTTCGGCCACGGTCGTGACCATCGGCAGCAGGACCCGCACCGGCCCAGCCGTGGCGGCGCGCAGGATGGCTGCGAGCTGTGCCTCGAACAACTCCGGCTGCCGCAGCAGCAGCCGGATGCCGCGCAAGCCAAGCGCCGGGTTGGCGTCAGCGATGTCAGGCACAATGCCCTCGGCCGACAGAGCTTCGATTTCCTTCTCGCCACCCCAGTCGAGCACCCGGATGGTAACGGGATCGCCCTCCATGGCTTCGACGATGGCGCGATAGGTCTCGGTCTGGGTGTCTTCGTCAGGCACGGTCTCGCGGTTCATGAAGATGAACTCGGAGCGCAACAAACCGATCCCATGAGCGCCGGACTGGGCGATCTGTGACAGCTCGATCGGCAGTTCCAGGTTGGCGGTGAGTTCGATCTCTGCGCCATCCTCGGTCACGGCGGGCAAGCGGCGCAGCTTGGCGTAGCGCTGGCGTTCGCGGGCAAAGGCGGTGACCGCACGGCGGGCGGCCGTGAGGGTCGCGGGCGCCGGGTTCAGCACGATGGTGCCGGCGGTGCCATCAACCACCGCCAGGTCGCCGGGTCGGATGGCATGCGCCAAGCCGGGAGCGCCCAGCACCGCCGGCACGCCAAGCGCGCGCAGCATGACCGCGGTGTGGCCCTCGGCCCCGCCTTCCTCGGTGGCGACACCTGCCAGACGGGCGGGATCCAGCAGCGCGGCGTCAGCTGGGCGTAATGCCTCGCTGACCAGCACGGCACCCTCCGGCAGGCCCGCGAAGCTGCGGAATGGCGCGCGGGTCAGGTTGCGGATCAACCGGCGACCGATTTCGCGCATCTCCTCCGCGCGGCGCGATAGCCCGGCACGATCCTCGTCCGGCATCCCGGGTTCGATCCGTGATAGGATCGTTTCGGCCAATGCCTCTGCTTCCTCGACCACGGCCGTCTCAGCGCTGATCAAGGTCTCCTCGATTCGTCGGCGGATGCCACGCACCAACCGCGACGGCCCGATCATGCGCATATAGGCGTCCAGCAGCGGGGCGATTTCCTGCTGGCTTTCTTCCGGCAGCACAGTGAGGCGGGCGCGCAGCTTGGCCAACTGTTTGCGCGACTGCGTGATGGCGGCATCCAGCCGATTGGTTTCGGCGCCGGTATCGGCAGCCTGGATCTTGTGCCGGGTAACCTCGATCTCAGGTTCCGACGTGCCGAAGACGGGACCGATGGCCACGCCCGGAGAGATCGCGATGCCACTGAAGCTGCGCTCTGGTCGCCCAACCGCGGCCCCGGCCAGACGCGCCAGGCGCTTGTGTTGCGGCGGAGGGGGCGTGGGCGGCGGAATCATCAAGCTCCGGGCGGAATGGTCGACATGCACAACATACAGGGCGCCACCGCGCGGGGGTGCCCATCACGCCCATAGCACTTTGCAGCATGATCGTGGCGAGGGTGGGGCGACCGGCCCTAAGCCGCCCGCTTGGCCAGCAGACCCTGTGCCACGAGCGTCTCGGCAATCTGCACCGCGTTCAATGCCGCGCCCTTGCGCAGATTGTCGGATACACACCAGAACGACAGGCCGTGTTCAACCGTCGGGTCCTTGCGGATGCGGCTGATGAAGACTGCATCTTCGCCGGCGCATTCGACCGGGGTCGCGTAGCCGCCGTCCTCGCGTACGTCGATGACTTCGATCCCCGGCGATTCACGCAACAGGGCCCGGGCCTCACCGGCGGCGACCGGCCTCTCGAACTCGACGTTCACCGCTTCACCGTGGCCGATGAAGACTGGCACGCGCACACAGGTGGCATGCACGGCGATGGCGGGATCGAGGATCTTCTTGGTCTCAACAACCATCTTCCACTCTTCCCTGGTCGACCCGTCATCCATGAACTTGTCGATGTGGGGAATGCAGTTGAAGGCGATCTCCTTGGTGAACTGCTGCGGTGGGCTCTGTTCAAAGACAAAGGAGGATTTGGTATGGGTGTAAAGCTCGTCCATCCCCTCTTTCCCCGCACCGGAGACCGACTGGTAGGTGGCGACGACGACGCGCTTGATCTTGAATTCGTCGTGCAGCGGCTTCAGCGCGACCACCATCTGGATGGTGGAGCAGTTTGGGTTGGCAATGATGCGCCGCTTGGTGAACTGACGCAGCGCCTGAGGGTTCACTTCCGGCACCACCAGGGGAATGTCGGGGTCCATGCGGAACTGGCTGGTATTGTCGATCACGACGCAACCGGCCTCGGCGGCGCGCGGCGCATGGATGGCGGAGACCGAGGCGCCAGGGCTGAACAGACCGATATCCCAGCCGCGGAAATCGAAGGTCTCCAGGTTCTTCACCTTGAGGATCTCCTTCTCACCGAACGAGACCTCGGAGCCGGTGGAACGGCCGGAGCCCAGCGCGGCGACTTCCGACACTGGGAAGCGGCGCTCGGCCAAGGTTTTCAGCATCTCACGCCCGACCGCACCGGTGGCACCGACGACCGCGACCCTGTAGGCCATGGGGGGAACTCCTCTAGCGGAACCGCGGGAGATAGAGGTGCCCGGTCCGAGGGGCAAGGCCCGTAACCTACACCTTTCCTGCGCTGCAGGAGAGGTCGGCGAGCGAAGCGCTGCCGCATGATGGCGGGGCGCCGCCGCGATCGCCGCTCGCCACGGCGCCAGCGCCACTTTCTCCGTCAGCTGCACCGTCCGGTCATCCGCCACTGCCATCCCCGCCATGGGATAGGGTGGCGGTATCAGTTCCGGTGCCATCACCACCCACTGCGCCTGCAACACCTCGGGCAGGCGCTCGAACAGCGTCGCGGCCTCATTCCCCACCCGGCCGCGTCGCCGCATCATGATCCCCGATCGGGTCCGCGCCCGCATCTCCGGCCCATAGCCACCGCGCGTCGTCCGTGCTGCGCTCGGCCGCGCCAATCCCGCTGCGGTTCGCGGCCCGGTGCTGCACCCACCATGCCGGCGGCCGCGCCGTTTCCCCCGCATCGTCAGTGCCCGGCGCGGACAGCCCGGCGAGCCCGCGCGCCGCACAGCGGCGACAGGTTGAGGGCGGGATTTCCCGTGGAGTTGTTGACGCGGCGCCGGGACGAGGCGTCGGGGGAAGATGTGTCAGATGCGAGCGCGGTGGTCACGGCAATGCTCCGTCGTCGCAATGACTGGGACATGTCAAGAACAAGGATCGAAGCAAAGGACGGCGATCCATTAATAACGTTGCAGTCCGAGATTCTGGTCCCGATCCCAGATGAGCCGTCGCGCCTCGGCGTGGGCGATCACGAAACCGGTCATTCGCGGCCGCAGGGGTCAGAGCGCTGAGCGACCACCGCGCTCCCTCAGACGAGCGGTACTGTCTCTCCAAAGCGGTCGTTCGTGGGCGGGGTGGCAAATGGCCGGATCGGGTGAAAAGCCGTCAGTCCGATCCTCGTGCGGTTCCCGCGAAAGCGGGCTCGGCCGGCCGCCGCCCGCGCGGGTCGCGGGATCGTTTCACAAGCCGCCAGATGCGAACAGAGTCTCACCCGTCACCCAACGCGCATCGTCCGACCCTAGGAACACCGCCACGGCCGCGATGTCCGCCGGTTGTCCGATCCGGCCTAGCGGGGTCTGCTGCGCCGCCTGCCGCTCGAACTCGCTGCCAATGATACCCCCGGCATGCGTTCCCTCGGTTTCCACGACGCCCGGATTGATCGAGTTGACCCGAATATTTCTCGGCCCAAGCTCCTTCGCCAGCGAGCGGGTTATGCCGTCCACAGCGCTCTTTGTTGCGACATAGAGCGCATTCTCGGGTGGCGCGAGCCGGCTCACCACCGAACCGATATTGATGACACTGCCGCCATTTATCGCGAAGTGCTTGAGTGCTTCCCGGATCGCCAGGAGCACGCCAAGGACGTTGATGTTGAAATGGCGGTGGAACTCGTCCTCCGAGAGCGATTCGATCGGGCTGAACGCGTACACGCCGGCGTTGTTCACCAAGATGTCGATCGGCCCGAGACGGCGTGCCGCTTCGGAGAACAGACGCTCGACATCCGCGGCCTTTGCGATGTCGCCCTGGATCGCCATGGCCCTCCCGCCAGCGCCGGCGATGTCGTCCACGACTTTGTCCGCGACGTTCCGGCTGCTCGCGTAGTTCACCACAACGGAAGCACCCTCGGCCGCCAGCTCGCGGGCGATCTCCGCACCGATGCCTTTGGACGCGCCGGTGACGACCGCGACCTTATGCGACAGCTTGCCCATTGCAGCCTCCTCTCACTTCGGATGTCGATCTCGGATGCCGGCT
>DATHNE010000241.1:0-17250 GCA_035486355.1 Acetobacteraceae bacterium
TCGAACTACAGCCCGTGGCGCAGGCAGCTTGAACGTTCTCTCAAAGTGCCGGTCCGCGAAGCAGTCCAAAGCGACCAACCAACCGCTTCAGTGTGCGCCAACAGCAGACCAGCCATCGAAAGCCCGTGAGTTTCTTCCTAGTGGCGCAACAGGAACCGTAAGGCGGTCAGTGTGATCCCGACCCCCAACGCCATCATGCCGCCAAGGCGGATGGTAAGATCCCAGCACAGCAGTTCCATATCGCTTTTCAGTTCGGCCGGTCGCCCCACTATTTCAATGCGGAACGAGGACCCCGACGCGTTAACATCTGATGTTGTCGCAAGCTCTGCCCGTGACATTGCCTCGGCCAACGCCTCGGACGCAGCTGCTGCCACCAGTGCGGCCAGACCCGCCGCCTCCAGCCGCTGCGCCAATATCAACGTATCGAACGGACCCGCGTTCATGACTTGACGTAATGCTGTCGCGCGGCGGCCAGTCCAGCACGACAGGGCTTAACAATCGGTTGCCAGGGCGCCGCGTGAATGGTCCCATGTCCGGTCACCACGCACGGACCGTCGCCCCATCATGGACCCGATCACCGAGGAACTGTTCCGCAACGCCGTCGCCGCGCTGGGCGACGAGATGGTGCTGACGATCTACCGCACCGCCTATTCCGGCGTGTTGAAGAACATCATGGACTACAGTGCCGCGATCTGCGACGCGCAGGGCCGCCTGGCCGCGCAGGGCCTCAGCCTGCCAGGCCATCTCTGCTCGATCCCGGTCGCGTTGCAGGCGGCGCTGCGCCACTACGGCGACGACATCGCCGAGGGCGACATCCTCATCAACAACGATCCCTACGATGGCGGTATGCATCTGCCGGATATCTTCATCTTCAAGCCGTTGTTCACCGACGGTCAGGTGATCGCGTACGCCGCGACGATCTGCCACCATACCGATGTCGGTGGCCGGGTGCCCGGCTCCAACGCCTCCGACAGCACCGAGATCTACGCCGAGGGCCTGCGCATCCCGCCGCTGAAGCTCTACGAACGCGGCGTGCCCAACGCGACGCTGTTCCGCCTGATTGAGCGCAACGTCCGCGTCCCGAACCGCGTCTTCGGCGACATCCGCAGTCAGCTCGCCGCCTGTGAGATCGCCGCGCGTGGCATGACCGACCTGGTGGCGCGCTACGGCGCGCAGACGGTGCGCACGCTGATGAGCCGCGCGATGGATTACTCCGAGCGCCTGACGCGGTACTGCCTGGCGCAACTGGCCGACGGCGAGGCGACATTCGTCGATTGGATCGATGATGATCAGATCGACGAGGGCAAACCGATCAAGCTGGTCTGCACTGTGCGCAAACATGGCCAGACCATGGAGGTGGACTGGACCGGCAGCGCCCCGCAGGTGAAGGGCGCGATCAACAACACCTGGAGCTACACCGCGGCCGCCAGCTTCACCGCGGTGAAATCGGTGCTGTCGATCAATATGCCGAACAACGATGGCGTGTTCCGCCCGATCAAGGTGATCGCGCCCGAGGGCACCATCATGCACGGCAAGCTGCCCGCCGCCTGCGCAGCGCGCGGCCTGACCGGCTTTCGTGCCGTCGATTGTTGCTTCGGTGCGCTGGCCCAACTGTATCCCGATCGTGTGTTTGCTGCCTCTGACGGCGGCAACACCGGCCTGACCATCGGCGGCTACGACAAGGACCTCAACCCGTTCATCTATGTCGATTTCATTTCGGGGGCATGGGGCGGCCGGCCTTGGGCTGACGGGTTGGACGGCAACACGTGCATGTTCGCCAACATGGCGAGCTTCTCGGTGGAAGTGATCGAGGCGGAAAATCCGTTGGAGGTCCTGGACTACGAATTCGTGCCGGATACCGGCGGCGCCGGGAAGTTCCGCGGCGGCATGGCCCAGCGCAAGACATGGCGCATGCTGGCCGATGAAGGGATCCTGCAGGTGCGCGCCGACCGGCAGACGCACAGGCCGTACGGGCTGTACGGCGGCGGGGCAGGGGCCCCCGGCCGCAACCTGCTCGATCCCGGAACGAACACCGAGCGCAAGCTACATTCCAAGCTCACCATGACCTTGCGCAAGGACGAGGTGTTCCGCCACGATCTGCCCGGGGCAGGCGGCTGGGGTGATCCACTGGCGCGCGATCTCGCGCTGGTGGCAAAGGACCTGCGCGACGGCTTGGTTACCATCGAAGGTGCTGCCCGCGACTACGCCGTGATCGCGCGCGGCGACCCGCCGATGATCGACGAAGCCGCTACCTTTTCATTGCGAGCGCAGCGAAGCAGTCTCGGTCCAACGAGGCACGAGATTGCTTCGTCGCCGCGCGACGCGCAATGACCGGGGGCCGGTAATGACCCTTCGCATCGGCATCGACATTGGTGGCACCTTCACCGACCTGGTCGCCATCACCGAGGACGGCCACATCACCACCCGCAAGGCTGCCTCCACCCCGCATGACTACGGCGAGGGCATCATCGCGGGCCTGCAAGAACTCCTGGATGGCAATCCCGCCGTCACCGAAGTCCTGCACGGCACCACCGTCGGTTCCAACACCATTCTGGAAGCCAAGGGCGCCCGCACCGCGCTGATTACCACGCGCGGCTTCCGCGACATCCTGGAAATCCGCGACCTGCGCATGCCGGTGCTGTACGATATCGGCTGGACCAAGCCGCGCGCACTGGTGGAGCGCCGCCTGCGCCTGGAGGTTACCGAAAAACTCCGCCCCGACGGCAGCGTCGCGATCCCGCTCGACCTCGCTTGCGTTGATGCCGCCATAGCCATGCTGAAAGCGGAACAAGTTGTCAGCCTCGCGATCTGTCTGCTGCACAGCTACGCCAACCCCACTCACGAACAGGTGGTCGCCGAGCGTGTCCGCGCCGTGCTGCCCGACATCGCGATCTCCGTCAGCAGCGACATCCTGCCCGAGATCAAGGAATACCCCCGCACCAGCACCACGGTGATCAACGCCTACGTCCAGCCTGTGGTGCGCGCCTACATCACCGCACTGGATGCGCGTCTGCGCGCCCTGGGCATCGACGCCCCGCTGCACCTGATGCAATCCAACGGCGGCCTCGCCTCCGCCAGCTTTGCCGCCGCCGCCCCAGCACACATCATCGAAAGCGGCCCCGCCGCCGGTGTGGTGGGTGGCGCCGCGCTCGCCCGCCACCTCAACGAAACGAAACTCATCACCTTCGACATGGGCGGCACCACCGCCAAGGCTGGCTTGGTCGAGGATGGCGAAGTCCTTCGCGCCGACTCCATCGAGGTCGGCGGTGGTGTCATGATCGGCTCGCGCCTGCTGGTCGGCGCCGGCTACATGTTGAAACTGCCTGCGATCGACCTTGCAGAGGTCGGTGCCGGCGGCGGCTCGATCTGCCGCCTGGACGCCGCAGGCGCGCCCAAGGTCGGCCCGGACAGCGCCGGGGCCGATCCAGGCCCGGTCTGTTACGGCCGTGGCGGTACCGCCCCCACCATCACCGACTGCAACCTCGCGCTCGGCTATCTCGATCCCGGCGGACTGGCCGGTGGCGCAATGAAACTGGACGTGGAGGCCGCCCGCGCCGCCATCGCGCGCGAACTGGCAGGGCCGATGGGCTGCTCGGTGGAGCAGGCGGCCGCCGGCATGCTGCGCCTCGCGGCGGCGTCGATGATGCGTGCGATCCGCGCCGTCTCAGTTGAACGCGGCCGCGATCCCCGCCAATTCGCACTGCTTGCTTTCGGTGGCAACGGCCCGCTGTTCGCCGCGTCACTGGCCGCCGAACTCGGCATCGCGCGCGTGCTTGTGCCGCCAATGCCGGGCGTGTTCAGCGCCTTCGGCCTGCTGGTCGCTGATACCGAGCATCACGCTGGCCAAAGCTTGCGCCTGCGCCTGGACGGGACGGCGCCCGACCGCATCGCCACCGCGCTGGCGGCGCTGGAACAGGCCGGCGCCGATCGCCTGGCCCGTGACGGCTTCCCATCCGACCGCCAGTCCTTCCGCTGCGCCGTGCTCGCCCGCTACGTCGGCCAGTCCAGCGAGATCGAGGTGCCGCTGCCCGAGGGCGCTGCCGCGTGCGTCCTGGCTGACCTGCCGGAACGCTTCGGCGCTGAGCATGAACGCACCTACGGCTTCCGCGCCCCGCCCAGCGAGCCGGTGGAGCTGGTTGGGCTGAGCGTCATCGCGCGCGGCAATCCGGCCCGCCCGCGCCTGCCGGCGCAGGTGCCGCCTGCTTCCTGTGCCACGCCCACGACACGGCGCGCCTGGTTCGGCGAGC
Organism: Acetobacteraceae bacterium; assembly: GCA_035486355.1. GTDB lineage: Bacteria > Pseudomonadota > Alphaproteobacteria > Acetobacterales > Acetobacteraceae > Palsa-883. Next base: position 4,248 of record DATHNE010000241.1, read on the forward strand.
GTGGCTGGGTCGAGACGCAAGTGGTGGATCGCGCCGCCCTGTCCGCGACGCCGCGGCTAGGACCGCTGATCGTGCAGGAATACGACGCGACCTGCCTGGTGCCGCCTGGGGCGGCAGCCCGGCTGGACGGGTTTGGCAATATCGTGATCGCGTCAACCCAAGCGTAACACCTCCGCGCGAAAGCCTCGGCGATTATTCCACCTCGCCCGCGTTGCGGGGGAGGTCGCAGAGCGCAACGACGTGGGTGAGCGAGGTGCACACGGCACGACCCTCACCTGGCCTTGTCTCGCGCGACAACCGATCCCGCACAGCGGGAGCGGTGTGTACCCCCTCTCGATCGAGCGATCCGCGTGCGAGACCCGCCACCTTGCGGTTCAACTCCGATGTCTTTCTCTACGCGTTCCTGGCGGCCACGCTGACCGGCCATGGCTTGTTGACGCGCGCCGGCCAGGTGCCGGCGGCGTTGTGGCTCGTCATGATGTCGCTTGTGTTGTACGGCTGGTGGAACCCATGGTTTGCCCCCTGCTGGCCGGATCCATCAGGGAGAACCACGCGATCTCTCGCCGGATCGAGGCCACCGGCAAACAACCGCCCCGTCAGCGCTGGATTGCGGTGGCGGGTGTCGCGGCCAATATCGCAACGCCTGGCGAGCACCAATACCTCGACTGGACGGCCAGCCTGCCGAACGCGACTGGGCTTCTGAGTCTGCCGGCCCCCACATCACGATGCCATTGGGGATCTCCTTCTTCACCTTCACCCTCACCCAGATCGGCTATCTGATCGACTGCAAGCAAGGCTTGGCGAAGCAGCGCGGATTGCTGAATCACCTGCTGCTTGTGACGTTCTTCCCGCATCCGATCGCCGGCGCCATCCTGCACAATCGTGAGATGATGTCGCAGGTCTCCGATCCGAGAACGTATCGGATATCCTCCGATTCCATCGCCGTATGGCTGGGTATTTTCAGTCTCGGCCGGTTGAAGAAATGCCTGATCGCCGATCCGGTGGGCGCCTTCGTGCCGAAGGGATTTGCCCATCGCGCGAGGCTATCACTGTTCGGTACCTGGCAGGTCGTGTTGTCCTAGTCATTGCAGCTTTATTTCGATTTCTCTGGATACTTCGACCTGGCGATCCGACTGGTGTATGTTCAACCTACGCCTGCCGATGAAATTTCAACTCGCCCGGCAAAGTCGCCTCGATCATCGACGACTGACAGCGTTGGCACATCAAGCTGACCCGCTTCATCATGATATATATCGACCGACCCGTCGCGCTGTGGGTGACCCGCACGCGGGCATCGCATGGGCGCGACAATTCGAAATGAGCCACGGCGTCATCGGGCGGGTTCGCATCCCTGGTGGTGCTGGCAATCGTCGTCACCATGGGGCTGGCCGGCATCTGGCACGGAGCAGGCGCGCAGTTCGTCGTCCTTGGCTGGCTGCATGCCGTCTATCTGACCGTCGATCACGCGTGGCCGATTGCGCAGCTGCATCACCCGTATGGTGCCGTGTCGCGCACCATGGTGCATCTCGCCTCGGTACTGCCGACCTATCTGTGCGTCCTGGTCCGCGCGGTGTTTTTCCGCGCGCGCCGTGCACATGGCGCTGGAGATGATCGCGAATATGATAGGCGCGCATGGGATCGATCCGGCATTCCCTATGCCCAATCAGCTCATATCGCTCCTGGGAAGCACCGGCGCTTTATTGCAGGCCCATAGCATCATCCATCCTGGGCACTGGCAGGATACCTGCCGCGTCATGCAAACCATCGGTGGGCTGGGGGCCGTCTACTTCATTGTATGGTTCATGCCGAACACGCAGGAGATCTTTCCCGCGCAGGCGCCCGTCTTGGAGACAGTCAAGCCAGTGGCACCTGTCCTGCCGCGATGGGAAAACGGGTTTCTCTGGGCGATCGCATTCGGTCTGGCAATCACACCCGGTATTGTCGGTCGGTGGAACCGGCGAGTTCCCGTGCTTCCAGTTCTGACCCCGCCCAATCAGGCAGCGCGGCGGCTACGTCCCATCTTCTTGGCGGGTGCTTTGGCCTTCGGCGCGACCTTCGCAGGCATCTTGGTGCCAGCCTTGCGGCCCAGCCCGATCTTCTTTGCCAGCGCGGACCGTTTCGAGGCGTAGTCCGGCGCGACCATCGGGTATTCGCGGCCCAGACTCCAACGCTCGCGATACTGTTCCGTCGTCAGGTTGTGATCAGTCATCAGATGCCGCTTCAGCATCTTCAACTGCTTGCCGCAGTCCAGGCAGATGACATGATCGTGGAACACAGACTTCTTCACCGGCACCGACGGCGCGGGCTTTTCGGCGACGGCCGGTTCACTGCCGACCGACTGCAGCGTCTTGTAGATCTGCTGAATGAAGCTTGGCAGCTCCTCCGACGGTATTTTGTTATGCTGTACATGGGCCGATACGATCTGCACGGCCAGCGACAGGATCGCTTCTTTGGTGGCGGCGTCAGCCATAGGATAACCCCGGATTGTGGTCGATCCGGTCGCCTCTAAGACATTATTGAGAAAATAGCCAGCTTAATCAGAACTCTATAGGGCACAGCAGGATATCAACGCCATTCGTCAGGCCGTTTCAACGCAAGAATGGCGATGTCGTCGAGTGTATCAGATGTGAAAACTCTCGCCGCACCCGCAGCGGCCTTTTTCGTTCGGGTTAGAAAAAGTGAAGCCAGCGGCAAGGGCTTTTTGCTCATAATCCATGATGGTGCCGATCAGAAACAGGCTGGCCTTGCGGTCCACCAGTACCGTAACGCCCTTGTCTTTTACAATTTCGTCACCGGGTCCAGGCACATCAGTCCAGGACATGTCGTAGGCCATGCCGGAACACCCCTTGGTCTTGACGCCAATGCGCAGCAGCCGGCCGTGCTCACCCGAGTCGTACAGCCGGCGCAAGCGATCGGCGGCCGCATCGGTCAGCGACATCATCGGCGGCAGGGTGCGCGCGGGACGAGTGGTGGTGCTTGTGCTCATGCGTGTGCTCGTTCGCTCATCAATACATGTTTAGTTGCAGTCGGGCTTCTTCACTCATCCGGCTCGGGTCCCAGGGCGGATCCCAGACGGTTTCCACTTCACAGTCCACAACACCCGGAACCGACATCACCGCTTCCTGCACCTGCTGCGGCAGTTCCTGTGCGCTGGGGCAGGCGGGCGCGGTCAGCGTCATCTCGACCTTCACGCGGCCGTCGTCGTGGATGTCGATCGTATAGATTAGCCCAAGCTCATAGATGTTCACCGGGATTTCCGGATCGTAGACGTTGGCGATCGCCGCGATCAACGCATCCTCGGTCGGTTTCGGCGTGGTCTCGCCGTCCGGCGTCCAGGCGGTGTGCGGCATCGGGGTAGGGTCGTTCATGGCGCACCTCCCTCGCTGCTGGCCTCACCACGACCTTGCAACGCGGCGGACAAGGCATGCCATGGCAACGTCGCGCACTTCACGCGCGAGGGATACTCGTGCACGCCGGCCAGTGGCGCCAGGCGATCCAGTGCTTCCTGTTGCGCGGCTTCGCAATGCGGGCAAGCACCGGTACGCGCCAGCTCGCGAAACGCGTCGAACAGCGCGGCAGTATCGGCTTTGTTGCGTCCCGCAACCACTTCGGCCATCAGGTCTGCGGACGCCACGCTGATCGCGCAGCCCCGGGCTTCGAACTTCGTATCGGCAATCGTACCGTCAGGCGCGTATTTCACCCACACTTGGATGCGATCACCGCACAGCGGATTGTCGCCCTTGGCGGTGGCATCGAAGCGCTCCAGCCGTCCGCTGTGACGCGGGCGGCGCCCGTGATCCAGGATCACTTCCTGATACAGATCGCGCAGATCGTCGAACGTTCCGGACATCAAGCGAAGAACTCCCGCACGCGCGCGAGTGAGTCGGCCAGGAAGTCGATTTCTTCCCGCGTGGTGTAGAGCGCGAAGCTGGCGCGCGCTGTGCTTTCCAGACCAAACCGATGCATCAGCGGCTCCGCGCAGTGATGCCCCGCGCGCACCGCAATCCCATTGCGGTCCAGCAAGGTCGCGATATCATGCGCGTGCGCCCGATCAACCGCGAACGAGATCACGCCCCCGCGGTCTTGCGCGCACCCCAGGATGCGGACGCCCTCCAACGCGCCCAGACGTGCCAGCGCATGGTCGGTCAGCGAGGCCTCATGCGCGGCAATCGCTTCGTAGCCAATCGCCTGTACGTAATCGATCGCCGCCTTCAGCCCGATGCCTTCCAGGATGGGCGGCGTGCCCGCCTCGAACTTGTGCGGCACCTGGGCCCAGGTGGATTTTTCGTACGTCACAGATGAAATCATCTCGCCGCCACCCATGAACGGCGGCATGGCCTCCAGCAGCTCGCGCCGACCCCACAGCACACCAATGCCAGTCGGGCCGTACAGCTTGTGCCCGGTGAAGGCATAAAAGTCGCAGCCCAGTGCCTGCACATCGACGCGACGGTGCACGGTGGCCTGGGCGCCATCGAACAGCACTTTCGCGCCATAGGCGTGTGCCAACTGCACGATGCGTTCCGCCGGCGTGTAGGTACCCAGCACGTTCGACATATGGGTGATCGACACCAGCCCTACCTTGCCGTCGGACAGCAGGCGCTCGAACGCCTCCATGTCGAGCTCACCGGCATCGGTGATCGGCGCCACCCGTAGCTCGTTGCCGCGCTCATCCCGCAACAACTGCCAGGGAATGATATTGGAGTGATGCTCCATCCCCGAGATCAGCACCGCCTGGTCGGGTTTCAGCACGCCGCGCCCGAAGCTGTGCGCCATCAGGTTCATAGATTCAGTAATGTTGCGTGTGATGACGATCTCGTGCCGCTCCGGTGCGTTCAGCAGCGCGGCAATCGCATCGCGTGCCGCTTCATACGCATCGGTTGTGCGTTCGCTCATCCAATGCAGGCCGCGATGCACGTTGGCGTATTGATGCTCCATCGCCGCGCGCATCGCATCAATCACCACGCGTGGCTTCTGTGCCGACGCGGCGCTGTCGAGGAACACCAACGGCTTGCCACGCACTTTTTCCTGCAGGATCGGAAAATCCTCGCGGATGCGCGCGACGTCTAGCAGGGCAGGGCGTGTCGTGACGTTCATGCGGGGTGTTGCTCCCACCAGTCGCTCACCGCCCGCTCCAGCATGGCGCGAGCATCGTCGTGCGCGACGGCTTCGATTGCTTCAGACAGGAAGGCGCGCACCAGGATCGCCCGCGCTTCGGAGGCTGGAACGCCGCGGCTGCGCAGATAGAACAACTGCTCGGCGTCCAGCTCGCCTACCGTCGCGCCATGACTGCACTTCACGTCGTCGGCGAAGATCTCCAGCTCCGGCTTGCTGTTCACCTCGGCATCGGGCGACAGCAGCAGCGCCTGGTTCATCTGGTAGCCATCGGTCTTCTGAGCGTCGCGCGCGACTTCGATCCGGCCTTGGAACACACCGCGCGAGCTTCCGGCCAGCACGTTCTTCACTGTCTGGCGCGACGTGCCGTTCGGCGCGGCGTGGCGCACCACACTGGTGAAGTCGGCATGCTGGATGCCGGTGAGTATCTGTGCGGCGTTCAGATGCGCGATGGCACCGGCGCCGGTCAGCGTCGCGTGGATCTCCGTGCGTGACAGCCGACCGCCGAGCGTCAGCGTGAAGCTGTCATACGTCCCGCTCGCGGCCACGGAGCTGTAAAGCGTCGCGAGGTGATAAGCCGATGGTGATTCGTCCTGCAGCCGCACATGCGTCAGCGTGGCACCGTCCTCGACGGCGATCTCGGTGACCGGATTGTGCAGATAGGTGCCGGTGCCCAGCGCGACCTCCACCAAGGTCAGTCGTGCGCCCGCGGCAACCCGGATCTGATGGCGTGGATGGAACGCTGTGGTACGGCCAGGTGCCTCGGTCGCCAGGCTGACCAGTGTGATTGTTCCGCCATCGGCGTCATTCGGCAGCGTGATGATGGCACCATCTTCCGCCAGCATGGTGTTGAGCGCGACCAGTGGCTCGCGCGCCGGCTGCGCCAGGTCCCCAAACCGCGCATGCATCGCGAAGGGTCGGAAGATCGCGGGCGGCGTATCGGACAGATCCACCCGGAAGCGCCCATCGACGAACACCAGCCTTGTGCCGATATGCGGTACACGCGCCAGCAGCATCCCGCTGTCGCGCAGCGCGGTGAGGGGCTCGCTGAACGCGGCGTCTTCGATCGGGCGGAGGTTGGTGTAGTGCCATGCTTCGTTGCGCCGGCCAGGCAGGCCGAGCGTGCGCAACACCTCCGCCGCGGCAAGGCGCGGCGCGGGGTCGCCTGGCAGACGCGTGCGCAGGCCCTCGAATCGCGCGAGGAAGGCCGGGACGCCAGTGGCAATGGGCGCGTTCATGCAACGCACCTCCCGTACCTACGGTCGACGACCATCATGCCGCCTCCGCCACCATATCGGTGTAGCCTTTGGCTTCCAGCTCGCGCGCCAGCTCCGGCCCACCCGACCGCAGGATCCGGCCACCCGCCAGGACATGCACGCGATCCGGCACGATATGATCCAACAGCCGCTGATAATGCGTGATTACCAGCGCCGAGAAATCCGGCCCGCGCAGCGCATTCACACCCTCGGCGACGATCTTCAGCGCATCGATGTCCAGCCCGCTGTCCGTCTCGTCCAAAATCGCCAGCCGAGGCCGCAGGATCGCCATCTGCAGCACCTCGTTGCGCTTCTTTTCGCCGCCGGAAAAACCGACATTGACGTTGCGCTTCAGCATATCCTCGGCTATCGCCAGCCGTCGCAGCTCGCCGCGCGCCAGCTTCAGGAACTGAACGGCATCCAACTCGGCCTCACCGCGCGCACGTCGCTGCGCGTTCAGCGCGGTGCGCAGGAAATTCGCATTGCCGACACCCGGCAGCTCCACCGGATACTGGAACGCCAGGAACACGCCGGCGGCGGCACGATCCTCCGGCTCGATCGCCAGCAGGTCCTTGCCGTCATAGGTCACGGACCCACTGGTGACCTCATATCCCTCACGCCCCGACAGCACATAGGCCAACGTCGACTTGCCGGAGCCATTTGGCCCCATGATCGCGTGCACTTCCCCCTGCGGCACCGTCAGATCGATGCCCTTCAGAATCGGCGTGTCATTGATCGATGCGGCCAGGCCGCGAATATCCAACATGCGTTCTTATCCCACCGAGCCTTCGAGGCTCACCGCGAGCAGTTTCTGCGCTTCTACGGCGAACTCCATCGGCAATTCCTTCAACACATCCTTGCAGAACCCGTTGACAATCAGGTTCACCGCATCTTCCTCACTCAGTCCGCGGCTGCGGCAATAGAACAACTGGTCATCCGCGATCTTGGATGTCGTTGCCTCGTGTTCAACCTTCGCGGTCGGATTGCGGCTCTCGATATACGGCACCGTATGTGCACCGCACTGATCGCCGATCAGCAGCGAGTCACACTGCGTGTAATTCCGCGCCCCCGCCGCCTTCGGCAGCATGCGCACCAGCCCGCGATAGGTGTTGTTCGATTTCCCGGCGCTGATGCCCTTCGATACGATCGTGCTTTTCGTGTTGCGACCGATATGGATCATCTTGCTGCCGGTATCGGCCTGCTGATGATTGTTGGTCACCGCGACCGAGTAGAATTCGCCCACGCTGTCATCGCCCATCAGCACGCAGGACGGATACTTCCAGGTGATCGCCGACCCCGTCTCCACCTGCGTCCACGAAATCTTGCTGCGCGCGCCACGGCACGCCCCGCGCTTCGTCACGAAATTATAGATGCCACCACGGCCATTCGCATCGCCCGGGTACCAGTTCTGCACCGTGGAATACTTGATCTGCGCGTCGTCCATCGCGATCAGTTCCACCACCGCGGCGTGCAACTGGTTCTCGTCGCGCTGCGGCGCCGTGCAACCTTCCAGATAACTCACGTAGCTGCCGGCATCGGCAATGATCAGCGTGCGCTCAAACTGACCAGTGTTGCGTGCGTTGATACGGAAATATGTGGACAGCTCCATCGGGCACCGCACGCCCTTCGGCACGTAGCAGAAGCTGCCGTCGGTGAAGACCGCGGAATTCAGCGCCGCAAAGAAATTGTCCGCCATCGGCACCACTGTGCCGAGATACTGCTGCACCAGCTCCGGATAATCCCGCACCGCTTCGCTGATCGGGCAGAAGATCACACCAGCCTTCATCAGCGTGGACCGAAACGTCGTAGCGACCGAGACACTGTCGAACACCGCATCCATCGCGATGTTGCTCTGGGGTCCGTCAGCGCCCTCGACGCCGGCCAGGATCGCGCGCTCCTTCAGCGGAATGCCCAGCTTCTCGTAGGTCCTCAGTAGCTCGGGATCGACCTCATCCAAACTCTTCGGTCCGGCCTTCTTCTTCGGCGCCGCGTAGTAATGCAGGTCCTGGTAATCGATCCGCGGATGATCCACCCGCGCCCAATGCGGCTCCGCCATCTGCTGCCACGCGGCGAACGCCTTCAGCCGCCACTCCAGCAGCCAGTCGGGCTCCTCCTTGCGGGCGGAGATCAGCCGGATGATGTCCTCGTTCAGCCCCTTGGGCGCGAGATCCATCTCAATCGTCGTCTCGAAGCCCCACTTGTAACCGGACTGCGTGACGGCACTGACAGTATCGAGTGTTTCGGTAACGGCGGGCATCCGCAAATCCTATTCAGCGGCAATCGTGGCATCGGCGCGCCCATCGGGGCGTCTCGGCAGGCGGAAAGCGCGGGGAATTGAGGCCTCCTGCATATCAGCGAGCGTGATCGACGACAGGGCGTGTTGGATCGCCCCATTCACCGGGTCCCACCGCCCGCGCATCGGGCACAGGCTTTCAGACTCACAGCAGACGGTAGAGCCATCAACGCAGGCCGTCAGTGCAATCGGCCCATCCACCGCCGCGATCACATCGGCGATCGGAATAGCCGCCAGCTTGCGCATCAGCCGATAGCCGCCCCGTGCGCCGCGCTGCGAGGCGACCAGTCCGCTGGCCGCCAATGTTTTCAACACCTTGGCGACGGTGGGTTCCGGAATGCCAATCGCCGCGGCAATGCCGGGCGAGGTCTGCACCCCGTCGTCACGCGACAGGCGCACGAGCACCACGACCGCGTAATCGGTCAATTTCGACAGCCTCAGCATGGCTTGGGGCATCCCTCCAGGCCTAATCGGACCATTCAAGTCCTGATTGCGCAAATGGCGCATGCGTCCTGCCGCGTCAAGGGGTTCAAATGGTTCGTTTGGGGTGACCTGCCGGGCCAGGACTCGTTAGGCTCACCAGAGATCTGTGAAGGACGCATTGATGCTCCACCGCCGCGCCGTGGGCCTTGCCCTGGCCTCGCTCGCCCTGGCGCCGGCCGCGCGGGCGCAGGCACCGCAGGAGAGCACATTCGATCGCGTGCGCCGCACCCGGGCGGTGCGTGTCGGCATCGTGGGCAGCCAGCCGCCCTATTGCGTGCGTGATCTCACCAGCGGCGAGTGGCGCGGCTTCATTCCGGATTTCGGCCACGATCTGGCGACGGCGGCCGAGGCGAAGGTGGAATTCGTCGAATCCACCTGGGGCACCGCGGTGCTGGACCTGCAATCGAACAAGGTGGACGTGTTCTTCGGGCTGAACCCGACGCCACAACGCGCGCTGGCGATCGACTTCACCCATCCCCTGTTCAATAACTTGTTCACCCTCGTCGCGCGGCCGGGTTTCAGGCCGGCGACCTGGGATGCGTTGAACAGCCCGTCGGTGCGCATCGCGCTGGAGGTGGGCACGTCCTACGACCAGGTGATCACCGAAATCTGCCCGAAGGCCGAGATCCAACGACTGAAAAGCGGGCCGGAGGCGACGCTCGCGGTGCAGGCCGGCAAGGCCGATTGCCAGGTGCTGGTCGCGCTGCTGGCGATGACCGCGTTGACGCGCAACCCGGGGATCGGCGCGCTGGTGGTGCCGAAGCCACTGTTCACCGCCACGACCAATGCCGGGCTCCGGCGCGAGCCCGACAAGACCTGGCGGGACTTCGTCGACAACTGGATCGACTGGAACAAGGGGCTGGGACGGCTGCAGCGCATGGTAGTTGATAGCCTGGCGCTGGTCGGCATCACCGAGGTGGATATTCCGCCAGAGGTCCGTTTCTGATCCGGTTTATCAGCGCCGTGCGCTGGCCAACGGGATGACATTGCGCGGCGCCTCGGCGACCGCCTTGGCGATTTGCGCGGCAAGGTCCTCCAGCACATAGGGCTTGGACAGGCGCGGCAGCGTGGTGTCGCTGTTGGCCGGCAGTTCGGCATAGCCGGTCGCCAGGATCAGCGGCAAATGCGGCCAAGTCTGCCTGATCTGCCGCGCCAGTTCGCTGCCGGTCATGCCCGGCATGGCATGATCCGTAATCACCACGTCCACCTTGGTGCCGCGCTGCAGCACTTCCAACGCCTGCTGACCGGATGTCGTTTCGATTGGCATATGGCCAAGGTCTTCCAGCATCGCCGCCGTGCTGGCGGAAATAAGCGGATCATCATCGACCACGAGAACCTGATAGCTTTCCGTTACCTCGCCCTGCGTCACCAGGAGGGGCGCGGCCACGACGACCCGAGCCTCATTGGAAATCGGCAGCCACAATAGAATTGTGGTGCCTTCACCCAGGCGGCTGATCACATGCATCGCGCCATCGGACTGCGCTGCCAGGCCATGGACCATTGACAGCCCAAGCCCAGTACCCTTGCCCGCGCCCTTGGTGGTGAAGAACGGTTCGGCAGCACGTTTCAGTGTCATCTCATCCATGCCGACACCGGTATCCGATACGCTCAGGCAGACATACCAGCCGTGCTTTAGTTCCGGCGGGCAGCGCGGGCTGGACGGCTCGTTCCAGCCGGAGATCATCATCCGGCCTCCATGCGGCATCGCGTCGCGCGCATTGACCGCGAGGTTGAGCACCGCGAGTTCGAGCTGATTGGGATCGACGCGGATGGTCGGCAGATTGGCCGGGAAATCGGTGCTGATCTCGATCGATGGGCCCAGCGTCCGGCGCAGCATCTCCTCCATGCCCATCACCAGATGCGGCAGGTTGACTGTCTCAGGCCGCAGCTCCTGGCGGCGCGCGAAGGCCAGCATGCGCCGGGTCAGCGTGGCGCCGCGTTCGGCGCCCTGCACCGCGCCATCGACCAGGCGCAGCAGCCTGGGATCGTCCGGAAGACGCTTCCGCAACAATTGCAGATTGCCCAGGATCACCATCAGCAGATTGTTGAAATCGTGCGCGACGCCGCCGGTGAGCTGGCCCAGGCTCTCCAGCTTGCGCATTTCATGCACCTGGGCCAAGGCAGCTTCGTGCTCGCGTGTGCGTTCTTCGACCCGTCGTTCCAACTCTGCGTTGGCTTGCGCTAGCTCGACGGTGCGCTCCGCCACCCGTCGTTCGAGCTCGATATTCATCTGCTCGAGCTGGCGCGTCTTGCGGTATAGGTCGGCGAACACCCGCACTTTGGCCCGCAGCAGCTCTGGGACAACCGGTACCGGGACGTATTCGACAGCACCCGCCGCATAGCCGCGCAGCAGATCCAGCTCGCCCATCTGCACGGCCGAGACGAAAATGATCGCCGTGCGCTGGAACCGCGGATGTTCGCGGATCATCGCCGCCAGCTCGAACCCGTCGAGGTCCGGCATCACGACGTCGATCAGGACGACCGCGAACTCGTGTCGCAGCAAATGCTGCAACGCCTCATTGGCTGAGCTGGCCTTAATCAGGTTTTCACCGAGGTCGGAAAGGATGACCTCATAGCTCAGCAGTTTGGCCGGCTGGTCATCGACCAGCAGGATGTTGACTTTGCTCCCTGCGCTCACCTGTGTGCCCTTGACGCTAGCGGTGCAGCCAAATGCGCAATGCCGACAAGAGCTGCTCGGTGTTGACCGGCTTGGCAAGATAGTCGGAGGCGCCGGCCTCCAGGCATTTCTCCCGATCACCCTTCATCGCTTTTGCCGTCAGCGCAATGATCGGCAGGCGCCGGAAAGCGGGATTGGCGCGAATGACGCCGATCGTCTGATAGCCATCCATCTCCGGCATCATGATGTCCATCAGGCAGATGGCGACACCGGCGGTTGATGCCAGAATGTCGATGGCCTCATTGCCGGTGGTTGCGGCGAGCACTTCCATGCCACGTCGTTCCAATACCGAGCTGAGTGCGAAGATGTTGCGGGCGTCGTCATCGACCAGCAGCACCTTGCGGCCCACGAGGTTCTCGTCCGAGGTGTGCAGTTGTTCCAGCATGCGTTGCTTGTTGGGTGGCAGCTCCGATACCACGCGATGCAAGAACAGAGCGGTTTCATCCAGCAGGCGTTCGGGTGATTCGACGCCTTTCACCACCACCGAGCGCGCCATGGTGTGAAGTTGTGCATCCTCCTCGGGCGACAGTTCGCGGCCGGTGAACACCACCACGGGAATGTTGGACAGCGCATCATCGTCGCGGATCCTTTCCAGCACCTCGAAACCCGACATGTCGGGCAGACGCAGGTCAAGCACGACGCAATCCGCCGGGTCGTCGCGCAAGGAACGGATCGCGCCGGTGCCGGTTTCCACCGTCGTGATGTCGATATCATCATGGCCCAGCAGCTCGGTGATCGATATCTGCTCGGCGGCATCATCTTCGACCACCAGCAGACGCTTGCGGCGCGGTTTGACGTAGTCGGTGATCTTGGCCAGCGCGTCTTCCAACCCTTTCGTCGTCGTCGGCTTCGTCATGAAGGAGAAAGCGCCGCGCGCCAGGCCGTGTTGGCGATCCTCCTCCAGCGTCACGATCTGCACCGGAATGTGCCGCGTCGCCGGGTTCTGCTTGAGCTGGCTGAGCACGGTCCAGCCGAGCATGTCGGGCAGGAACACGTCGAGCGACACGGCGCTGGGCTGATATTCGCGTGCCAGCACCAGTGCGTCGGCACCGCGGCCAGCCACGAGCACTTTCAGTCCGTGGTCATGCGCAAGGTCGGCCAGAACGCGGGCGTAGTGTGGATCGTCCTCGACGATTAGCAGCACGCTGTCGCCGAGCAGGACATTGTCACGGTCATCCGGCA
>DATHNE010000242.1:0-4681 GCA_035486355.1 Acetobacteraceae bacterium
AGCAGGATGGTGGGATCGAAGCGGCGGGCGCGCGCGATGACGGACATCCAGACCTAGCTGCCGAACGTGTCGCGCCAGTTCTCGATCGACTCTGGAATGCCCTTCGCGATTTCCGGCGTCGTCAGCCGTAGCAGCTTCACCTCCGACAGCTTCTTCACACCCGGCTTCGTCGTGACATCCTCGCGCACCGGGTCCACCCGCGCATCGGCGCAGACCTGGGCGAACTCCCTGCTCAACAGCCACTCGGCGAACAGCCGCGCGGCGTTCGGATGCGGCGCGTTCGCCAGCACCGCCGAGGGGCCGATGCACAGCACCGCGCCATCAGTCGGATACTGGATCGCGATCGGATTACCCTTGTCCTGCATGAGCATCGTGGTGGCCAGAGGCCCCAACCCGACATCCCGCTCACCGCCATTCAGCATCGTGATCGGATCATTACCGGAACGGCCGATCTGCGGCTTGTTCTTCGCCAGCTTGTCGAAATACTGCCAGCCGTACTGCTTGGTCAGCGCCACGGTCCACACCCCGACATAGCCGCTGAATGCGGGGTGGCCGAACGCCGCGCGCCCACGCCATTTCGGGTCAAGAAGATCCGTCCAGCTTTTCGGTGCCTCCTCGGCCTTCACCCGCTGCGTGTTGTAGATCAGTAGCATCAGCGTCGAGGTCGAGGGATAGTACAGCCCTTCTTCGGTCAGTCCCTTGAAAGCCGGTGCCAGATCCTTGGCATTCTGCGGCACGAACTCGGCCAGCGCATTGCGCGCCTTCAGCGCCGGCATGTGCGAGATATCGGTGGTGGAGAACACATCGCATTGCGGCGAGTTGTTCTTCAGGTCCTGCATCAACCGCTGATAGGCGACCTGACCGGTGGTGCGAATCACCTGCACCGTGACGCCGGGATATTGCTTGGTGAAGGCGCGGCCCATCACCTCCGCGGTGTCGGTGTCGACCTGGGCGATATACCAGGTCAGCGTGCCTTCCTTCTGCGCGCCCGCTTCCAGCGCCGCGATATCGGCACGCGCGCCACGCGAGAATACAGTGGCGGCCCCGAATGCACCCAGGCCGGCGGTCGCCGCCCTGCGCGAGATCGTCCTGGACATCGTCAGCTTCCCCTGCCTGGTCGCCTGCGTCTCGGCGATTGCAGACACGTTATGCTGCCCGGGCGTGGATTGACCAGCCTGGACGGGTGGGCGACGATCCATTCGGCTGCCGCTCATAACAATCAATGATGCTGGGGAGACGGAGACGGCCATGACGTACCGCCGCTATTGGGTCTACTTCCTGTTGTTCCTGTTCAATGCGATCTGCTACCTCGACCGCATCAACATGTCGGTTGCAGGACGACCGGTCGCACAGGAATTCGGCTTGTCGCCGGTCGCGCTGGGCTATCTGTTTTCCTCGTTCCTGTGGGCCTACGTGGTGATGATGCTGCCCAGCGGGCGGCTGGTTGACAGCCTGGGCGCGCATCGCATGGCGGCGATCGGCGCCGCGGTGTGGTCGATCGCGCAGATGCTGTCCGGCGCGGCGACCGGGTTCCTCACCATCCTGTTGACGCGGCTTGGCCTCGGCATGGGTGAGGCGCCGACCTTCCCGGTGAGCTATCGCAGCGTGCGCGACTGGGCGCCGTACACAGAACGCGGTGTCGCAGTCGGCTGTATCCAGGCCGGTACGCTGCTGGGTCCGGCGCTGAGTGCGCCGCTGGTGGCGTGGTTGATCGCGTCGACGTCATGGCGCTGGTCGTTTGTGGTGACCGGGCTGGTTGGGCTGGTGTGGGTGGCGGTGTGGGCTTTGCTTGTCTCTACACCGGAACGAACTAGTTGGATCCCGGCGGCGGAACGCGCACGCATCCTGGCCGAGCGGCACGCCGGTGAACCGCCGGAGACGCATGGCGGCGTCGGCTATCTGGGGCTGATGCGCTCGCCCACAATGTGGGGATTGGCGATCTCGCAAGGCTGCGCGGTGTATACAGTCTATCTGTATTTGAGCTGGCTGCCGAACTATCTGCAGACGGCGCGCGGGCTGTCGATCGTCAACTCGGGGCTGTTCACGTCGGTGCCGTTCTTTGCCGGTGCGGGGCTGATCGTTCTTACCAACTGGATCGGCGATCGGATGCTGACGCATGGGACGATGCGCAGCGGTCGGCGGCGGCTTGTGGTGGTGGTGTGCCTGCTGCTGTCGTCGGCGGGGCTGCTCATTCCGTTTGTCGACTCACTGACGCTGATGGTGATCCTGACGATCCTGCCCGTCAGCTTCGGCGGCACCGCCACTGCGACGAATGCGGCGCTGTGCAACGATCTGCTGCGGTCGCAAGCCGACAGTGGACGAGCGTTCGCCTTCATGGTGCTGGGCGGCAATGTATTCGGACTGCTGGCACCGATCATCACCGGCTATATCGTGCAGGCAACCGGTAGCTTCTCCGCGGCGTTCATCCTGGCGGGGGTGCTGACGCTGATCGGTGCGGTGGTGTCATTCACGTTCACACGGCACACGTTGGGCGAAGAAACGCCGGTGGCCGTGGGCCACGCCACGGCATGACGATCTAGTTCAACTGCCGAACGTATCTCGCCACTGTTCGATCACCTCGGGGATGCCGGAGGCGATTTCGTCCGTGGTCAGGCGCAACAGCTTGAGGTCCGCCAACCGCTTGGTGCCCGGCATCAGCGGCGCGTCGGCACGCACCGGCTCCAGGTGCCACTGCACACAGGCACGCGCGTAGTCCGCACTGAGCAGCCATTCCAGGAACAGCCGCGCGGCATTCGGGCGCGGCGCCTGCGCCAGCACCGCCGAGGGTCCGACGCAGAGTAGCGTGCCATCCGTCGGGTAGACGAAGTTGACCGGATTGCCCTTGTCGATGTTCTGCACCGTGGTGCTGACCGGGCCGGTACCGATCAGGCTTTCGCCGGCATTCAGCATGGTCAACGGGTCATTTCCGGAACGACCGATGCGCGGCTTGTTCGCCGCCAGCTTCTCGAAATACGTCCAGCCATACAGCTTGCGCATGGCCAGGACCCACTGGCCGAAATAGCCGCTGAAGCCCGGGTGCGCGACGGCGACGCGGTTCTTCCACTTAGGATCGATCAGCGCATCCCAGTTGCGCGGCACCTCGGCTGACGGAATCGCCTTGGTCTGATAGATCATGATCTGCAACGACGCCGTCGTGGCGTAATAGTAGCCCACCTCGCCCTGCTCAACGAACGGCGCGGCCAATTGCGCGGCGTTCTGGGCCACGTAATGCGCCAACGCGTTCCGCGCCCGCAGTGCCGGCATATGCGCGATGTCGGTGGTGCTGAACACATCGCACTGCGGCGCGCTGTTTTTCAGCTCCTGCTGCACACGCTGATAGGCGACCTGGCCTGTGGTGCGCACCACCGCAACGGAGATCCCAGGATACTGGCGGGCGAAGATGCGACCCATATCCTCAGCCGCCTCGCCGCTCATCTGCGCGACATACCAGGTGAGGCCACCCTCCTTGCGCGCCGCCGCGACCAGTTCCTCCAGTTCGGCCCGCGCAGTGGTGGCCAGCGTCGTGGCGCCAAGACCGAGCAGCGTGGCGCGACGGGTCAGCGGCATGCGCATCGCTCAATCCCCGAACGTGTCGCGCCAAGCCTCGATCACCTCGGGCACGCCCTTGCTGATCTCCTCCACGGTCAGCGTCAGCACCGGCACCTCGTTCAACGGCTTCTGGCCGGACGTCAGCGGAATGCCAGGCCGCACCGGATCGCCGTGCAGCTTCACCGACATGCGCGAATAGGTCTCGCTCATCAGCCATTCCATGAACAGCCGCGCGGCCTGCGGATGCGGCGCTGCGGCGATCACAGCGGAGGGACCGACGCACAACGTGGCGCCATCAGCGGGATACACCGGGCCGATCGGGTTACCCTTGTCGACATTCTGAAACGCGGTGTTGGCGGGCAACGGACCAACCAGGCACTCGCCCGCATTCATCAATGTCGCCGGATCGTTACCAGAACGGCCGATGCGCGGGTTGTTCTTCGCCAGTTTCTCGAAGAAGCCCCAGCCGTACGCCTTGCGTAGCGCCAGCGCCCAGATTCCGGTGCAGCCACTGAACGCCGGATGGCCGGTGGCGACCTGGCCCTTCCAGCGCGGGTCCAGCAGATCGGTCCAACGCTTCGGCGCGTCCTCGGGCTTCACCTTCTGGGTGTTGTAGGCCAGCAGATGGTTGGTTGCGCTGGCGGGATATTCGTAACCAGGGTCCACCAGCTTATCGAACTGCGGCAGCAAGCCGCCGGCGTTTTCCGGCGTATAGTGCGCCAGCGCATTGCGCGCCCTCAACGCAGGGTATTGTGAGATATCGGTGGAGCTGAACACATCGCATTGCGGCGCGTTGTTCTTCAGCTCCTGCAACAGGCGCTGATACGCCACCTGCCCGGTGGTGCGGATCACGTCGACATGGACGCCGGGATATTGCTGGGTGAAGGCGCGGCCCATTACCTCGGCAGTCTCGGTATCCACCTGGGCGATGTACCAGGTGACGGCACCTTCCTTGTGCGCCGCCTGCTGCAACGCGGCGAGATCGGCACGGGCGGGGCGGGCGCCAAGCGGCAGCGCACAGGCCGCGCCGAGGCCGAGGACGGCCCGACGACGCGCTAACATGTTGGACATGGTTTACCCTGATCGTATTGCCGCCGCAGTGTCGTCCCGCCGCGAAAATGTCTCAAGGGGC
>DATHNE010000243.1:0-13756 GCA_035486355.1 Acetobacteraceae bacterium
GTGTCGTTGCGATGGCAACGGCCGGCGTGCCGCCGCGCATCATGGGCATGGGCCCGGCGCCGGCGACCGAGAAGCTGCTGGCCCGCCTGGGGCTGAAGGTCGGTGAGATCGACGTGATCGAGCTGAACGAAGCCTTCGCCGCCCAGGGCATCGCGGTGCTGCGCCAGCTCGGCCTGCCGGACGACGCCGAGCAGGTGAACCCGCATGGCGGCGCCATCGCGCTGGGCCATCCGCTGGGCATGTCTGGCGCACGGCTGGCGTTGACCGCGGTCAACGCGCTGGAAACCCGCGGCGGCAGGCGCGCGGTGGCGACGATGTGCATCGGCGTCGGCCAGGGCATCGCCGCGCTGATCGAGCGCGTGTAACGACCACGACATCTCTCTCGCGCCGGGGGAGAGGCCGCAGAGCGCCGCCGGGTGCGGGTGGGATGCGCAGCACCCGCACCCGGCGTCACGTCGCTCGCCGACCCTCGCGCCTTGGTGGGAGAGGGAATCAGCTCACGGCTGTGTCGCGGGCGCGGGGCTGGTCGGGGCCGGTGCGGGGCTGGTCGGGGGCGCCGCCGGGGTCATGGTCGGCTGCGTGGGCGTGGGAGCCGTGGGCGCCGGGCCTGGCTGCGTGTTACTTGCGTCCGGTGGCGCATAAGGCTGGGTCGACGGTGGCGTGTTGTTCGCCGGGCTCACCACATGGTCGCGCACGCTCATATCCTCCACGCAGCGCCACAGCGTCTGGCTGGCCGCCGTCGAGCCGGAAAGCGACAGTGTCCAAGGCGCTTCGTTGCCAGACGGGAAGGTCAGCGTCAGCGTGCTGCCGGCACGAAACAGACCATCGAAGGCTTGCACCGACGCTGCACCAACCGCCCACTCGACCGACGTGCCGTGCCCCAGTGCCTCAGCCGGCCAGGGCGTGTTCTGGTCAATCTGCATGCTGACATTCAGTTGCGTCCCATCGGGCACCGTCCAGCTCGGCTTGGTGGCACGGAAGGTCAGGTTCTCGCCGCCGATCAGATAAGTCAGGGAAAAGTCGCGTCCGTCGTTGGGGTTGGTTGTGTCGATGCCGCAGATATCCTTGCCGCTGGAATCCTTGTCGGTGAAGGCCTGCCAGGCGCCCGCGTGATAGTACACCAACGGATCAGCAGCGCCGTGCCGAGCGCCAAGCGCCAGCACCAGCGGCACCGCTAGGGCGGTCGTCCGGATCACGGGATGGGTGAGGCGCATCGCTGTCTCCTGTGTCGTTGAGCTGTCATGAAGGATCGCCGGGCCGCGGGTGGCGAGCCGGACGATGAAGTGCTAGCCCCCGCCTCGCAACCAAAGCCCACCTGGCAATTGAAGCCGGCGCGCAACTGAAGATGGAGACCTCGCCATGTCCGCGATCGCTGACCTGACTGCCCGCGAAATCCTGGATAGCCGCGGCAATCCCACGGTCGAGGTGGAGGTGCTGCTGGAGAGCGGCGCGACCGGCCGCGCCGCGGTACCGTCCGGGGCCTCGACCGGGGCGCACGAGGCGGTGGAGCTGCGTGACGGTGACAAAGCGCGCTACGGCGGCAAGGGCGTGCTCACCGCCTGCCAGAACGCCGAAGGCGAGATTCTGGACGCGATCAGCGGCATGGAGGCGCTGGACCAGGTGGCGCTGGACGATGTGCTGATCGATCTGGACGGCACGCCGAACAAGGCGCGGCTGGGGGCCAATGCGCTGCTGGCGGTGTCGCTGGCGGTGGCGAAGGCGGCAGCCGATGATGTCCGGCTGCCGCTGTATCGTTACGTCGGCGGCGTGTTCGCGCGCACCCTGCCGGTGCCGATGATGAACATCGTCAATGGCGGCAAGCATGCCGACAACCCAATCGACATTCAGGAATTCATGATCATGCCGGTCGGCGCCGGCACGCTGGCCGACGCGGTCCGCATGGGGTCGGAGGTATTCCATACGCTGCAGAAGGAGTTGCATGCGGCGGGGCATAGCACCAATGTCGGTGACGAGGGCGGCTTCGCGCCGAACCTGAAATCCGCTGATGAAGCCTTGGGATTCATCGCGAAGGCGGTCGAGAAGGCGGGCTATCGATTGGGCGACGACATTACCTTCGCGCTGGATCCCGCCTCCAGCGAGTTCTTCAAGGACGGCAAATACGTCCTCGCGGGCGAGGGCAAGACGCTCGACGGCGGGGGGATGGTGCGTTACCTGGAGGATCTGTGCGCGCGCTATCCAATCGTCTCGATCGAGGACGGTTGCGCCGAGGACGACTGGGAGACCTGGAAGCTGCTGACCGCGACGCTGGGCGCCACAGTGCAGACCGTCGGGGACGATCTGTACGTCACCAATCCGGAACGGTTGCGTCGTGGCATCGCCGACGCCTCGACCAATGCGATCCTGATCAAGGTCAATCAGATCGGCACGCTGTCCGAGACGCTGGAGACGATGGAGATCGCGCATCACGCCGGGTTCTGCTGTGTGATGAGCCACCGCTCGGGCGAGACCGAGGACGCGACGATCGCCGACCTGGCGGTGGCGACCAATTGCGGTCAGATCAAGACTGGCAGCCTGTCGCGCAGCGACCGGATGGCGAAATACAACCAGTTGATCCGGATCGAGGCCGAACTGGGTGCCTCGGCGCTGTACGCCGGGCGGACCGTGCTGCGCGGCTGAGCCGGAAGGGGCGGCTTGCGCCGCCCCAGGCTCGGTCCCGGCCACGTCAGCGGATATTGATGCTCAAGCCCGGCACGCCCACCACCACCGCGGGTGGCGGCGCGTAGTAGGCCTGAGGCGGGGCGTAGTACACCGGCGGTGGCGCCGCATAAACATACCCCCCACCCCCACCGTGCCAGTCATGGCCGGGGTGATCGTCACGATGGTCGTAATGGCCGTGATCATCGCGGTGCCCATCCTGGGCTTGGGCCACAGATGCGGCCGCCAGCAGCGCCGTGGCGCCGAAAGCAGCCAGGCCGATCGTGGTGATCCGCTTCATGATGCCTCCTTCGCGGCGACCGGATGTCGCCATCGGGCGCAGCAGAGCGGTCATTCGTGGCGGCACCCTGGCCGGTTTGTGGCAGCGATCATCACGTTCGAGAGAGGATTCCATCGACACGGAGATGTGCTATAGGTAGTAGGTCGGACTGTAATGGGTTGGCAGATGTCGTTCGCACGGGAACTGAAGCGGCGGGCAAGAGCGGCGGTGGCGCCGGTGATCTTTCTCGCCGTGACCGGATATTTCTGCTGGAACGCGGTGCAAGGCGCGCACGGGCTGAAGTCCTACGCCTCGCAGCAGCTTGTGCTGAAGCAGGCCGCGGCCGACCTAGCGGTGGCGCAGGCCGATCGCGACGCCTGGCTGCGCCGCGTGCACGGGCTGGAAAGCGATCATTTGGACCGCGACATGCTGGACGAGCGGGCGCGGGCGCTGCTGAACCTGGCGAACCCGAGCGACATCATTGTGCAATACCCGGCGAAAGACCGCCTGTTCTGAGCGACGGCAACGCCGCTGCTAAATCGGTGGATTGGCCGCAACAAAGCTGCTGATATGCGCTCTGACACGCAATGCTGTTTTCCGGCCAGGGCGTGGTATAGGCGTCTGACAAGCAGTTAACCGGATTCCGGTTAATTACCGCTATTGCATTGCACAAGCTAGGTTTTCCCCGCCCACGTCTTGTCGGTCGAAGGGGTGGGCGTTACCTGTGGCCGCGGGTGAGTGGATACCAGGGGAGATCTCCATGGCACAGGCGGCCGCCAAGCGGGGCAAGGCGCGTGACGCGTCGTCCGACAAGGACCTGTTGCTGAAAGCCTATCACGATATGCTGCAGATCCGCCGCTTCGAAGAGAAGGCCGGCCAGCTCTACGGCATGGGCCTGATCGGCGGGTTCTGCCATTTGTATATCGGCCAGGAGGCGGTGGTGGTCGGCATGCAGCTTGCCCTGCAGCCAGGCGATGAGGTGATCACCTCGTACCGCGACCACGGCCATATGCTGGCGAGCGGCATGGAAGCGCGCGGCGTGATGGCCGAACTCACCGGCCGTGCCGCCGGCTATTCGCACGGCAAGGGCGGCTCCATGCACATGTTCAGCAAGGCACAGAATTTCTTCGGCGGCCACGGCATCGTCGGCGCGCAGGTCAGCCTGGGGAACGGGCTGGCGTTCAGCAACTGGTACCGTGGCAATGACCGGGTTTGCCTGACCTATTTCGGCGAGGGCGCCTCGAACCAGGGCCAGGTGTTCGAAAGCTTCAATATCGCGGCACTGCTGAAGTTGCCCACCGTGTTCGTGATCGAGAACAACAAATACGGCATGGGCACCAGCGTTGAGCGGGCCTCGGCGTCGAAGGATCTGTCGAAGAATGGCGGACCGTGGGGCATTCCCGGGATGCAGGTGGATGGCATGGACGTGCTGGCGGTGAAGGCCGCCGCCGAGATGGCGGTGGCCGCTTGCCGTGCCGGCAAGGGCCCGTATCTCCTGGAGGTGAAGACCTATCGCTACCGTGGGCACTCGATGTCGGATCCGGCACGCTACCGCACGCGCGAGGAGGTGCAGATGATGCGCACCCAGCACGACTGCATCGAGGGCGCGCGGCACAAGCTGGAGGCGATGGGTGTGGACGAGGCGGCGATCAAGGCGATCGACGACGAGGTGAAGGCAATCGTGCAGGCAGCCGCCGATTTCGCGCAATCCAGTCCGGAGCCGGAGCCAGGCGAGCTCTATACCGACGTCTTGGTTGAGGGCTGAGCGATGACGACGCAGATCCTGATGCCCGCCCTATCGCCGACCATGACTGAGGGCAAGCTGGCCCGCTGGGTCAAGAAAGTCGGCGAGGAGATCAGGGCGGGCGACGTGATCGCCGAGATCGAGACCGACAAGGCGACAATGGAGGTCGAGGCGGTCGACGAAGGGAAGCTGACGGAGATCCTGGTCGACGAGGGTACTGAGGGCGTGGCGGTGAACACGCCGATCGCGGTGCTCGCGGCGAACGGGGAGGATGTGTCCGTGGCGCCGAAAGCCAAGGCCGCTGAGGCGCCCGCACCGAAGCAGGAGGCCCCGCCGGCGCCACAACCAAAGCCCGCTCAGGCACCCGCGCCCGCGCCGCCAGCGACCGCTGCCCCGGCGGCGGAGAGGGAGTGGGGCCCGACCAAGCCGGTCACCGTGCGCGAAGCCTTGCGCGATGCGATGGCGCTGGAGATGCGGCGCGACGGCGACGTCTTCCTGCTGGGCGAGGAGGTCGCGCAGTACCAGGGTGCCTACAAGATCAGCCAGGGGCTGCTGGATGAGTTCGGTCCGAAGCGCGTGATCGACACGCCGATCACCGAGCACGGCTTCACCGGCATGGCGGTGGGCGCGGCGCTGAACGGGCTGAAGCCGATTGTCGAGTTCATGACCTTCAACTTCGCCATGCAGGCGATGGACCAGATCATCAATTCAGCAGCGAAAACACTGTATATGTCCGGTGGCCAGATGGGCTGCCCGATCGTGTTCCGCGGTCCGAACGGTGCCGCCTCGCGCGTCGCCGCACAGCATTCGCAGTGCTACGCGAGCTGGTACGCGCACGTGCCGGGACTGAAGGTGCTGGCGCCGTGGTCCTCGGCTGACCATAAGGGCCTGCTGCGGGCGGCGATCCGCGATCCCAACCCGGTGATCGTGCTGGAGAACGAGATCCTCTACGGCCACACGCACGAATGCCCGGTGGACGAGGATTTCATCGTGCCAATCGGCAAGGCGAAGATCGAACGTTCCGGCACGCAGGTGACGCTGGTGGCGTTCAGCATCATGGTCGATGTCGCGCTGAAAGCGGCCGAGGCGCTGGCGGGCCAGGGGATCGATGCCGAGGTGATCAACCTGCGCTCGTTGCGTCCGCTTGATACCGAAACGATCGTCGCCAGCGTGAAGAAGACCAACCGGATCGTCACCATCGAGGAAGGCTGGCCCTACGCCGGCATCGGCGCGGAAGTGGCGATGCAGGTGATCGAGGGTGCGTTCGACTGGCTCGACGCGCCGCCGGTGCGGGTGCACGGCATCGACGTGCCGCTGCCCTACGCGGCGAACCTGGAAAAGCTGGCGCTGCCGCAGCCCGACTGGGTGGTGGACGCGGTGAAGAAGATCATCTGAGGAGGCGCGGACATGGCCACGAATATCCTGATGCCGGCGCTGTCACCGACGATGACCGAGGGCACGCTGGCGCGTTGGCTGAAGAAGGAAGGCGAGAACGTCAAAGCCGGTGACGTGATCGCCGAGATCGAGACCGACAAGGCGACGATGGAGGTCGAGGCAGTCGACGAAGGCGTGTTGGGCAGGATTCTGGTGGCTGACGGCACGTCAGGCGTGAAGGTGAACGAGCCGATCGCGGTGCTGGTGGAGCAGGGCGAGAAGGTGCCGGTCGAGACGCCAAAAGCCGCGCAGGAACCGCAACAAGCGGCGGCACCGAAACAGGCAGCGGCACCGGCGCCGGTCCGCGCGGAGGCGAAGCCGGCGGCCGTGCCCGCCGACAAGGCAACGCCGGCCCCGATGACCGCGCCGGCCCCCACCAAGGGCAACGGGCAGGATGCCGCGGGTGACCGTGTGTTCGTTTCGCCGCTGGCACGCCGTATGGCGTTGCAGGCGGGGATCGAGCTGTCGGGCCTGAAAGGCAGCGGGCCGAATGGCCGCATCGTGAAGGTCGATATCGAGGCTGCGATGTCCGGCGCGAAGCCGTCGGGCGCGTCGGCCGCGGCGCAGGCTCCTGCCACCGCACCGACGCCGAAGCCCGCTGCGCCGGTCGCTATCACCGCGCCGCACACGCTGGTGCCCAACTCGACGGTGCGCAAGGTGATCGCGCGGCGGCTGACCGAGGCGAAGTCGAGTATTCCGCATTTCTATGTCTCGATGGACATCGAGATCGATGCGCTACTGAAACTGCGTGAGGAGCTGAACGCCAAGTCACCGAAGGAAGGCCCGAGCGCGTTCCGCCTGTCGGTGAACGACCTGATCATCAAGGCGGCGGCGCTGACGTTGCGCCGCGTGCCGAAGGTGAACGCCAGCTTCACCGAGGACGCGATCGTGATGTACGACGATGTCGATATCTCGGTGGCCGTGTCGATCCCAGATGGGTTGATCACCCCGATCGTGCGCAAGGCGGATCAAAAGGGGCTGGCCGCGATCAGCAACGAGATGAAGGACCTCGCGGCGCGCGCGCGCAACGGCAAGCTGAAGCCGGAGGAGTTCCAGGGCGGCGGGTTCTCGATCTCCAACATGGGGATGTATGGCGTGTCGGAGTTCGCCGCCATCATCAACCCGCCGCAATCGGCGATCCTGGCAGTGGCCGCCGGGCAGCAGCGGCCGGTGGTGAAGAATGGCGCGCTGGCAATCGCGACGGTGATGACCTGCACGATGAGCGTCGATCACCGCGTGGTGGATGGAGCGCTCGGCGCCGAGTGGCTGGCGGCGTTCAAAGTGATCGTCGAGGATCCGCTGAGCTTGATGCTGTGAGGGCCGGGCGGGACGGTTGGAATTAGAGCGGAAGTAACATGACCGCGCCGCCCTTCACCCTCCGCGATGCAACGCCCTCGGACGTCCCCGACGTTCTGCGACTGGTTCGCGGTCTCGCCGCGTACGAGAAGCTGCTGCACGAAGCCGTGGCCACCGACGCCGACTTCCACGCCGCGCTGTTCGGCTCTCAGCCCCGGGCGCACGCTGTCCTCGCCATCGCCGATGATCGCGCCGTGGGACTGGCGCTCTGGTACTACACTTTCAGCACCTTCACCGGCCGCCCTGACATGTTCCTCGAAGACCTGTTCGTGGAGCCGGCCTATCGCGGCAAGCGCATTGGGCTCGCGCTGTTGCGTCACCTCGCCCGCCATGCGGTGGCGGAGCGCTGCCGCCGTATCGACTGGCGTGTGTTGAACTGGAACCAACCCTCGATCGATTTCTACGAAAGCATCGGCGCACGCGCGATGCAGGATTGGCACGTGCGACAATTGGGCGGCACCGCATTGCGCGCGCTGGCCGAGGGAGCAGACCATGGCTGAACAAAGTTTCGACCTCATTGTCGTCGGCGGCGGGCCTGGCGGATATGTCGCCGCCATCCGCGGCGCCCAGCTCGGTCTGAAGACCGCTGTTGTCGAACGCGAACACCTTGGCGGCATCTGCCTCAACTGGGGCTGCATTCCGACCAAGGCACTGCTGCGCACATCCGAAATCAATCACCTGCTGCATCATCTGCCTGACTTTGGCTTCCTGCCGGTCGAGGCGAAGTTCGACCTCGACAAGGTGGTGAAGCGGTCGCGTGCAGTCGCGAAACAATTGTCGTCGGGCGTCGGCTACCTGCTGAAGAAGAACAAGGTCACCGTGTTCGACGGCAGTGGCAAGCTGGCCGGCAAGAACACGCTCGCGGTGGAGAAGGACGGCAAGCCAGTCGCCACACTGAAATCATCGCACATCATCTTGGCCACCGGCGCGCGGGCGCGCCAGCTCCCAGGCATCGAGGCCGACGGCAAGCTGATCTGGACCTACAAGGAAGCCATGGTACCGACCAGCTTCCCGAAATCGCTGCTGGTGATCGGCTCCGGTGCCATCGGCATCGAGTTCGCCAGCTTCTACCTCAACATGGGCGCGCAGGTGACGGTGGTGGAAGTGCTGTCACGCGTGCTGCCGGTGGAAGACGACGAAATCAGCGCCTTCGCGCACAAGGCGTTCGAAAAACAGGGCATGAAGATTCTCACCAGTGCTGCGGTGAAGGGGGTGAAGAAAGCTGCCGACAGTGTCACCGTCGCGGTGGAATCCGGTGGCGAAACGCAGGAGATCACCGTTGATCGCGTGATCTCCGCTGTTGGTATCGTTGGCAACGTCGAAGGTATCGGGATCGAAGGCACCGCTGTGAAGGTCGACCGGACGCATGTCGTGGTCGATGGCTACGGCCGCACTGGCGAGCCAGGCGTGTATGCGATTGGCGATCTCACCGGACCGCCATGGCTCGCGCACAAGGCCAGCCACGAAGGCGTGGTGTGCGTCGAGAAGATTGCCGGCGTGAACGATGTGCACCCATTCGAGACGGGCAACATTCCAGGCTGCACCTATTGCCGCCCGCAGGTCGCGTCGGTGGGTCTCACCGAAGCGAAGGCGAAGGAGCTGGGGCACAGCGTGAAGGTTGGTCATTTCCCGTTCATTGGCAACGGCAAGGCGATCGCGTTGGGCGAGCCGGAGGGCATGGTGAAGACCGTGTTCGATGCGAAGACCGGCGAACTGCTGGGCGCGCACATGGTGGGTGCCGAAGTGACCGAGCTGATCCAGGGCTACGTGATCGCGCGCCAACTGGAAACCACCGAAACCGACTTGATGCACACGGTGTTTCCGCACCCAACCATCAGTGAAACGATGCATGAGGCAGTGCTGGACGCATACGGTCGCGTCATTCACTTCTAGCGGCGCCGTGCGGGGCGGATGGCGCTCCGTCGATCTGTCCGCCGTCTTGGTGCTAGCTGCGGAAGTGCGTTGTAATCCTCACGTCAGCGTGAGTAGATATGCTTAACAATCCGCGCGCCGCGTGCCGGCCAATAGGTGCCATGCCATACGAACTGCTGACCGCGTCTGGCCTGGAGTATGTGCAGGTCAGCGCGACGGGTGAGGTGCTGCGCTATAGTCCCGGTGCGCCGGCGGCGCTTGGCGTGCCCGATGGCGATTCCGATCCGCGCGCATCGCTTGTCAGTTCGCAACGTCTGCAGTCATTGCAATCGCGGGCGATGGTGCTGGCCTTGCAGGACAGTACCGCGCTTTACGTGCTGCGTGGCGTGGCGCTGCGGGACCAGAACTCCGAGGAACTGCACCGGCACAACAGACGGCTTCGGGATACGCTGGACGCCATCGACGCCACCGTCGTCGTCTACGATCGCGACCGTCGGTATGTGCTCGGCAATCACGCCTATCATACGATGTTTCCACACCTGCCGCCGGATGATGAGATGATCGGCCGGCGTTACGAGGATATCCTTGCGCGCTCGATCGAGGCCGGAACCGTGGCCGATTCGGAAGCCTACAATGACACGGTGGGTTTCATTGCGCGTCGCGCGGAAGAGATCACGCGCGAGGACACTTCGCCGCGCGAAGTCTACAATCGTGCCACCAATCGCTGGTTCATGATCCGCGTCAGCCGCACGCCGGACGGTAGCCGTGTGGCGTTGCGGGTTGATATTACCGCGCAGAAACAGTTGCAGACGGAACTGGCCGAGGCCCACCACGCGGCCGAGGCGGCCAGTCGCGCCAAGTCCCAGTTCCTCGCCAATGTCAGCCACGAGCTGCGGACGCCGCTCAATGCGGTGATCAACTTCGCCCAGTTGATCGCCGAGGAGCTGCACGGACCGGCTGGCAATCCGAAATACGTCGAGTATGCGGAGACGATTCGCAGCAGCGGCCAATATCTGTTGGCACTGTTCAATGATCTGCTGGACCTGGCACGTGCCGACAGCGACCGGCTCACCCTGGCACGCCAGCCGGTGAACCTGCGCTCACAGATCGCTCTGGTCTGCCGGATGATGCGGGCAGAGGCGCAGTCCGCGCAGGTGAACCTCACCACGAATGTGCAGCCAGAGCTGCCGTCGGTGGTCGGCGATGGCACGCGGTTACGTCAGGTGCTAGTCAACCTGATTTCCAATGCGATCAAGTTCACCGAGCCGAACGGGTCGGTGCGCGTCATCGCGGCGAAGGTGGATGATTGGATCGAGATCACCGTGGCCGATACCGGTTGTGGCATCGACCCGGCCGATATGGAGCGCGTGCTGCTGCCGTTCGAACAGGTGGTCGACCCGACGCGTCGGCTCAATCCCGGCGCCGGCCTGGGCCTGCCATTGTCCAAGCATCTGGTTGAGCTGCACGGCGGCAGTTTGCGGCTGCAGAGCACGCCCATGAAGGGCACCACGGTCGTGGTCAGGTTGCCTGTTGCCGGCGTGCCGTCAGCCGAGGAAGCGACCAGAAGTCGACATGATACCCCTGCCTCCAACTGACCCGCGCGGGGGACGCGCGGCGGAGGACGCGCCGCGGAGGCTGTCGCGGCGGAGGCTTGCCGCTGAATCGTCCCGCGCGCAGACTCGGCCCACACCGTTAGGGGAGGCTCCGATCGCCACGGCCCTGATCACCCATCCCGCCTGCCTCGGGCATGACCCCGGCGCGTATCACCCGGAATGCCCCGATCGGCTGCGCGCGGTGCTGCGGGCGCTGGAGCACGAGAGCTTCGCCGACCTGCTGCGCGAAGCAGCCCCGCAAGCCACGATCGAGCAGCTCGCGCGTGCGCACCCACAGGACTATGTCGAGGCGATCCTGAACATCCGTCCCGACGGCGACGAACACATCGCGCTCGACGCCGACACGGTGATGAGCGCCGGCAGCGCCGAGGCCATCTTGCGCGCGTCGGGTGGCGCGGTCCTGGGCGTGGATGCGGTGATGGAAGGCTGGGCGCGTGCCGCCTTCGTCGCGGTGCGTCCACCCGGTCATCATGCCGAGCCCGCGCGCCCCTGCGGTTTCTGCCTGTTCAACAATGTCGCGGTCGCAGCGCAACACGCGCGAGCGCGCTGGAACCTGACCCGCGTGGCCGTGGTGGATTTCGATGTGCACCACGGCAACGGCACACAAGCGATGTTCGGCAACGACCCGAACCTGTTTTACGCCTCCAGCCACCAGTGGCCGTGCTACCCAGGCACCGGGCACCCGTCAGAACGCGGCGTGGCCGATAACATCGTCAACGTCATCCTGGCGCCTGGCACCGGCAGTGTGGTGTTCCGGCAAGGCTGGGACGGCACCATCCTTCCCGCGCTCGACGCCTTCGCACCGGAGCTGCTGGTGATTTCCGCCGGCTTCGACGCACACAAGGCCGACCCGCTGGCCAATCTCCTGCTCGACGAGCGCGACTACGCCTGGATCACCGCCGAGCTGATGCGCATCGCCGCGCGACACACCGGCGGGCGGATCGTGTCGGTACTGGAAGGCGGCTACGACCTTGACGCGCTGGCGGCCAGCGCCACCGCGCACGTGCGCACGCTGATGCAAGGCTGACCGCGCGGTCGCACGCCGCGCGTCACGGCATCGGTCACGTATCGATCGTTACCCCTTGATCGGCGGCGCCGCAGCCTGCTGTCCCACGTGGCGCTGCTCCCGCTCGGCCTTCGCCCAGGCGCGGATCCGGTCCGCGGTCACGTACCCCTTCTTGGCCGTGTCGACCTCGCTGAAATGCTGTGCCTTCGTCGGATAGCCAGTCTTCGCCGGTGCCAACGTCAGATGGCCATCGTGGGTGGTGTTGGCCTTCGCGAACCGTTCGCCCGCGGCCATACGATGGTGCTGCACCGGCGCGGCAGACGCCTTCGCGGTGGCAGTCGGCGGCGCTGTCGCTGGGGAGCTGGTCTGGCCGAGGGTCAGCGGCGCGATCAACGCGAACGCGGCCGAGGGCCGAACAAAACGCATTGACGTATCCTCGACTTGTGAACCCCACCATCCTCGCGCCAATGGGTTGCCAATCCGTAAACCGCCCGCGCGCGCCCGGCGGGGTCGGTGTGAAGCCCTGCCTGCCGAGGGTCACGCGACGGCAGCGCGAATCACCTCGATCGCGGTTTCGATGCCCGCCAGGTCAACGTCCAGATGCGTGCAGGCACGCGCCCGCGTGCGGCCCATCGTGGACAGCATGATGCCGTCCTTGCGGATGCGTGTCGCCAGCTCATCCGCGGTCAGCCCGGTGCCTTCGGTGTCGAAGAACACCAGATTGGTCTCGGGCTCCTCCACCGTGATGCCCTGGATCTGCGCTAGGCCGCGGGCGAGCGCCTTGGCATTGGCGTGATCGTCGGCCAGGCGATCGATATTGTGGTCGAGGGCATACAGGCAGGCGGCGGCGCAGATGCCGGCCTGGCGCATGGACCCGCCGAGCCGTTGTTTCCAGCGCCAGGCGGTATCGATGAAGGCGGCGCTGCCGCACAGCACGGCGCCGAGCGGAGCGCCGAGGCCCTTGGTGAAGTCGACCCAAACCGAGTCGCAGTGCACGACCATTTCGGCAGCGGGGATGCCGGCGGCCACCACGGCGTTCATCAACCGAGCGCCGTCCATGTGGGTGGCCATGCCGTGGCCGTGGGCCACGTCCAGCACAGCGTTCAGCTTGTCCTGTGGCCAGACCGAGCCGCCGCCGAGGTTGGCAGTCTGCTCGACCTCCACCAGGGTCTGCGGCGGGGAATTGCGACGCTTTTCGCGGAAGGCGGCGCGTAACGTGTCGGCGTCGAACTGGCCGCGCGCGCCGTGCAGGCCAAGCACCGAGGCGCCGGTCAGCGCCGCCGGGCCACCGCCCTCGCTGAAGATGATGTGCGCCGTCTCGTGAGCGAGGATTTCATCGCCCGCGCGGCAATGGGTCAGGATCGAGATCTGGTTGCACATGGTGCCGGACGGCAGGAAGACCGCGGCTTCCTTGCCCAGCAGCGCCGCCATTCGGTCGCACAGATCGTGCACCGTGGGATCGTCGCCGTGCTGCTCATCGCCAACCTCGGCCGCGACCATGGCCGCCTTCATCTCAGGCGAGGGGCGGGTCTGGGTGTCGGAATAGAGGTTGACGCGGACCGGTGGCAGGAGTGCGTCGGGGCGGACGGGTGTGTAGGTCATGGCGGTAGTTCCCTTCTCCGCCCCAGCAAAGCAGGCGACGTGGACGCTGTCAGCCCCGCGATGATGACAGGCCGAAGTAACGCCCCGATATGTCACTATTGCAGTTGCGATCGAGCATCATGCAAGCAACGTCATTCGAATGTCATCGAGTAATTGCATTGCGGGAAGCACAGGGGTACGTGTGCCGTTGCAAG
>DATHNE010000244.1:0-6278 GCA_035486355.1 Acetobacteraceae bacterium
GCACAAACCGCCGGCAGCCCGAGATCGGTCTGCACGTCAGGCGTGACCAGCCAGGCGTGCATGGACGGCATGGCGAACGACACCGCCTCGCAGACGGTGCCAAGTTGGAACGAGGTGATGACACTGCGCTCCAGCATGCGCTGCTCGCGCAGGGTCTCCGCCACTCGCTGCGGCAGGCCCGGGTAGGGCACGCGGCCGGGGCCGGGTTTGATCTCGATCCGCAGGCCAAGCGATGTCGGGCGGAACAATTCGATCACCTCGTCCAGCAGCAACATGCGCTGGCCGCCGGTGCCACGCAGCACCAGCTTCGACAACGCCGCCCAGGTTTGCGCGACCACTGGCCCGGTGCCGTCGGTCGTGCGGTCCAGCGTCGCATCGTGAATCACCACAAGGCGATTGTCCGCCGAGAAATGCACGTCGAACTCCACCTGCGCGACCGGCAGCTTCGCCGTATTCTCGAATGCGACACGGCTGTTCTCCGGCCAGAGCAACGCGCCGCCGCGGTGGGAAATGATGTGGGTCATCGTCATTCCGTCCAGTTCCGCCACAATGGTAGACTCATTTGACCACCGCGAAAGGCATCCCTAGTTTCCGGCCCGCAAAGGTCCGCCACGGGACCTGCCAGGGGAGACGCACCATGCCATCGCTTGCCCGCCGCCATCTGCTGGCGCTTACCGGCGCGGCCGCCGCATTGCCTCGGTTTGCCGTCGCCCAGTCGGATGCTCGACCGGAGATCACCGTCGCGGTGCAGGCGCTGGTGACCAGCAATACGCTCGACCCGGTTGCGGAACAATCCAATGTCGGCGAGCGCATCCTGAACTCCTACGTCGAGTTGCTGATCGGCCGCAACTTGCAAGGCTCTCTCGAGCAAATGCCGCAGCTCGCCACGAGCTGGCATCGCATTGACGACCACACGCTCGAGGTGTCGTTGCGCCAAGGCGTGAAGTTCCACAACGGCGACGAACTCACCGCCGAGGACGTGGTGTTCACATTCGGACCCGAGCATATGTTCGGAACCACGCTGCCGAGCGGCATGGACAAGACGCTGCGCATGGATACGGCGCGGCCGACGCAGCAATCGAAAACCCTGCCGCCGCAGGTGCCCGCGGTGGGGCGGCGGCTGTGGCCATCGCTGGACAAGGCAGTCGCGGTCGACAAGTACACCGTGCGCTTCATCAACGTGACGCCCGACGTGACGATGGAGGGGCGGCTGAGCCAGATGGGCTCGCAGATCATCAACCGGCGCGCCTTCGAGGCGGCGGAGTCGTGGCTCGCCTATGCGCGCCAGCCGGTCGGCACCGGCCCGTACAAGGTTCGCCGCTACACGCCGGACGTCGAGCTGATATTCGACGCGCATGACGAGTACTGGGGCGGCCGGCCACCGATCCGCACGCTGCGCTTCGTGCAAGTGCCGGAACTGGCGCAGCGCGTGAATGGCCTGCGCGCCGGGCAGTACCAATTTGCCTGCGATCTGACTCCGGATCAGATCAAAGTGGTGGAGTCGGATCCTCGCCTGGCCGTGGCCGGCGGGGTGATTCCGAACATCCGCATGACGGTGTTCGACAAGGCTGATGGGCCGCTGACCGATCCGCGCGTGCGCCAGGCGATGACGCACGCAATCGATCGCAAGCTGATCGTTGATCAGCTCTGGCTCGGGCGCACCATCGTTCCCCCCGGACTGCAATTCCCGTTCTATGGCGACATGCTGGTGCAGGGCTGGACGGTGCCCGAGTACGATCCGGCCAAGGCCCGCGCGCTGCTGCAACAGGCCAACTACAAGGGCGATGCGATCCCGTATCGACTTCTCAACGACTACTACACCAACCAGACCGCCAACGCGCAGGTGCTGACCGAGATGTGGCAGCAGGTCGGGTTGAACGTGCAAATCGAGATGAAGGAGAACTGGGCGCAGATCTGGGATGCCGGCGGCAAGCACGGCGTGCTCGACTGGTCGAACACCGCGCAATTCAACGATCCGGTGTCCTCGATCGTGGCGCAGCACGGGCCGAATGGACAACAGCAGCAGACCGGCGAGTGGCATAACGACGAAATGAACAAGCTGTGCGGCGTGCTGTCGTCCAGCACCGACATGGCCGCGCGGCACACGGCGTTCGCGCGCATGTTGGAGATCTGCGAGCGCGACGATCCGGCCTACACCGTGCTGCATCAGAACGCGACGTTCACCGGCATGCTGAAATCGATCCGATGGAAGTCGTCGCCCGATTTCGCAATGGATTTCCGCGCCGCCAACTTTGGTGCGTAGTACACCTCTCCCGCTACGCGGGAGAGGTCGGCGCGGAGCGCCGGGTGAGGGGCGTAACGCACGAGCGCTCCGTGCGTTACGCCCCTCACCCTCGCCGCTTCGCGTCTCGACCTCTCCCGCGTAGCGGGAGAGGTGTACCGCTATCCCACCGTCGGATCCAGCCGGTCGCGCAGCCAGTCGCCGGCGATGCTGATGGCCAGTGTCGTCAGCACGATCACCGCGCTGGGTGCCAGCATGATCCATGGTGCGTTGCTGATATAGCCGCGCCCGTAGCCGACCATGTTCCCCAGGCTGGTCATTGGCGGCTGCACGCCAAGCCCCAGGAACGACAGCCCGCTCTCCAGCAGGATCACTTCGGGAAACGCCAAGGTGGCCGACACGATCAGCGTCGCCGCGATGTTCGGCAGCACGTGCCGCAGATACAGCCGCCACGGTCCCGCGCCAATCTGCCGCACCGCCAGGACATAACCCTGGGTGCCGGCGGCGAGTGCCAATCCGCGCGCCAGGCGCGCATGCCGTTCCCAGCCGTATAGTCCAAGCAATGCGATCAGCAGCGGCAGCGCATTGCCGAAGAATGCCAGCACCGCCAATGCCAGGATGATGAACGGCAACGCAGCCTGCACATCGATCAGCAGCAGCACCGCTTGCTCTACGATACCGCGCAGGTGCGCCGCGAGCAGTCCGAGTGTTGCGCCCACCAGCATGCCGAGCAGGGTGGCGCCGAAAGCGATCAGCAGGCTGATGCGAATGGAAACCACCAGGCGCGACAACACGTCGCGGCCCAATTCGTCGGTACCCAGCGGGAACGCCAGGCTGCCACCGAATCCGTCCGGCGGTGTCAGCCGCGCGGCCAGATGCAACGCGGTGATGCTGTACGGCCGGATCGCATCGGCAAACACCGCGATCGTCAGCATCCCGGCGACCCACGCGAACGCCAGCGCCACGCCGAACGGCAGCCGTCGCCGGCGTGTTGCCGCCAATCCTGTGATCGTGCCTGTCATCAGCGCGCTCCGCCACCGCGTCGCAGCCGCGGATCCAGCACGCCGTACAGCAGATCGACCGTCAGGTTCGCGACCACCATCGTGCTGGCGACCAGCAGCAATATGCATTGCACCACCGCGAGGTCGCGTGACGCGACCGACACGACCATCAACCGGCCCAGGCCTGGCCAACTGAACACACTCTCCGTCACCACGGCGCCGGCCAGCAATCCGCCGACCATGAAACCAATCATCGTAACGATCGGAATGGCGGCGTTCGGCAGCGCATGACGACGCACCACGGCGCGCCACA
This sequence comes from Acetobacteraceae bacterium, assembly GCA_035486355.1. Taxonomy (GTDB): domain Bacteria; phylum Pseudomonadota; class Alphaproteobacteria; order Acetobacterales; family Acetobacteraceae; genus Palsa-883. Next base: position 3,557 of record DATHNE010000244.1, read on the forward strand.
ACAGCCCTTTGGCGCTGGCGGTGCGGATGTACGGCTGTCCCAGCACCTCCACCATTGCGCCGCGGGTGAACCGCGCCAGCACGGCCGCGCTGCCCGCGGCCAGCGTCACCACCGGCAGGATCGCGCTCTGCCAATGGTCGTTGCCACCGGACGGCAGCCAGCCGAGGGTGACGGCGAACACCAGCACCAGCAGCAGACCAAGCACGAAACTCGGCATCGTGAAGCCGGCCACCGAAGCCGCCATGACGCAGCGGTCGGCCAGCGTATTGCGCCGCAGCGCGGCAAACACCCCCGCCGGCACGCCGATACCAATGGCACACAGCAGGGCCGGCAGCATGATTGCCAATGTCGTTGGCACGCGCCCAAGGACCAGCGGGAGGACAGGCGCGCCGTTGATCATCGACCGGCCGAAATCGCCGTGCAGCACGGCAACGACGTAATCGAGGAACTGGATCGGCAGCGGCCGATCGAGGCCCCACGCCTCCCGGAACGCAGCCATCGCCGCCGGCGGCGCATCGGGACCCAGGATCACGATGGCCGGGTCGGCAGACATCCTCAGGATGAAGAAAGCGAGCGCCACCACGATCAGCAATGTAAGGCAGGCGCGCACCAGCCGGTTCAGCGCGAAACGCATGCGCGATCCCTCAGAGCACTTCCGCCGAGAAAGGAGTCGTCGAGACCCCTGTCATTGCGGGGACCGCTTCGCTTCTCGCAATGACAGTTGATGCCTGCGTTTTCCGGTCAAGGAGGAAATGCTCCGGTGTTGTGATCCTGACGCCTCGATACCGTTTCTGCCACACTTGAAAGGCCACCGCGATGTGTCAGTCGGCAAGCAGATTCACCACAAAGGCACGAAGGCACAAAGGTTTAATGAACTTTGTGCCTTCGTGCCTTTGTGGTGAATCTGCTTGCCGACTGACCCGCGGCAGGGATTGAAGCGTAAAGATCCCCATACTAGCCGGCGTCGCTTGCAACGGCGACGTGCGGGCCGACCTCGCGCGGCGTAGCGTCGCGCGCCAGGTGACACGCCACCAACCGCCCATCACCGCGGCGCAGCAAGGCCGGGCTCTCGCTGCGGCAGCGCGCGATCGCCAGGGTGCAGCGAGGATGGAACGCGCAGCCCGAGGGACGCGCGGCGGGATCGGGAGGCTCGCCGGCCAGCAGCGAACGACCACCTCGGCGATGGCGATCCGGCACCGCGGCCAGCAAGGCGCGCGTGTACGGATGTGCCGGGTCCAGGAACAACGCCTCCGGTTCCCCCTGCTCCACGATCAGGCCGAGATACATCACGGCCACCTCGTGCGCGATCAACCGCACCAGTTTCAGGTCGTGGCTGATGAACAGCATGGCGAGTCCGAACTGCTGCTGCAGATCGATCAGCAGGTTGACGACCTGGGCCTGGATCGAAACATCCAGGGCCGAAACGGGCTCGTCGCACACCAGCAGATCGGGCTGGGTCGCCAGCGCCCGCGCGATCACCGCGCGCTGGCGCTGGCCGCCGGACAGTTCGTGCGGGTAGCGTGCCGCCTGGTCCGGCCGCAACCCGACCGCAAGCAGCAAATCGCCCGCGCGAGAGGCTCGCTCGCCGGCCGTGCCGATGCCGTGGACCGCCAGCGGTTCGGTGACCTGGGCACCGATCGGCAGCCGCCGGTCGAGCGCACTCAGCGGATCCTGGAATATGAGCTGCATGCGCGCCCGGGTCCGGCGCCATGCCTTGGTGCCCGGACGTGGCATCGGCGCGCCATCGAACACGACGTCTCCGCGGTCAGGTTGCTCCAGCCCGAGCGCGAGCCGTCCCGTCGTCGACTTGCCACAGCCGGATTCACCCACCAGGCCCAGCGTGCCACCACGTTGCAGGGCAAGCGACACACCGGCGACGGCATGCACCGGCCGGTGCCGGCGAAACAGGCTCCGGCCTGGATGATAGATGCGTTGCACATCGCGCAGTTCGAGCAAGCTCATGCAGTCACGCGATCCTGGTTGGCGCGAAGACATGCGGCGCTGTGTCCGGGCGTTACGCTCTGCATGAGCGGCACGCCCGTTGCGCAGTCTTCTGCCGCCAGCGGGCAACGCGGCGCGAAGGCGCAGCCAGGCGGCATGTTCCACGGCTCCGGCACGTTGCCACGGATTGAGGCCAGGCGCTGGCGCGGCCCGATCAGCGGCGGCACCGCGGCGAGCAAGCCACGGGTGTAAGGATGCGCCGGATCGGCGAACAAGGCATCGGTTGGCGCATCCTCCACGATGCGTCCGGCATACATCACCGCGATGCGGGAACAGAGCTCCGCAACGACACTGAGATCGTGGCTGATCAGCACCATGGCCATGCCGGTGTCGCGGCGCAACCGATCCAGCAGGTCGAGGATCTGGGCTTGTATCGTGGTGTCCAATGCCGTGGTGGGTTCGTCGGCTATCAGCAGATCGGGCTGCCCTGCCAGGGCCATGGCGATCATCACCCGCTGGTTCTGTCCGCCCGACAACTCATGCGGATACAGGTCGAGCCGCCGCGCCGCGTCCGGAATGCCGACCTGGTGGAACAATTGCTTCGCCTCGGCGCGCGCCGACGCGCCAGTCAGGCCACGATGCACCCGCAACGCCTCGCTCACCTGGGCGCCCACGCGATGGATCGGATTTAGCGCGCTGCCGGGGTCCTGGAAGATCAGTCCGATCCGTCCGCCGCGGATGCCGGCGAGGCGCCGGGGACTCGCGGTCAGCAGGTTCTCGC
>DATHNE010000245.1:0-21245 GCA_035486355.1 Acetobacteraceae bacterium
ACACCCGGACGCAGTGCCTCTTCCGCCGAACTTCAACCTGTTCCAGATCGGTCCAACGGTCAGCTATGCACTCGACCTATTCGGGGGCACGCGACGGCAGATCGAACAGGCGGCGGCGTTGGCCGATGTCCAGCGCGATGCGCTCGACGCGGCCTATCTGGCGCTGACCGGCAACGCCGTGATCGACGCGGTTGATGTGGCCACGATTCGCGCCCAACAGAAAGCGGTCAACGATACGCTTGATATCGATCGGCAGAACCTGGCGCTGGTGCAGCGGGAGCGGCAGGCCGGAAGCGTGCCCGACAGCGACGTGGTCACCGCTGAAAGTCAGTTGGCTGCGGATGAGACACAGCTTCCCGGGCTCGATCAGCAACTGAGCGTGGCCAGGCACGCACTGGCAGTCCTGCTTGGCCGCGCGCCTGGCGATTGGCTACCGCCGGACTTTGATTTGGCCGCGTTGACGCTGCCCCGCCAATTGCCGGTCAGCCTGCCCTCGGAGCTTGTGCATCAGCGTCCGGACATTCAGGCTGCCGAGGCGCGGCTCCATGCCGCGAGTGCGCAGATTGGCATTGCCACAGCGCAACTCTACCCTTCCATCACCCTGTCCGGCGGCGTGGGCGCCGCGGGGCTCGACGGCGGGCATCTGTTTGATCCAGCCGGCCTCGTATGGAGCATCGCCGCGGGGCTCACTCAACCGATCTTCGACGGTGGCACCCGGCTGGCCGAACGGCGGGCAGCGCTAGCTCTATTCAGGGCCGCGGCGGCCGATTACCAACAAACAGTGCTGCAAGCATTCGGGCAGGTTGCCGACGTCTTGCAAGCGCTCACACACGACGCGGACCTGCTGGCGGCACAGCAGCACGCGCTCAACCTGGCGTCTGAGGCTGTGCGTCTGCAGCGCGCCAATTACGCGAATGGTGGTACCGGAATTCTCGCTCTGCTGGATGCGCAGCGTCAGTACCAGCAGGCGCGGCTTGGGTATGTCCGAGCTGAAGCGCAGCGCTACCAGGACACAATCCAGTTGTTGGTGGCAATGGGTGGCGGTTGGTGGGGCGCAGATTTGACCGTGGCCAACAATAACAGCCAACCTCAGGAAACGCGCCATGATTGAGGACCAAAGCCAGATCGAAGACAGGCGAACCGAACGCACGGTCGCTGTCGAGCCCGCGATGCGAGACTTCCTCGATGCCGTCTCTGCCAGTGGCAACCCGCCAATTTACGCAGTGACACCAAATGCAACTCGGAATGTCCGCAGCCGCACATCGGCTCGTGCGATTGCGCTGCCAACGACAGACATTGAAGAGCGAATGATACCTGTTGGGCCCTTGGGCTCGACCCGTATCCTCGTCGTTCGTCCCCTTGCGGTTAGAGTTCGATTGCCGGTCGTGATGTACTTCCACGGAGCCGACTGGATCCTGGGTGCACTCGATACGCACCGACGTCTCGTTCGGGACATCGCATACGGTGCGCGAACGGTCGTAGTACTCGTCGACTACCATCGGTCGCTGGAAGGACATTACCCGATCGCGTTCGAGGAAGCCTACGAAGTCACGAAATACGTCGCGGAAAACGTCGATGAGCTCAACATCGACCCTACACGTCTTGCAATTGCCGGTGACGGTGTCGGTGGCAACATGGTTGGTGCGGTAAGCTTATTTGCCAAAGAACGTGACGGTCCCTCGATCTGCTTGCAGCTCCTGTTCTATGCTGTGACCGACGGCGAAGGTGTAGAATGTCCTCACAATGAATTTGCGCATGGCCCGTGGTTGACCAGGTACATTATGAAATGGTACTGGCCGTTGCAGGCTTCGCTTGAACAACTCGATGATCAACTGCCTGTCTTGATCATTACGGATGAGCACGATATGCTACTGGATGAGGTCGAGGCCGCCCCTCACAAGATCACGTTGGCCGGCGTGACGGTCACAGCGGTCCGTTCTCTTGGAGACGTGCGCGACTCGATCATGTTGGGCGGCTTGAGCGATACCCCAGCCACACGTGGTGCAATCGCATTGGCCAACGCAATGCTGCGTCAAGAGTTGGGCAAATAGACCGCAAGCCAGCCTCGGTGTTCCGTGGCGTTGGAGGAATGGCATGCACGAATTGGCAAACACTCTATCTTTCAAGCACCACGGCAAAATGCCGAGTTTGCGCGGCCTTCGTTTCGATGTTGTGATAGATCTGCAGCCTCAGGAGAAGCGTGGATGCTGGAGCGTGCGCGGTGCTAGCTTCGTGGCGATGCACGATCCTTTTGGTCGGGTGACATCGACAGGCGCCACGGACCGCTCCGTCATCGCCCTTTGGCTCGGGCACGAATCCGTCGAAACGACCGCCAAAAAAACACCCGCCCGTGGGGTTGGCCCTCGGGCGGATGCGATTGTCGTCCAACGCGCGACGACTTACTGACCCTGCATCGAGAATTCGTCTCCATCCAGACCCGTCGGCACGTAGACCGCGATGCAACCCGTTGTCGGGCAAGGATTGGTCGGATCGGTGCCAGGCGGTGAGTTCGCCGGTACCTTGCCGATCGGCACGAACACCTGGCGGTTGGTCTGATTGGCGGCAACCGAGTGCGCTGTCGTCGAGGTGGCTGGGCCGCCGTCGAACACGTTCTCGTTGGCATCGATGACGCCAAGTATCGGATTGGCGGTACCGGTGCTGGTGACGTTGGAGCGTGCCGCCATATAGTAGTGATTGGCGCCACGGTCGTACCACACCTCATCCGAGCCGCCCACCTGCGTGACGTTCGCCTGCACCTCTCCGTTCGTGATATCGATCACGATCGATTGGGTCAGAATATGCGGCGAACTGCCAAAGGAGGCAGCGCAACCAAGCACTGCGCGGTTATTGGGTCCAAGTGCGAGCCCAGCGGGCTGGCAGTCATGCACAAGATAGGTGCCCGTGACCGTCTTGCTGAGCGGATTGATGATGGCGACACCACCCACCGCCGCATTGCCATTGAGCTCTGGCACCGACGTGTAAAACATTCCGGTGGTTGGCGACCATTGCGTCTGCTCAATACCGCCCGTCGCCCGCGGCGAGCCATTGCCGCCATCGAAGTTGATGTGGGCGAGCACGGTGTAGGTATCCGTGTCGATCAGCGTCACGAACGGTGGCGTATCCGCGTCGTTCGCGACGGCAAGGATATGATGGCGGGGATCCCACGCCATTTCGTCAGCGCGAAGCTTGCCACCCGTAGAGATCGTCTTGATGATTCTCTGCTGGGCGATGTCAATGACCTTAACGGTACTATCGCCATCGCCGGCCCAGATCTGCGTGTGGTTCACGACCACATTGCCATCGGGACCAGAGAGGTTGTTGTTCGCCGTGCCGTCTGTATTCAGCACGACACCCTTGAAGCCGCGCACCCGACCGACGAACGTATCATTGGCGGCATCGATCAGATCGATCGAGGCATTGGTCCGATCCGACAACGTATAGAGCTGCAACGTCGGATCGACGAAGCTGATATCGAATGCGCCGAGCCCGTTGCCGCCGACGTCGATCTTGGTGACCAGCGTCATGTGCTCTTCGGCTCTTGCGCCTTGCGCGCCAACCAGCAGCATAAGGGACGCCGCTCCCGCGGTCATACCCGCGATCGCACGTCGCCCTTGCATCCAACGATGATGGTTCCAGAGTTTCATGGCATTTCCTCCACGGCAGCGTTCGCACAACGAAGTGTTGGCAAATCGGGTCGTACCGCCGCTATTATTATAGCGGTTTATAGCGGTCCGCTTAACATGGTGTAACGCGGATATACAATTCAATTATCCGGCATATTCGGCACATATGCTACGAATTCGTGTGCATTGTATTTAACGATCGGATCACGGAGCGGTATTCCATTGCCGCTGGTAACTCACCGTCCGATAGGGGCGGCGGCCCACTTCGCTGTCCGTCTCGACAATAACGTGCACCGCGTATTGCGCCGCGCCTGGCCCGTGCGCATCCGCGGTAATCGCCACCAGACCCGAAACGAGACCACCGCTGGCGGCCGTGCTCTGGCCAGTCGCGGCGAGCGCGCGCGCCACAATGGGATCCCGTGTCGCGATCGGATTGCCGTCGGTAAACACCGTGAGATGCGGCCGCAGTTGCGCCAGCAGCGCTGGGGTCATTCCCAGCACCGCCCCCAGTTCGTCGAGGCTCGCGAACGGGGCCCCTGTGGGCGCATAAGCGCGCCCGGCTGCGGTGTATTGCGCCACCGCCGGGCTGGGATGGCCTGGCACACTGGTGGCATCGCGCCACTGCGTGATCGCCGCCGCCACCGCCCCCGCCGTCGCGGGGTCCGCGCCAACCTGCGACAGTAACGCCTGCAACAGCGCGGTCGACGCATAATTGGGATTGACCTTGCCGGCTTCGTCATCAATCCGCACAGCAACCGGAATGCCGCCGATGACCAGGACACGGGTGATGCCATCCGCCGGCCAATGCCCGGCCGAGCTGTCCAGGGTCGCAAAAATCGCCCGCTGTACCGCCCCGTTGGCAGCCGCCTCGAGCACCGCATTGTCGCGCAGGTTGCGCGCGAGTTGGGTTTCCTGGCGTGAGGTCGCCAGCACCTGGGTCCCCAGCAATGCCAGCAAAGCCAGCGACCATAGGACGATGAGCAGCGCATAACCGCGCTGCCGGGCAGCACCATGCGTCATGGCCGATCCAGCCGTGGCCCCGCCACGATATCCGGCCAATGGTGCCGATCACCCGCGATGAATTCGACCCGGACACGCACCAATGTCGGCAGGTCGGTGCCGCGCCAGGAGCCGAGCCACTGTCCCCCCGGCTGCCAATAGGACAGCCGCAGCCTGGCCACATCGCGCACCAGTACGGTATCGGTCGCCGCCGGCGGCGACCGCAATGACACCGCATGCAAATATGGCTGCCACCGCAACACCAGCTGATGCGCGCCGTCGACCAGCAGCGTGGCGCGCATGCGGCGCACCGGCATCGCGCTGGAGGCATTCGGCAGCTCGGTCAGGCAATCCAGCCGCGCGCTGTCGCCCGCCATCGGCGCGGGATCCAGCTCATCGCCCGGGTTCATCCCCTCGATCACGTGCCGCACCGTCGCATCGACAGTATTGAGGTCGTCATTGCCGTTGGTGAGACGCACATCGGTCACCCACGCTGACAGGCCGAAGCGCGTGCCCTGCGCGAGGGCGATCAGCACGAAACCGAACACAGCCAGCGCAACCAGCAGTTCCAGCAACGTGAAGCCACCTTGTCGTGCCCGCGCGTTCATCATGAGGCTGCACCGATCTGTTCGGTCTCCAGCTGGACCTCGCGCGGGCCACTGTCATGCCAGCCAATCCATACCGTCAGGTCGTACAATGTGACCGGGATGCTCGCGGCCCGCATCGGTGTTGGGGAATAGACCGGCTGCACCGCGACACTGGCCACCGGCACGACACGCACATGCCAGCTGAAGCCGCCCCCGTCGTCGCCGTGCCAATCACCGGCAACCAGCGGACTGGCATGCACCGCCTCGGCCAGATGCGACCGCGCGCGTGCCACCGCCTGTTCATAATGCGAGGCGACCTGCACCGCTTGCAGGCCCCCCACGCCGGCGTGAAACAGCACGGCCAGGGCCAAGGCCGCGATCACAAAGGCAACCAGCACCTCAAGCAGCGTGAAACCCCGTCCGGTGCCCGCGCGAACGGAGGGAGCGCTCAGGGGCGCCCCCTCCGCGGACCGCCTGTGGTCCGTCAGGCGTTGGTCAAGGCTCGTCGCCTCCGTGGCCGTCAACCTCCTCCATGCGAGAAATCGAACGCGCTCATCAGATCACCGATGGCCGGGCTGTTGGTCGGCACATAGGGATTGCTGACTGATTGCGTCGGGTTCGGCAGATTGTCACGACTCCGGCTCGAGATCGTCGGCAGCCGCCAGTTCGCCTCGATGAACTTCAGCACGGAGATGTGGTCGGAGTAGCTGTGATCGACATGGCCGCCCCGCGTGTAGGGTGAGACCACGATCAGTGGGATGCGCGGCCCATCACCGAAGAAGTCGAGCGGCTGGATGTACCCCGAGTCGTAATAGCCCCCCGCCTCGTCAACTGTGATGAACACCGCCGTGGACTTCCACAGGTCCGGATGTTGCCGTAGCTCGGTCAGTATCTTGCGAACAAAGGCCTCGTAGATGCTGAACTTCGACGATGCCGGGTGGCCATCGTTCAGGCTGCCCGGCTTGACGAATGACACCGCCGGCAGGATCCCGTTCTGGATGTCGGTATACAGGTCTGAAGTGTCCTTCAGCACCTCGTTGCGCAATCCGCTATTCGTCATGATCGAACTTTGGTACAGGAACGGATCGCAGATGTTACAGTAGACATTGGTCGGGTCATTCGGATTGGCAACGAATTGATTCCAGCCCTCGCCATACCAGCGAAACGACACTTGGCCCTTCAGCAGCACATTGCCGATGCTGTCCGTCGGGCTGGGTGGAATGGTGAATGTCGTGGTGTTCACAGTGCCGTTGCCGTAGTAGCCAGGATTGTAGTTGTTCAGCAGATAGTAGTGCCCAGAATCGCAGTTCGGCTTCACCGCCGACGGCAGGCTGCGCAGGTAGCCGACGACCTCGCCAACGCCAGGTTGCGTGGTATCCGCGCAGGCGCTGTACGAGCCACCGGAGTATCCGTCCTGCGCATACCAGTTGTTGGTGCCCGTCTGCGGATTCGGGTTCTCGATCTCATTGCTCGGCGGCACGGCGGAACGCCCGTTGCCATCGCTGTACCAGATCGCGTCACCGAAGCCCGCCATGATGCTGTCCAGGCCCGTGCCGCCCATTGCCGGCTGGTGGTAGTTATCACTGATTGTGTAACGGTCAGCGAGCGCCTTGAAGTACGGCATGTCGCCACGCTGGACGTTGTAGAAGCCCATCGACGTGGCACCTTCATCAGTGCTCTCGTCATTGAAGCCGGCTTGCTGGGCATTGCCGTTGCTGCCGGCGCCGATAGTCACCTCAACCCAAGGGTAGAGATCGTGCATGCAACCGCTCGGATTGCTGGGCGTTGCATGGCTGGCCGAGCAGTCCGACTGCTGATAGTTTTGATAGTAACGATGCACCGGGCTTGCCGCATAGGAATCGTAGGGCACGCCTGGGGTAAGTTCGAACGGCCCCGGTGGCAGCTGCGTTGCATTGGCGACCCGGGTATCGACTGAATCGTCTGGCAGGCCCGTCGCGCCCGTGGTCAGCAAATACAGATCACGCGGCAGCACACCGTAATCCACCGCCTCGGCCGCGGCGATCGTGGCAAATGGCGGCGGGCTTTCGTTGCTTGCCGCTTGCGGGGCGCCATCCGTGTTCGGCGGCGGCAGGGTCTTGTACGGCCCGGTCTTGCTTGGCGTCAGGTTGAAAGTCGTCGTGTCACTCGCCTGGTATTGCAGCGCCTTGGCGTAATTCGGACCCGGCGAGCCATCGGCGTTGACGATGCCCTCCGACAGCAGATTCCAAACCTTATCGCCGCTCCGCGCTTGATAGGTCGCGAACAGATGATCGAAGCTGCGGTTCTCACCGTAGATGACGATGACGTGCTTGATCGGCGTCACAGTCTCAAGATCATTTGGCGCCAATGGCGGCGCGGCGAACGCTGGCGACACCAGGTTCATCATGGCCAGCATGGAGACATAAGTCCCCAGCCACCTCTTGCGTGTACGCATCATCCTTCCCCTTGTTCACTTGGTAAGTGGAGTTGGCACATGCGAATGGTGACGGCGAGATGTTATGCTGCCATGTCATTAGTTTTACCGTACCGAGACTCACGCTGTTGTGCTATATGTCAAGTATATATTGATAGACTCCTCTCATAATACATTCTACTTTCTTTCCGGCGATCGAACCGTGGGCAGTGCAACCCGGCCATTGGTATCGAACAGGCGATAAGCCGACGTGATAACCTTGGTCTGATAGGTGCGGTTCAGTGTTGGAGTGTGGGAATGATAATAACCGATCGCCAGCAACAGGTTGCCGTGCGCTTCGTTCAGGTAACCACGCAGGATGGCGCCGGCGGCGGCGATGTTGAAGCAGCCGTCATGCAGCAGCCGGATGCGCACTGTACCGACCGGCAGGTGGGTAACCATGCCGAGCGGCAGCACCCAGCGCGTGTTGATCTGCATGATGCCCAGGTCCTGCGACCCGTCGGTGTTGGCGTGCACTGTGCCGAGCGAGCCGCCTTCGACGGCCTGGATCGACGGCAGCACACGCGGCGGCAAATGGTAGAAGCTGGCGACCGCCGCCATGCAGGCGAGCAGGGGAATGCTCATGGCGTGGCCCCGTGCAGGCGTGAGCGCGGCTTCACGTTGCTCGAACTGCTGGTGGTCATCGTGATCCTGGGACTGCTCATCGGCCTCGTGGCTCCCGCCGCGTTGCGCCAGCTCGGCCATGCGCGCGCCTCGGTCGCGCGTGAATCAATTCAACGGCTGGACTCGGTGCTGGATCTGTACAAGCTCGATGTCGGCACCTATCCCAACACCGAGCAGGGCTTGCAGGCATTGATCGAACGCCCGGCCGATGTCGCCAACTGGAACGGCCCGTATCTGAAAGACACGCACACACCGCTCGATCCGTGGAACCATCCCTACGCATATCGCAGTCCGTCGACCCGCACCGGACACGATTATGATCTATGCTCCGCCGGACCACCGGGCGGCACCGGAACAGACAGTACGATCTGCAATCCGTGATCACGGCTGCAGCTTCAGTTGGCTGCGCAGGCGTACGCCGGGGTCTGCCGCGCCGGATGGCGGCAGGTTGTTCAGCTCCTCTGGTATCGCCGCCGCGTTGATCAGATGCTCGCGCAGGTCCTCGGTCAGTTCCCGCGCGCTGCGCTGATCGTAGACGACGTGCGGCGTGATCAGGATCAGCAACTCGGTGCGCTGGCGTGTATTGTTCTGATTCCCCGCCAACAGGCCAAGGATCGGCACGTCCTTCAGCCAGGGAATCCCCTGATTGCCGACGCTTGCGTTGTCCCGAATCAGACCGGCCAGGCCGACAGTCTGGCCATCTTGCACAACGACGCGGGAACTTATGTTCCTATCAAGGAACGTAGGCGAGTTGATGCCGGGTGTGGTGATAGTGTTCGAGACATCGCTGACATCCTGCACGACATCCAGCGTCACCAGGCCGCCGGAGTTCACCCTCGGCGTCACCTGCATCACCACGCCGGTCTGCTGATAATTGATCGAATTCACCACCGGCGCGTTCGAGGTGATGGTGCTTTGTGATGTCTGGCTCAGATAAGGCACCACGTCGCCGACCTGCAGGCGCGCCGGCTGGTTGTCCAACACCAGTAGCTCCGGCGACGACAGCACATGCACTTGTGTCACTGCCTGTAGAGCGTTGATGGCAAAGGGCGCACCGCCGGCGCCGTGACCGCCGAGGAAGAAGCCAGGGAAGTTCAGATTCAACTGCGCCTGCGCCGGCGTCTGCAGCGAGGTCTGTGCCGACGCGTTCAGGATGCCGTTGAGGCCGCCGGACTTGAAGAAGAACTGGGTACCATACTGCAGGTTGTCGTTCAGCTGCACCTCCGCGATGACGGCATCGATCCGTACCTGCAGTGGTAGGATGTCGATCTTGCGCAGCATGGCCTGCATGGTGTTGACCTCGCGTTGCGTTCCGTACAGCAGCAGGGCGTTGTTTTGCTCATCCGGAATGATCCGCATCGAATCAGGATTGGCGCTGTTACTCGCCCCTGGCCCAAGTGGACCGAGCAGAGGGTTATTCGCCACAGACATCTGCCCTGGTGCCGCGGCGCCTTGCGGGCTTGCCCCCGCCACTGGCGCGACGGGTGCCGGTGTTATTCCCATTCCACCTGTCGTTCCGGCCGCGCCAAGCCCGCTGCTGCCCAGACCGCTGGCGCCAAGGCCGCCCGAACCACCGGAGGAAAAATTGCCACCCAGGCCGCCGACACCGGTACTCATGCGCTGCGCGGCCTGCGACGCGCTGGTCGGCTGCGCGGTGACATTGTCCGGGGTGAACGCCTGCTGCATCACATAGGCCATGTCGTCAGCGTGGCTGTTTTGCAGGTAATACACATGCCAGCCCCGCACGGTCTGCGCCCGCGCGCGATCGATCAACTCATAGACCCGTTGCGCTTCGTCGACGTAGCGCGCTTGCGACGAGATCACCAGAACCGCATTGATCCGTTCCATTGGCGTGACGTGTGCCATCGCCGCCAGGCTCGCTCCATGGCCGGACCGCAACGCGCTTTCCAGCGCGCTTGCGACATCTTTCGCGTCGCCGCCGGTCACCGGCAACAGCGCGTAGGACTGGTGCGCAAGTGCGTCCGTGTCGAATGCGTGTACCATGTCGACCAACGTATCCCGCGCTTGGGGCGCGCCGCTGACCAGCAAGACATTGTGGTCTGAATCAGAAACGATCTTGCCGCCCTGACCGACATAAGGTTGCAATGTCTTTGCCAGATCCTCGGCCGAGGCGTAACGCAGCTTCACCACTTCGGTGCCCGACGTGTCGGCACTCGCCAGCGTGCCAGCGGCCTCCGCGGCGGTTTCGACATGGTACAGGCCGGCCTCCTGCACCAGCGCGGCGCCGTTCTGTTGCAGCAGCGCCTGCAGGGTCGGCAACAACTGCGCGCGTGCCACCGGCGTCACCGTGTGCAGCGTCACCGATCCATGCACCGCGGGATCGATGGTATAGTTCACCTTCAGAATGTTACCGAGGATCTGTGCGACGACCTCGCGCACATCGGTGTCGGCAAAGTCGAGCGAGATATCGCCACCTTGTGGCGTGCTCGGCGTGCCCGCCACCGTGGGCAGCGGCGGCGTACCATACGAAACCTGTGCCGGCGGCGTTGCCCCCGGTGCGCCAACACCGCCGTTGACCCGTGATGGCGCCGCCGCGGTCACACCGGGCAATGGCGCCAACTCATGGATCGCTGGTTGCTCGGCATGCTCGCAACCCGCCAGCAGGCCAAGCAGTCCACATAACAATCCAACACCCGCAATTGTCCGCTGTCTCATCGGGGCACGTCAGCCTGATTGAAGGCACGTCCGGGCGGGCCCGTCGTGGCCGCCTGCAGAAAGCGCGGGCGCATCACGCGCGCGCCCTGCGGCCCGATCAGGTGCACCTGCTCGGTATCGATCCCGGTGATCCGATACGTCGCAACACGGTCGCCTTCGCCGACCACGATCGGCTTGCTGCCCGGCGCGGCGAAGATCGCACGGCGGCCGAACGGGCCGACGAGGATCCCCGTCAGACGCGGCAAACCTGCCAGCTCGGCACCAGCGTCAGCAACACTCATCGCGGCCGGACGCCGGTCCGGACTGAACAGCGGGCGCCCCAGTACGGCGGCGGTCCAGGTGGAGAGGTGATCCTCCACCGGTGCTGTCGCCGGCGGCTGCACGGTCGCTGCGCGCGGCGGTCGCTGGGTCAGCGACGTGCCGTCCGACGCGTCGACAACCTCCCAGGCAACAACCCCGGCGAGCAGCCCCGCCACGACCAGCAGAATGGCCGGGCGCGTGATCATTGTTGCTTCTCCGTCACGGGCCGGAATGCCATCACGGTGAAGGACGTGGAGACTGGCATGCCGGCATTGCGCAGTTCCACCGGCGGCGCGCGCATCTGCACATCATCGATCAGCATGCGCGGCGGTCCCTGTTCGATGGCTTGCAGCAACCCGACCAGCACCGGCCAAGGCGCCGCCGTGGAAACCCGTAGGCCGATGCGGCGGTAGGCGCCGCGCGGCTCCGCCGGCAATGTCTCCATACTGCTCAGCTCGGCCCCAGCGGCGGTGGCCAAGCGCTGCACCTCACTTTGCAACGCCGCACCGGCGATGGCATCCGTCGCACCATCCAGCAGGGCCGTCGCCGGGTCGTGCGCCTGGGCGGATTCACGCTGTAGTGCCGGCAGTTCGCCGATCAGCAGGGTCATGCGCTGCAACAAAGCCCGCCGTTCCGCTAGCGTGTCTACGCACGCGGCATACCAATCCAGCAGAGGCTGCGCGCAACTGAACCACAGCATCGCCAGCACACTCAGCGTCAGCACCAATGCGAGCGCCTGACCGCGCGTTCCCTCCGGTATCGACACGTCCATGTCAGGGTCCCACCTCGGCGCGAATCACAAAGGTGTCGGCCTTGCCGTCCGGCGTGCGGGTGACCGGCGCGACGAAGGCCGCGCTATGGACGATGGGATCCGCCGCCATGGCCGGGATCAGCCGCGCGGCGGCGGTCGAACGACCGCTGATCTCCAACTTGCCCTGGCGCAGCGTCAAATCAGACAGCACGGTATCGTCCGGCAGCAGGTCGGTGACCGTGGCCAGCACCTGCATGACATCACCGAGCCGCGCCTGTTCCGTCGTGATCAGGTCGGCCCCCGCCGTTCCGGCCGCGATCCTTTGCCGTAGCGCTTCGACCTGCTTCAGCCGCGGCTGCAGCGCCGCGATGTGCTGCTCAACCCGACCGCGTGCCAGCGATTGCGTGATGAACGGCGTGACAACGGCGGCAAGCGCCAACGCCGCAATTGTCAGCAACGCGGCTTTCAGCCAGACGCCATGACCCGCTGGCCGCCCGGCGACATTGATACGCCGCAGCGCACCGGATGCCGTGATGGCTTCCACGCTGCCGACCGTCAATCCCACACGCTCCAGCGCCGCCAGCACCGGCTGCACAAACCGTTTTGGGACCAATACAAGACTAAGCAGCAGGCGCCCCGCGCTACGATCACGGTGTTGTGTGGTCGCGGACCAGTAGACCTGATCGGCGGTGAACGGTGTCAGGCGATCCATATCATAACGCACTACCTCAGCGACATCGCGTTCCACCGCCAAAGGCAGCTGCACTTGCCGTTCCAGGATGCTCGCGGGATCGGGCTGCAACACTACATGCCGCGCACGCCGGCGCAGCGCGGGCGACGCCGCGCGCCGATCAAACTCATCGATTGCGAAGTGTCCAAGCAGTGTCTGGCCTTGGCGACGACGCAGCGCCAATTGCAACACCGGCCTCTCGCGCGTGCCGGCGACGCTGACGACCAGCGCATCCTCGCCACCGCCCTCCGGCAGCAGGCCATGCGGCAGCAATGCACGCATCTGCCTCGTCCACCACCACAGGACATCACCTAGCATGCTATGCCACCTGGCGTTGCCTTCACCGGATACCACAACAAGGGAGCGCGGCAGATAGCTGCTGCGCCGTATTATCCCGCTCTTGGCGCGTTTGTGAACGCCACGCTGTCAATTGCTCGCGAGATCATTCAGACTCAGCATCGCGGTCAGCAGCGACCCAACAATCGCGGCAACAGCCGCCCCCATTAGAATAGTGATCGCCGGCACAAGCAGCGCGACCAGCCGTTGCAGCACAAGACGGGTCCGTTCTTCGTGGATCTCCGCCGCGCGCAATGCCATCGGCCCGAGTTCCGCGTGTTCCTCACCGACGCGCAACAGATGTGAGGTACGCAGCGGAAACACCCGCGCCTCGGCCAGCGGTGCACACAGGCTGGCGCCCGAACGCGCAGCCGTGATCGCGCGATCGATTGCCGTCACGACCGCGTGATTGCCGACCGCATCGCGTGTGATACCCAATGCGGTGATGATCGGCACGCCGTTCACGAGCAGTGTGCCCAATACGCGGGTGAAACGTGCCGCCAGCAGTTCGCGCAACACACCACCGATAATCGGCAGTCGTAGCGACACGCGATCGACCACCAGGCGCACCTGCGGCAGACGTACCGCGGCCCGCGCGATCAATGTCAGCACGACGACCGCCAGCAGCAGGACGATGCCATAACGCGAGAGGAATCCGCCAATTGCCAGCAATGTCCGGGTCGAGCTGGGCAATTTCGCACCGTTCTCCGCGAACAACGGCACGAATTGCGGCAACACCTGGGTCAGCAGTAATGTGACCGAGCCGATTGCCGCAAGAACCAGCAGGCAGGGATAGATCAGGGCCGAAACGATAGATGCGATCAGTCGCTGCTGCCGCTCCAGCAGGTCGGCGAGATGCGCCAGCGTGGGAGCGAGCTGGCCGCTGGCCTCCCCGGCGCGCACCAGCGCGACATCAAGCCGCGAGAAGCCGCGCGGCAGGCGCGCGAGCGCCGTCGCCAATGGGCTACCGTCGCGCACGCTGTCGCGCAAACCCGTTACCACCGCGCGCACGCGACGCGTCGCGGCGGTCTCCTCAAGATATCGCAACGCGCGGTCCAGATCCCGGCCGGCGGTCAACATGGTTGCCAGTTCGCGCATCAGGTCGGCGACGTCCTGTCGCCGCAGCGCCCGCCCGCCCAGGAACTCCACACGCGACAAGGCCGCCACCCATGACTCGCGATCCGCCAGCTCGGTCCGCATCGGCAGGCAGCCTTGCCGTTGCAGGCGCGTGACGACATCAGCCTCTGATGCGGCGTCCATCACGCCGCGTTGCAGCTCCCCCGCCGGTCCGAGCGCGCGATAGCGGAACTGCGGCATCACTCAGGTTTCCGCGCGCACACTGCGCACCACTTCCTCGATCGTGGTTTCGCCGGCCAAGGCGGCAGTCAAGCCGCATTGGAACAGGGATATCATGCCCGCGGCGACGGCCGCCCGCTCGATGGTGCTGTGGTCGGCACGTGCGAATATGAGCTGCTCGACTTCCTCATCCAGCGGCAGGAATTCCGCGATGGCAAAGCGCCCACGATAACCCGTGTGGCGGCACGCGGCACAGCCAACGGCATGATATACGCGCGGCGCGGCGTTGCCATGCGCAGGAAGACCGAAACGATCGATCAGCTCCGCCGGCGCTGGCGCCGCCTGTCGGCAGTCCGGGCACAACCGCCGCACCAGGCGTTGCGCCAGCACGCCACGCAGCACCGCGGCCAGCAGATAATCCTCCAGCCCCATGTCGCGCAGCCGCGTCACTGCCGCCGCCGCGGAATTGGTGTGCAATGTCGACAGCACGAGGCGGCCCAGCAGCGCACCCTGCGCGGCCACCTGCGCGGTCTCGCGGTTGCGGATCTCGCCCACCATGATCACGTCGGGATCCTGCCGCACGATAGCACTGAGGAACTCGGCGAAGGTCAGGCCGATCTGTTCGTGCACCTGCATCTGGGTGATACCGTTCAGGCGATACTCGATCGGATCCTCGACCGTAACGATCTTGCGCTCGATCGAATTGAGCGCCAGCAGGCCAGTATACAGCGTCGTCGTCTTGCCGCTGCCGGTCGGTCCGGTCACCAGCACGATGCCGTTCGGCAACGCCAGGGCGGCGCGGAATCGATCGATCACGGTTGGCGGCAGGCCCAGTCTGGCATAATCAAATGCCACCGCGGTGCGATCGAGGATACGCAACACGACGGTTTCACCATGCAGCGACGGCACCGTGGAGACGCGGAAGTCCACCTCCTGGCCGCGCACCGCCAGACGGATGCGGCCATCCTGCGGCAGCCGGCGTTCGGCGATGTCGAGCCGCGACATGATCTTGATGCGTGAGGTGATCGCACGCGCCAGGCGGATCGGCGGGTTCTCCGCCTCATGCAGAACACCGTCGTAGCGATAGCGCACGCGCAACCGGTCCTCGAACGGTTCCAGGTGAATGTCGGAGGCGTTGGTTTCCACCGCGCGGGTGATGACCTGATTGACCAGGCGGATCACGGGTGCCTCGCTCGCCAGGTCCTTCAACCGCTCGGCATCGTCTTCCAATGACGTCGCGGCGGTTTCGTCCGGCGATTGGCCGGCTTGCTCATCGCTGGGATACAGTCGTTCGAGGGCCGCTTCCAGCTCCACCGGGATGGCGACTTCCAGCCGGACGGCTTGGCCGGTCGCAGCGGCGATCGCGGCTGGCGTGAAAGCGTCCAGCGGATCAGCGGTGGCCACCACCAGCGCGTCGTCCTCGATCGCCAGCGGCAAGGCGTGCGCTTGGCGCAGGAAGCGCGGTGGCAGCTCATCCGCGAACGGCGCGGCGTCCACCGGGTAGCGGCCCGGTTCGGCGATCGGCAGTGTGAACAGGGCGGCGTACGTCTCCGCCAATCCGCGCTCGGTTAGCAGCCCAAGCTGCATCAACACCAAGTCGAGACGCTGACCGGTTTCCGACGCGACACTGCGGGCACGCTCAAGCGTTCTGGTATCGCACTGTCCGCGCGTCACGAGCAGGTCGGCCAGCGCCGTCATGGTTTGCCCGGTGTCCATCACGACCAGACGGTTATCACATACGTCCCTTCCGTACCTTTTGATCGCGGCATTGTGTGTGGCTATCGCGGGGATGCAAATGAAACCTTGGCGAGCGGAGCAAGAGACACATGCAAATTGCACCCTGGCCCGTCAATGAACTGTCATCCCGATGGATGGTGCTGGTGTCGGCACCCATCGTCGGCAGCTTCCTTGGCGTGGTGATCCGGCGACTGCCGCAGGGACAAAGCGTCACGTTCGCGCGATCCGCGTGCGAGCATTGCGGCACGCGGCTGGCGGCATGGGAGCTGATCCCCCTGGTGAGCTATGCGTGGCAGGGCGGCAAATGTCGCACCTGTCACGAAATGATACCGTGGTTCCATCCGCTGATCGAACTGGCGGCGATCGCCGTGGCGTTGTCGGCGCTGGCCGCGGATCCGGATGCGTCACGGCTGTGGGTCGATTGTGCGCTGGGATGGAGCCTGCTGGCGCTAGGCTGGATCGATGCGGGCTGGTTGCTGCTGCCAGATGTTCTGACCTTGCCACTGGTGCCGATCGGCTTGCTGGTCACCCTGCTGTGGCAGCCCGCTGTGCTGGCCGATCACATCGTCGCGACATTCGCTGGCTATCTTGGGCTGCGTGGCGTGGCCTGGGTGTATCGCGCTCTGCGCGGCTTCGATGGCGTCGGCGAGGGGGATGCCAAGTTGCTGGCGGCCGTCGGCGCATGGCTCGGCCTGGCCGTATTGCCGATCGTCGTGTTGATCGCCGCGCTGTTCGGGTTGGCGTTGGCTGCTGCTCAGGCGCTCACCGGCCAGCAGCCGCAGGCAACCACGGCGATGCCGTTCGGCAGTTGCCTGGCAGTAGCGATGTGGCTGGTATGGTTGTACGGCGGTGCAATCGCAGGAGCATTGTCATGGTCTCTAGGCTGGTTCTGGCTGTAGCAATAATCGTCGCGACGTCGTGCGCGCCGGCCTGGGCAGGTGAGGCACCGATGATATGTCGTGCGCCATCGGTGCTGGACCTTATGGCGCGTGACCTGCGACAGCACGACTATTACGCGCGTATCGACCCGCGACTGACGGAAGAGTTTTCCGGTCCGGTGGCGGACAGTGTGCAGTGCAGCGTCGCAGTGGTCACG
Source organism: Acetobacteraceae bacterium (assembly GCA_035486355.1). Lineage (GTDB taxonomy): Bacteria > Pseudomonadota > Alphaproteobacteria > Acetobacterales > Acetobacteraceae > Palsa-883. The sequence goes on from DATHNE010000245.1 coordinate 17,208, forward strand.
TTGCGTTATGATCCACCGCTCGCGGGCAACGTGCCGTTGGGCCATTGCGAGTCGCACGTCTTTCAGGTTCGCGCCGTGGCGAACGGGTTTGTCGTGCGCTATCTGCGCTAGGCACACATGAACGCGATGCCGCCGCCGGCGCAGCGTGGCTTCACGCTGATCGAAATGATTGTGGTGCTGGTGGTGGTGAGCCTGTTGGTGGGCCTGGTATTGGCGCGCGGTCCGGCACACAGCCAGGCGCTCGATCTGGATGCGACAGCTCGGCGCGTGGTCGGCACGCTGCGTGTGGCGCAAGCGCGCGCGATCGCGGATGAACGGCCGGTGTTCGTGCGATTTGGATCCAATGCGGTCCGGTTGGACGGTGACGTTCCGATGGCGCTGCCAACACATGTGACGGCAGCGGGCAGCGTCGCGGTCGATTTCACGCCCGATGGCGGGTCGTCAGGCGGCAGCATCATTTTGCAAGCTGGACACCGGCGGGTCACGATCGTGGTCGACTGGCTCACTGGGCACATTACGATCGGTGCCGTTGCGGTCGACCAATCCGACTAAGCGGTGTCGCGTCAGCGTGCCTGATACATGTCGTCATGTCGTTCGGATGCTCGCTTACTCTGAACGGAAGGTGCACCGATCAAGTTGGCAGCCGGTACCGCGGCCGTCGTACTTCGGTGACCAGTAGGTTACTGACCGGGACAGTTCTCTGGCGAGGACACTGAGGTTGTAACGATCCGGTCGTACTGCCATCGGGGTGTCGAGCGGGGACCTGCACTGACACCTCGCACGCGATACCTCGCCTTCATCCGGTGTCTTTGATGCGCGAGTTCCGCAGCGGGCTCGCAGTTGCGTGGCGCTCTGACGTTCTCGTCGGCGCGTCAGGCACAGGCGTATGCGCGCAATAGCAGGAGCAGATCGCCCGCCGGCGGCACCACGGCGACGTCCTCTTCGGTCACCACAGCGACGAAACGCAAGCCATTGCGTGCGATCGTGCGGGTCACAAGCTGCGCCATGCCGCTGTCGCCGGCCGCGGCGCGGGCGGCGTAGAGCCGGGAGCTCAGCGTCGAATCAGAAACGATATGGCCATGCCAGACCTTGGCGATCGTCGGCCTTGCTGACCACCCGGTTGCGATGCAGCAGCAGAGACACCAGCAGGTCGAACACCTGAAGTTCCAGCGCGACTGGTTCGCCGCCGCGGCGCAATTCACGTCGATCGGCATCGAGCCGGCAATCGCCGAATGCGAACCTCATCACAATCCCCCCACGCTCCGTCGTCTCAATAGAAACAGCTGCTATCCTGGACGATAATCAATTGCGCCTCCAAGTCTCTGGCGGCGCTCCCCCGCATACTGCCTAGGTCGCGGTCGGCCCTCTGCACGCCAAAGACGCCGGCAGCTTCGCCCGCCCCGCAGTCGGACCCGGCGATTGACCCGCGCGTAGGACGGCCGCACCGCGGGCGCGCCCCGGTTCGGCGAATGCGTTGCCGGGGGTACCCAATGGCCACCACGATCAGTTCGACGCGCACCACAACGACCACGCCGAGCAGGGCGACACAGATGCATCAACGCCGATGGCGTGGATAGGCTGCCGGTACCCTGCCACAGCGTCTCAGGGGCACCTTCCTGTCGGAGCCGATGGCTATTGGTCTGCCATCTCCGGCACGACGCTTCCGACCTTCGCTCGCGGGACGCTGGGTAAGCCCGCGTCGGTCGAGGGCGTCTCGTTGAGCATCTGCATGAGACGAAGGCGGGCGCGATGAACGCGACTTTTCATGGTACCCACAGCGCAATGACACATCGCCGCAGCGTCCTCGTACGAAAGACCAGACGCCCCGACCAAAAGGATCGCCTCGCGGAGCGGTGGTGCCAGCTTCGCCAGCCCAACACGAAGGTCCTGGAAATTGAGGTGGCCTTCTTGCGCCGGGGCGCTGACGAGAGTGGCCGCGAATACGCCATCTGGGTCCGGGACCTCGCGCCGACGTTTTCGCAAGTAGGTGTAAAATTCATTGCGGAGAATCGTGTAAAGCCAGGCCTCCATGTTGGTGCCGGGTTGGAAGCTCGAGAGATTGGCCCAGGCACGCGTCAGTGCTTCCTGCACCAGGTCCTCGGCTTGGGTACCGTTTCCGCACAAACCAATTGCGAGAGCGCGCAGACGCGGGATGGCGTCCAATAATGCTTGCCGAACGTCCGGTGAATTATGACGGCTCATCGGCTGGGGGTCCATTTTGGGCCAGCTCGTCGAGCAGCCGCTGAAAGCGACCCGGTAAGGGCGCGGTCACGATTTCTTGAAACATAGCGCGCAGCTGCGCCCCGAGATGATCACGCAGGTCGGCATCAAGGCTGTGATCATCCGTAGATGCCGCAGATGTCGCGTTTGCGCGTGGCTGTGCGGGTCGTTTCTCAGCTCCCCGCTTCACTGGATCAGCGGACCGCGTCACGGGACACGGCAGAGACGGAATTGCCGGCCGCAGTTGGGAGTCTCTGGTCATTGTTCACCAAACCTGATGGAGATCACGATATATTGGCCTTGCGTGGTGGTCCGGCTCATCCAGTTTCGACTAGACAACGCTCAGCTGGTATAGGAGCCTCTAACGAGGAACTCACACGTGAGTTCCTGGACAAGTCTCAACTGATCGTTTTTCTTGATCCGGGAGCACATACGCGGGTCGCGTTGCGAGACCGAAGAGGGCACCACAAATGACCAATAGTGCCGCATTCATTACCGCCCAAGTGCCCTATCTTCGGCGATTTGCCAGGGTATTGACCGGTTCACAAGCCATCGGTGACAGCTATGCCCTGGTGGCTGTGGAGGCCGCGATGGCGGAGCCGATATGCGACAACCCGGCCGACGCCCGCGGCTCACTTTATCGCGCGTTGTTGGCGGTATGGACCGGAATTGCGAATCAGCATGCCGAGCCCGCGCGTGCGGCCGACCAGAACCGATCGGCCGTCGATTTCAATCTCACTGCTGTCGCACCGCTGCCGCGTGCGGCCTTCCTCCTGCGGTCGATGGAGGAGTTCAGTGTCGATGAAGTGGCCACGATCCTCCAGCGCCCGGTGTCGGACGTTGAACATTTGATCGATCAGGCGGGAGAGGAACTGGCCACACAGATCAGCACCAATGTCCTCATCGTTGAAGACGAGCCGATCATTTCAATGGACCTACAGACATTGGTGGAACAGCTCGGCCACAGTGTACCGCATATCGCGCGGACGCATCAGGAAGCCGTGAGCCTCGCGCATCGCTGTCAGCCAGGATTGGTTTTGGCGGATGTGCATCTTGCCGAAAACAGCTCAGGGATCGACGCTGTCAACGACATCATCACCAGCTACGATGTGCCCGTGATCTTCATTACGGCCTTTCCGGACGAGTTTCTGAGGATCAAACGGCCGGAGCCGCGTTTTCTTCTCGCGAAGCCGTACAGCGCCGCTTCCGTAAAGGCGGTCATTAGCCAGGCGTTGTTTTTTGATATGCACGCCTACGGACCGATAGTGCAGACACCTGCGTGAGGTGTCTGCGGCACCTTTGATGTAAGAGGGCCTGCACGGAAACCATTCGCCGGCGAAGCCGTTGATGTCCTAGATCGCGTATTATTAGGCGATAGAGGACCAGTGATCATGCCGGAGACGTTTCGTTTGGCTATTGTGGTGTTGCTGCCGATTGGGCTGATGCTCGCTGTTGGTGTGGGTCACACCACGGCCGGCGCCGGGCATGATATTTCGGCGACTGGCCACGCGATTACGAAGCACGCGAAGCAGAATACGCCGTAATCGGCATACGCCCGCTCAAGAGAAGTACAAGTCTTCTGAAGACCTATTCATAAGGAGACGAAGATGAGTGCTGACGAATTCAGTGGAACCTGGACTGTCCTCAGAGTCCGTCCGATGACTTCATGTGGGATTGCAGAGCCTTCTGAGCATGAGGCGGATTGAGGCGAGGCGGAGGAAATTGAGTGCGTTGAGGTTTCGGTTTTCCCAATCTTTGGCGAGCCTGCGGCATCGATTGAGCCAGGCGATGGAGCGTTCGACAATCCATCGTTTCGGC